>NZ_JBJXHJ010000007.1:0-289854 GCF_046487845.1 Pseudomonas sp. PHC1
CCGCTTTGGGTCAGGGCTGGAGCATCGGGGCTGCTGCCGTCGCCGAGGTTTTTTTCGTAGACGGTGAGTTCGCCGCCGTTCACGTCGAGGCCGTTGATGATCACCGGGTCGTCGTTGTTGTGGATTTGCAACACAAGGTTGGCGGTGCTGGTGTCGCCGTCGGCATCGGTCAGGGTGTAAGTGAAAGTCTCGGTGCCGTTGCCACCGCCGTGCAGGTTCTTGAAGTCTGCATCGTTGGTGTTGAGGGTGTAGGTGTACGTGCCGTTGGCGTTGAGCACCAACGTGCCGTAAGTCCCGGTGAACGTGCCGGCGGTGATCGGGCCGGCGTTTTCGCCGACGGGCACACGGTCGGCGCCTTGCACATCATTGGTCAGCACGTTGCCGGTCAGGGTCAGTTGGGTCTCTGACGCCGTGCCATTGTTGTCATCGAACGCTTTCGGGACATCGTCGGTAATGTTGACGTCGAGCGTGCCAGTCGCCTTGTCGCCATTGCTGTCGCCGGCAATCACAGTGAACTGTTCGCTGAGATTATTGGCACCGTCGCCCGCCGCGTGGGTTTCGTTGCCGTTGAGGGTGTAGCTGTAGCTGACCGTGCCGGTGGCCGGGTTGTAGCCGGTGATGGTCAGGGTGTTGCCCAGTGGGGTGGTGATCGATTGCGGGAAACCGATCGGCACGCCGCCGACAATCACATTGATGCCACCGATGCTCAGGCTGCTCAGGCCGTCCGGCGCCGACACCGTGAAGCTGCCGGTCTGGGTCAGCGCGCCAGGGTTGGCGGCAGAACCGTCGGGCAGATTGGCTTCGTTGAGATTCAATTCGCCACCGGCAACAGACAGCCCGGTGAGTGTGACGGGGTTGTTGACTGGCGGTGGTGGCGGAACAATCGGGGCGGCCTGGCCGTCACCGTTGTCGATCACAGCGTTATGGCGTTCTTCGGGAAACTCGGGAATACCGTTGAAACCGGCCGTGGGGAAACCGATGACCGGATCGACCCGGCCCGCCACTTCGGTCAGCAACACAAAACTGTGGCCGCCACCCAGCGCGCCCGGCGCACCACCGGTGGCGCCGGGCCCGGCCGCCGTCGCTTCGGCGGTCTGGGTCGGGTCATCGCCGGCGGCAATGGCTTTCTGGATCTGTTCGACGTCGGTCAGTTGCGACTCGCTCGGGGTCACCGCTTCCGGGGCATTGACGTGGGCCGCCTGATCGGCGAGCAACTGGCCGGTCATGGTCAGGCTGCTGTCGCGGCCGAGGGTCAGTTCCTGGCCGTTTTGCAGATGGACGGCAACCGCGCCCTGCGCCCCGGTGATCAATTGATCCCCTGCAAACAGACGATCGCCTTCGACCAGTGCGCGACGCGTGCCGTCCGCCGACTGAGCGAAAACCTGACCAATGACTTTAGTGACGATCCCGATGAGCGTTGCCATGTGCATTCCTCCGCTGCCGACCACCGTCGGCGCTGGTTCGCGAAGCAGCCCATGGCTCAAGCGGGTTGTCGGGGCGACGCTCGCACCTCGACAGTTCGTTTCGCAGGTTGCGCAAATCCGGAAACGCCAGCGCCGTCAGGCACTTGGAATCTCTGTTCATTGCAGCAGGCCCACTAACGCTACGTAACGGTGGTGAATCACCCGAGTGACAAAAAAATGTCGCTCATCAGCCGCTACGCGTCCCTCCCCTTTAGCAGTACTTCGCCGTATGTCGCAAAGTGAGTGGAACTTTCCTCAAGCCTTTCTGTGCTCCCTGACGCGCATAAAACAAAGGCTTTCGAGTGGAACAATGTGCTGGATTTGGCCAACCGCATAAGTTTTTTTTGGCATAACCCATATGAAAATTTTTTCTTAGCTACGCTTCAGGATGTTCTTAGCTCTGTTGTTACAAGCATGAAACGCTTTCTACTAAAAATATCGTCAATAAATTGGCGACAGCGGAACACCATCAGGACTCAGGGAGATGCACCCCATGCGCGTACTAACCCCCCTCTGCAGCGCGGTTTTGCTGGCCATGGCTTGCACTTCCCAAGCCCAGGCCATGAACCTCACCGAAGCGATCCAGAGCACCATCGCCACTCACCCCGAACTGGCTTCGCGCGTGGATGCGCGCCTGTCGGCTGATGAACAGGTGAAGGTTGCCAAGGGCGGCTTCTATCCGTCGGTGGATCTGAACGCTTCTTACGGGCGTGGTTACAGCGACAACACCAATACCCGGGCCTTCGGTAACCATCACACCGAAATCCTCAACTACACCCAGTCCGAGCTGCGTCTGCGGCAGATGCTGTTCGACGGCTTCAACACCGCCAACGAGGTCGAGCGCACCAAGGGCGTTTCCAACTCGCGTGCCTATTACGCACAAGGCACCGCCCAGGACCTGGCCCTGCGCACCATCGAGGTCTACCTCGAAGTGCTCAAGCGTCGCGAACTGGTGACCCTGGCCAAGAACAACCTGCAGGCGCACTTGCGGGTCAACGACCAGATCGGCCTGCGCACCGAGCGCGGGGTGGGCAGCACCGCCGACTCCGATCAATCGGTGGCCCGTAAGGCGCTGGCGCAGAACAACCTCGACACCGCCGAAGTCGATCTGGCCGACGCCGAGTCGAACTTCTACAGCGTGGTCGGACGCATGCCCGATGAGCTGGAGACCCCGGCCTCGACCCGCGGCGAATTGCCCGCCACCCTGCCTGAAGCCCAGCAGAGCATGGTCGAGAACAACCCGTACCTGAAATCCGCCCAGGCCGACGTGCAATCGGCCGAGAGCCAATATGAAGTTGCCAAGTCGCCGTTCTACCCACGCTTCGACGCAGAAGCGGCCGTCGGTGCCAACAACAACGTGCAGGGCGACGAGGGCCACGACAACGAATGGCGGGTCGGCGTGGTGATGAACTACAACCTGTTCCGTGGCGGCAGCGATAAGGCGCGACTGGCCTCCGACGCGCACCAGATCAACCAGGCGATGGACATCCGCAACAACGCCCTGCGCCAGCTCAACGAGAACATTCATCTGGCCTGGAACGCCATGCTCAACGCCAGGAAACAGACCCCGACCGCCCGCGAATACGCCGAGACCACCAAGCGCGTACGCGCCGCCTATCAGGATCAGTTCGGCCTCGGTCAGCGCACCCTGCTGGACGTGCTCGACAGTGAAAACGAGCTGTACAACGCCAACCGTCGCTACACCGAAATCCGCTACACCGAGGAATATTCGATGTACCGCGTGCTGGCGAACATGGGCCAGTTGTTGAGCAAGCAACGGGTCGTGCTGCCCGCCGATGCGATTGCCGCGACCGAGGTGAAGAACGAAGCACGCCTGCCCGAGCTGAAATAACCACTCTGTCGAAGGCTGTGTCTGATCGTTCCCACGTCGAACCGTCCGCGTGGGAATGCAGCCCGTGATGCTCCGCGTCACTGGACGCTCCGCGTCCCTAGAGGCATTCCCACGCAGAACGTGGGAACGATCAAGTAATCCCAATGAAGCGGTAACAGGGGAGCGATCAATATGACCAGCATGGCCGGAGGCGGGAACACCGGGATCGATCCGCGGCTGAGCTTCGATGACCCGTTGCTCGACGGTCTGTTGATCCTCTGCAAACTCCACGGCGCGACGGTCAGCCGCGCCAGCCTGAGCGCCGGGCTGCCCCTGGACAAACAACGCCTGAGCCTGGACCTGCTGCCCCGCGCCGCAGCCCGGGCCGGGTTGCAGGCGCGCTTGCTGCGCCGGGAACTCAAGGACATTTCACCGCTGAACCTGCCGGTACTGTTGCTGCTGGATAACGGGCGCACGGCGGTGCTGCGGCGCTTTAGCGAAGACGGCAAGGCGCTGATCCTGCCCAGTGAAGCCGACGGCGGCGAGCAATGGGTCAGCCGCGAAGAGCTCACCGAACACTACAGCGGCCAGGCCTTGTTCGCCCGCCCACGGCATGAACTGGAAGACCTGCGTTCACCGTTGGTGCCACGGGTGCAGGCGTGGTTTCGCGACACCCTGAAGCTGTCGAAATGGCTGTACAGCGACGCGATCCTCGCCAGCTTCCTGATCAACCTGCTGGGCCTGATGGTGCCGCTGTTCGTCATGCAGACCTACGACCGCGTGGTGCCGAACCAGGCCACGTCGACCCTGTGGGTATTGGCGATCGGTCTGCTGATCGGCACCGGGTTCGAACTGGTGCTGCGCGTGGTGCGCGCGCACCTGCTGGACACTGCCGGCAAAAAAACCGATGTGATCCTTTCCGCGACCTTATTCGAGCGCATCACCGGCATGGCGATGAAGGCCCGGCCGGCGACCATCGGCGGTTTCGCCCAGAGCATTCACGACTTCCAGGGCCTGCGGGAGTTTCTCACTGCCGTGACCCTGACCAGCCTGATCGACCTGCCCTTCGTGGTGTTGATGCTGGTGGTCATCGGCCTGCTCGGTGGCTGGCTGGTGGTGATTCCGTTGCTGGCGTTTCCGATCACCATTGTTTTCGCAATGATCATTCAGGCCCGTCTGCGCGACACCGTGCAGAAAAGCCTGAGCCTCGGCGCCGAGCGTCAGGCGTTGCTGATCGAAACCCTCGGTGGCCTGGAAACCCTCAAGGCGTGCAGCGCCGAAAGCGAGCGCCAGCACAAATGGGAAAGCACCCACGGCGCCCTCACCCGCCTCGACAGCCATGCGCGCAACCTCTCGGCGCTGGCCACCAACGGCACGTTGTTCATCCAGCAGTTTTCGGGGATGGCGACGATTGTGGCCGGGGTCTACAGCATCATCGCCGGCAATCTCAGCGTCGGCGCACTGGTGGCGACTTACATGCTCGGCAGCCGCGTGCTCGCGCCGCTCGGCCAGATCGCCGGGCTGATTACCCGTTACCAGCAAGCGCAACTGACCATGAAAAGCACCGACGCGCTGATGTCCCTGCCCCAGGAGCGCGATGGCAAACAACGGCCACTGGAGCGCACGCAACTGCAAGGCGCGCTGGAGGCCAACGCGGTGACCTTCCACTACAACGGCCAGAACGCCCCGGCTCTGAGCAACGTCAGCTTCAGCGTCAAACCCGGTGAACGGATCGGCATCATCGGCCGCAGCGGCTCGGGCAAAAGCACCCTGGCGCGGCTGGTAATGGGTTTCTATGAACCGGAAGAAGGCCAATTGCTGCTCGACGGTCTCGACCTGCGGCAACTGGATGTCGCCGACCTGCGCCAGCAGATCGGTTACGTCGCCCATGACCTGCCGCTGCTGGCCGGCAGCCTGCGCGACAACCTGACCCTCGGCGCCCGCTATATCAGCGACTCACGGATGCTCGAAGTGGCCGAACTGACCGGCGTCACCGAGCTGGCCCGGCAGCATCCGCAAGGCTTCGACCGGCCGGTGGGCGAGCGCGGGCAATTGCTCTCCGGTGGCCAGCGTCAGGCGGTGTTGCTGGCGCGGGCGCTGTTGCTCGACCCGCCGATCATGCTGCTCGACGAACCCACCAGCGCCATGGACAACAGCAGCGAAGACGTCCTGCGCCAGAAACTGCACGGCTGGGTGCAGGGCAAAACCTTGCTGCTGGTCACCCACCGCACCTCGATGCTGAGCCTGGTGGACCGGTTGCTGGTGCTGGACAACGGCCGGATCGTCGCCGACGGTCCGAAAGAAGCGGTCATCGATGCACTGCGCAAGGGCCGGGTCGGCTCGGCAGCGGTCTAGGAGTTGCCCCATGTCTGCTTCCTCCTCTTCAAAACCCCGCGGGTACTTCGACAGTTTCGGTAAAAGCGCCGAAGCCGAATTCATGCCGGAAACGGCCAGCGCTTCGTTGCAGGACTCGCCGCGCTGGTCGCGGATTACCGTGTGGCTGGCAGCGGCGCTGCTCATCAGTGCGCTGGTCTGGGCCAAGTTCGCGGTGTTGCAGGAAGTGACCATGGGCGAAGGCAAGGCGATTCCGTCGAGCAAAGTCCAGGTGATCCAGAACCTCGAGGGCGGGATCGTCACCGAGATCTTCGTGCGCGAAGGGCAGATGGTCGACAAGGGCGACAAACTGCTGCGCCTGGACGACACGCGGTTTCTGTCGAACAAGGGTGAGAGCGAGGCCGATCGCTATGCCCTGACCGCACAGGTCGAACGCTTGTCCGCCGAAGCCGAAGGCCGGCCGTTCAAGCTGTCGGACGAGGTGATCGCCAAGGCCCCGCAAGTGGCTGAGGACGAGCGGTCGCTGTACGAACAACGGCAACGGCGGCTGGCCAGCGAACAGCGCACTCTGAGTGAACAACTGCGGCAGAAGACTCAGGAGCTGGCGGAGTTTCGCTCGAAACAGGGGCAATACAGTTCGAGCCTGGCGCTGGTCAACCAGGAAATGAACATGTCCGAACCACTGGTCAAGACCGGTGCCGTGTCGCCGGTGGAGATCCTGCGGCTCAAGCGCAGCGCCGTGGAAATTCGCGGTTCATTGAACGCCACGACACTGGCGATTCCCCGTGCCGAATCGGCCATCGCCGAGATCCGCAGCAAGATCGACGAATCGGAACAGACCTTCCGCTCCGAAGCGGCCAAGGAGCTCAACGAGAAACGCACCGACCTGTCGAAAATCACCGCGTCGAGCATCGCCATCGACGACCGCGTCAGCCGCACCACCGTGACCTCGCCGGTGCATGGGGTGATCAAGCAAATGAAGGTCAACACCATCGGCGGCGTGGTGCAGCCGGGCAGCGACATGGTAGAAATCGTGCCGCTGGAAGACAACCTGCTGATCGAAGCCAAGGTCCGACCGCAGGACGTGGCGTTCCTGCATCCGGGCCAGAAAGCCATGGTCAAGTTCAGCGCCTACGACTACACGATCTATGGCGGGCTCAGCGCCAGACTTGAGCTGATCGGTGCCGACACGATTACCGATGACAAGGGCAACAGCTTCTACCTGATCCAGGTGCGCACCGACAAAAACCACCTGGGCGGGGATGTGAAACCGCTGCTGATCATTCCGGGGATGGTGGCGACGGTGGACATCATCACCGGGGAGAAAAGCGTGCTGGATTACCTGCTCAAACCGGTGCTCAAGGCCCGGACCGAGGCGATGCGCGAACGCTAATTATCCGGAGCTTGTGATCGTTCCCACGCTTCGCGTGGGAACGATCAGTACCCGTCCGATCAGCCTCCGTGATTCTTCTGGAAAGTCGCCTCCCCCATCGCCGCAATCTGCCCCTCGATCAGCGCCTCGAACGGTTTGAGCAGCGGCTCGAACGACGCTGGCGCTTCCAGCGTCTGCAACGCTTGCACAATCGCCTCGATCGTCGACAACGCCCCCGGCCCCGGTGCCTTGCGCAGCCGATACCGCGAAACCCCGCCTTCCGCCAGCGTCACCCGTGGCAACGCCGCCAGCAAGGGATTGAGGTGCAGCATCTTGCGCGCCTTGCGCCAGGTGCCGTCCGGCACCACCAGCAACAGCGGCTCATCGGACGCGGCGTAAGCCTGCATCGGCTGCGCATCGTCCGCCGGAAACAGCAACCGCGCCCGATACCCCGGGCGATTCAACAGCGCGGGCAGATCCTCGAACACCTCGCCGACGATCAGTTCGGCATTGTTCAAACCGAGCGCCGCCAGCCGAGCGGTGTTGAGCGCGTGACTGACCTCGCTCGGATGCTGCAACAGCAACACCCGGGTGCGACTGTCGAGGCTCGGGATCAGCGGGCACAGGCAGTGGTTTTGTGGGCGCAGGCAGCGCGGGCATTGGGGTCTGGACATTGTCTTATGCCTGATTGAGCTGCGCTTTGAGCAAGTCGCGGAAGGTCTGGATCAGCGGCTCGCGGCTGCGGCCACGGCGCATGATCATGGAAAACGGCGCCTGATAGCCGAAGGTGGCCGGCAGCAGCACCCGCAGGTCGCCCTTGTCGGCCCAGGCCTGGGCGTAGTGCTCCGGCAGGTAACCGATGTAGGCGCCGGACAGCACCAGAATCAGCTGCGCTTCCATACTTTCCACGGTCGCGGCGCTGTGTTTGAAACCGTGACGGGCCAGTTCGGCCTGGCTCCAGTAACCGCGTCCGACCATGCGTTGCTGGGTGATGACCTGTTCGGGAATCCGCCGTTCGTTGAAAAGCGGGTGCCGGTTGCTGCAATACAGCCAATGCTGTTCGCGATACAGCGGCATGTACACCAGACCGCTCATGCGCGTGGAAAACGCCCCGATGGCCAGGTCGAGGCGATTGTCCTGCACGCCGAGTTGCAGTTCGTAGGGGCTCATCACCGACAGATGCAAATGCACCGCCGGGTGTTCCTGGCTGTAGGCACCGATGGCTTCGGCGAACGGCAAGGCCTTGTCGCTGACCGTGGAGTCGATCACCCCCAGATTGAGGGTGCCGCGCAATTCACCCTTGAGCGCGGCGGCGTATTGCTCGAAACCTTCGAGCTCGGCCAGCAGGCGCAGGGTTTCCTGATGGAACAGCTCGCCCTTGCTGGTCAGGCTGAAACCGCCGCGCCCGCGATGGCACAGCACCAGACCCAGCGCGGCTTCGAGCTGGCTCATGTAGGTGCTGATCGCCGAAGTCGACAGGTTGAGTTCCTGCTGCGCGTTGGCAAACCCCTGATGGCGCACGACGCTGACAAAGATGCGCAACAGTTTCAGGTCGGGTAAAGCGTTGGCCATGTCTACTCCAAGGATCGTTCTCCATAGATCGTTCCCACGCTCCACGTGGGAACGATCAGCGAGAAGTCTATCCATCTACCTCTCATTAGTTTAGAAATTTCTGAACTAAGTATTTGCCCGTAGCGATTCTTCCGCCCCACTACATTTCGCAGAATCGGCCCACAGCGGTGGCCGTGACCTTGCGAATGCGGTGCGCCGACATAAATAAAACAAAGACGATGAGGCCCTACCCGTGGACAAGATTCTTCACCAACCACTGGGCGGCAACGAAATGCCGCGCTTCGGCGGCATCGCCACCATGCTCCGACTCCCCCATGTACCGACCGCTGCCGGCCTGGACGCCGCCTTCGTCGGCGTGCCACTGGACATCGGTACTTCGCTGCGCCCCGGCACCCGCTTCGGGCCGCGCGACATCCGCACCGAATCGGTGATGATCCGCCCGTACAACATGGCCACCGGCGCTGCACCGTTCGATTCGCTGTCGGTCGCCGACATCGGTGACGTGGCGATCAACACCTTCAACTTGCTCGATGCCGTGCGCATCATCGAAGAAGCCTACGACAACATCCTCGAGCACAACGTGATTCCGATGACCCTGGGTGGCGACCACACCATCACCCTGCCGATCCTGCGCGCCATCCACAAAAAGCACGGCAAGGTCGGTCTGGTGCACATCGATGCTCATGCTGACGTCAACGATCACATGTTCGGCGAGAAAATCGCCCACGGTACGACCTTCCGTCGTGCGGTCGAGGAAGGTCTTCTGGACTGCGACCGCGTGGTGCAGATCGGTCTGCGGGCACAGGGCTATACCGCTGACGACTTCAACTGGAGCCGCGATCAGGGCTTCCGCGTGGTGCAGGCCGAAGAGTGCTGGCACCAGTCGCTGGCACCGCTGATGGCCGAAGTGCGCGAGAAAGTCGGTGGCGGCCCGGTGTACCTGAGCTTCGACATCGACGGCATTGACCCGGCCTGGGCGCCGGGCACCGGCACCCCGGAAATCGGCGGTCTGACGACCATTCAGGCGATTGAAATCGTTCGCGGCTGCCAGGGCCTCGACCTGATCGGCTGCGATCTGGTAGAAGTCTCGCCCGCTTATGACACCACCGGCAACACCTCGCTGCTGGCCGCCAACCTGCTGTACGAAATGCTCTGCGTACTGCCGGGCGTGGTCCACCGCTGAGGGTCGGGTCATGCACGAACGTGATCAGGTTCTGAAAGCGGCCGCCGATCTGGTGTCCGCCTTCGCCCGCAACGATCGCGAAGCGTACTTCGGCGCGTTCAGCGCCGATGCCAGCTTCGTGTTCTACACCCTCGAACAGCCCCTGCTGTCGCGCGATGCCTATCAGGCGTTGTGGGACAGCTGGCGCGCCGAGGATGGCTTTGAGGTGCTGTCCTGCACCTCGAGCAACGCCTTTGTCAGCCTGCAGGGTGACGTGGCGATTTTCATTCATGACGTGGCCACCGAGCTGCGCATGCAAGGGGAGCAACACTTCAGCCAGGAGCGCGAGACGATTGTTTTCAGGAAACAAGCGTCGAGCCTAGAACAACAAGGCCATTGGCTGGCCTGCCACGAACATTTGTCCGCAATGCCGGAAGGGCTGCCACCCCCTTAGCCAAACAGGTGACGCCTCACGCACGATGAGCGCGCCTTTATGATCGGAGCAGATCATGAATAACAACAACAACGACCAAAGCCTTACGCAGATTGAAACCCACGGGGTCGAACAGATCCCGGACAACGAACGCACCGCCGGTCCCGTGGACTTGTTCCGCATGATCTTCGGCGGCGCGAATACCTTTGCCACCGCCGTGCTCGGCAGTTTCCCGGTGTTGTTCGGCCTGTCCTTTCAGGCCGGCGTCTGGGCGATTGTCTCGGGCGTGCTGCTTGGCTCGCTGATCCTCGCACCGATGGGCCTGTTCGGCCCGCTCAACGGCACCAACAATGCCGTGTCGTCCGGTGCGCACTTCGGCGTGCACGGGCGGATCGTCGGTTCGTTCCTGTCGCTGCTGACCGCCATCGCCTTCTTCTCGCTCTCGGTGTGGAGTTCGGGGGATGCGCTGATCGGTGGTGCAAAACGCCTGATCGGTCTGCCGGAAACCGACCTGACCCTGGGCCTGGCCTACGGTCTGTTCGCGATTCTGGTGCTGACCGTGTGCATCTACGGCTTCCGCTTCCTGCTGTGGGTGAACAAGGTCGCGGTGTGGAGCGCGAGCCTGCTGTTCCTGCTGGGCATCTTTGCCTTCGCCGGTCCCTTCGATTCGCACTACGCCGGCACCGTCAGCCTCGGCCAACCGGGCTTCTGGGCCGCGTTCATCGGCGCCGCGCTGGTGGCCATGAGCAACCCGATTTCCTTCGGTGCGTTCCTCGGCGACTGGGCCCGCTACATCCCGCGTGCAACCTCGCGGCAGCGGATCATGGCGGCGGTGATTCTGTCGCAGATCGCCACCTTCATCCCGTTCCTGTTCGGCCTGACCACCGCGACCATCGTGGCGATCCAGGCGCCGGACTACATCGCGGCCAACAACTACGTGGGCGGTCTGCTGGCGGTGTCGCCGAGCTGGTTCTTCCTGCCGGTGTGCCTGATTGCAGTGATCGGCGGCATGTCCACCGGCACCACCTCGCTGTACGGCACCGGGCTGGACATGTCGAGCGTGTTCCCGCGCCTGCTGTCGCGAGTCAAGGCGACGTTGCTGATCGGCGTGCTGTCGATTGCCTTCATCTTCATCGGGCGCTTCGCGGCGAACCTGGTGCAGAGCGTGTCGACTTTCGCGGTGCTGATCATCACCTGCACCACCCCATGGATGGTGATCATGATCATCGGCCTGGTGGTGCGTCGCGGCTTCTACTGCCCGGACGACCTGCAAGTGTTCACTCGCGGTGAGCAAGGCGGACGCTATTGGTTCAGCCACGGCTGGAACTGGCGCGGTCTGGGCGCGTGGATCCCGAGCGCGGCGGTCGGCCTGTGCTTCGTCAACCTGCCGGGGCAGTTCGTCGGCCCGCTCGGTGAACTGGCCGGCGGCATCGACATCAGCCTGCTGGTGACCCTCGGTCTGGCCTCGGTGATGTACCTGATGCTGCTGAGCCTGTTCCCGGAACCGGCGCTGGTTTACGGCCCGAAGGATCCAAGGAGCAAAGGCGCGCACGCGCCGGCTGAAGCGGCGCTGCGTCAGGCCGCCTGAATAAACGAATTGCCTGTGGGGGTCAGCCTTCTCCCACAGTGTTCCACCCCATAAAAAAGACAATCGGAGACACGCCATCATGGCTTTGGATTTATTCGTCGTCCTCATCTACGCCGCCGGCATGCTCTTGCTCGGCTACTTCGGCATGCGCAAGGCCAAGACCAACGAGGACTTCCTGGTCGCCGGGCGCAACCTCGGTCCGAGCCTGTACATGGGCACCATGGCCGCGACCGTTCTGGGTGGCGCGTCCACCGTCGGCACCGTGCGCCTGGGCTATGTGCACGGCATTTCCGGTTTCTGGCTGTGCGCGGCACTGGGTTGCGGCATCGTGGCGCTGAACCTGTTCCTGGCCAAGCCGCTGCTGAAACTGAAGATCTACACCGTCACCCAGGTCCTGGAAAAACGCTACAACCCGATGGCCCGCTCGGCGAGCGCGGCGATCATGCTGGCCTACGCGCTGATGATCGGCGTGACCTCGATCCTCGCCATCGGCACCGTGCTGCAAGTGCTGTTTGGCCTGCCATTCTGGATTTCGGTACTGCTCGGCGGTGGCGTGGTCGTGGTGTACTCGGCCATCGGCGGCATGTGGTCGCTGACCCTGACCGACATCGTCCAGTTCATCATCAAGACCGTCGGCCTGATGTTCATCCTGTTGCCAATCTGCCTGTACAAAGTCGGCGGCTGGGATGAACTGGTGCTGAAACTGCCGGCCACCGCCTTCAACTTCACCACCATCGGCTGGGACACGATCATCACCTACTTCATGATCTACTTCTTCGGCATCCTGATCGGTCAGGACATCTGGCAACGGGTGTTCACCGTCAAGAACGAAAAAGTGGCTCAGTACGCCGGTAGCTTCGCGGGCATCTACTGCATCCTCTACGGTCTGGCCTGTGCCCTGATCGGCATGGCGGCGCACGTGCTGATCCCGGATCTGGACAACGTCAACAACGCCTTCGCCGCGATCGTCAAACTGTCGCTGCCGGACGGCATCCGTGGCCTGGTGATCGCTGCTGCATTGGCCGCCATGATGTCCACCGCCAGCGCCGGCCTGCTCGCCGCCGCCACTACCCTGACCGAAGACCTGCTGCCGAAACTGCGTGGCGGCAAACAGTCGAGCCTGGGTGTGAACCGTCTGTTCACCCTGCTGACCGGTGTCGTGGTGCTGGGCATCGCGCTGGTGGTCAACGACGTGATCAGCGCCCTGACCCTGGCTTACAACCTGTTGGTGGGCGGCATGCTGATCCCGCTGATCGGCGCGATCTTCTGGAAACGCGCGACCACCGCCGGCGCCATCGCCAGCATGGGCCTGGGTTTCGCCACTGCCCTGCTGTTCATGTTCAAGGACGGTCTGGATGCCAATACCCCGATCTACTACAGCCTGGCGGTGGGTCTGGTGAGTTTTGTGCTGGTCAGCCTGTTTTCCCGTCGCCCGGCGACCGTGGCGAGCACGATCTAAGCTGAAGCGGTAGCAACAACTTTCTTCGGCGGGTGTGGCGTCGGTTGCCACACCCGTTTTTTTCGTCTCAAGGAAAGTGCCTATGAAGATTGTTTCTCGCGATCAGTGGTTCGAAGTGCAAACCCTGAGCGGCGGCATTCGCCTGATTCACGAGCCGTACATCCGTCCCTTCTACCGCTGCAACCTCTGGCATGTTCAGGGGCGGGACAAGGATCTGTTGCTCGACAGCGGTTCCGGGCTGGTCAGCCTGCGCGAGCAACTGCCGTGGCTGACCGAGCGGCCGCTGGTGGCGGTGGCCAGTCATTGCCATTTCGACCACATCGCCGGGCATCACGAGTTTGCCGAACGGCTGGTGCATCCCGCCGAGGCGGACATCCTTGCAGCGCCGGATGGCGAGAACGATCTGAGCCGGGCATTCGTCGGCGACGACATGTTCGAGGCGCACCCGGACTGCCCGTTGTGTTACGCCGAATACCGGGTCAAGGCGGCACCGGCCAGCGGGTTTGTCGAGGACGGCGATGTGCTGGACCTGGGCAATCGCACGCTGCAGGTGCTGCACACGCCGGGACATTCACCGGGCGGGATCAGCCTCTACGAAGCGGCCAGCGAAACCCTGTTCAGCGGCGACATCATTTACGACGGGCCGTTGATCGAGGACGCCTACCATTCCAACCTCGACGACTACGCCGCCAGCCTGCGGCGCTTGCAAGGGCTGAAGATCCGCACGGTGCATGGCGGGCACTTCGGCAGTTTTTCCGGCGCGCATCTGCGCGGGATGATTGACGAATGGTTGCGTCGGCACGCCTGAGGCCTGCTGTACTTCAATCAGGTCAACCACAGTAAAGATCTGCCATGAGAAGAGCTGCCGTGCGTGCTGCCGTGCACCGGTTCATCCTGCGCCTGCTGGAAAACCGTGAATTCGACGACCACACCAGCCTTGCGCAACTGGGGCTGGAAAAAGCGGATATCGAAGATCTGATCTTCCATCTGGAAGACGAATTCGGACTGACGGCCTTCACCGCCGAAGAGGACCGGATGCTCAAGACCGCGAAAACCGTGAATGACCTGAGCCGGTTTCTGATGGAAATCGAGCGTCACTGAAAACAAAAAATCGCCTCCGGCCGCCACTCCGTGGAGCGACAGCCGGAGGCGATCTCTTGTCGTTTAAATCCTTTGATCCTTCAAAGCGGGGCATTACCGCCGACGTGGCTGACGCCGACGCTGTTCGTCATCGGTGCGAATCGGGACCGGTTGCAGAGGCGGTTCGATCAAGCCGAGGGCAACACCCAAATCGTGCAGCCAGTTTTGAATTTTCTCTTTCATCGTCATGCCCCCTTCAGGGTGGTGCTGAGCGTCCGGAATTCTGAGGCCGCTTCGCACTGATAATAGTCCGAAGTCCTACGCAATGCTCGGCCAAATCCGCAATGATCTGTTACTGAATTGATCCAAATCCCTGACCGTTCGTTCAAGCCGTTTCCCGCACGTCCTCGCCAGCCACGGGATAGAGCGCCTGCTGCTGTTCGATCCAGGCATTGAGGTTGGCACCGGCCATGCCCCGCCGCCACATGAGCCATGTTGTCGCACTGGCAAAAGGCTCAGCCAGCGGATGCACCGCCACGCTTTCGCGCCCCGGCAGGCTGGCGAGCATCGACTCCGACATCAGCGCCACTCCGCTGCCGGCGATCACGCAGGCGAGCATGCCCTGATAGGACTCGATCTCCATCGCCCGGCCCATCGCCGCCTGATAGTGGGCGAACCACGCTTCCAGCCGCGCGCGATAGGCGCAGCCATGGCGAAAGGTGAACACCGCCCGCCCTTCAACATCCCTGGCGCTGCGCACCGGCGGGTGATCGGCCTCGCTGATCAGCACCAGCCGCTCGTTGCACAGCGGCACACCGTCGATCCCGGCCAGTTGTGGCGGGCCGTCCACCAGCGCGGCGTCGAGGCGCCCGGTGAGCAACCCTTCGAGCAATTCGCCACTGGGCCCGGACTGCACCTGCAGATTCACCGCCGGGTACTGCTTGTGATAGCGCGCCAAAAGCGCCGGCAAATGGATCGCCGCCGTGCTGTACAGGGTGCCGAGCACGAAATCCCCCGCCGGTTGCCCGCCCATCACCGCTGCACTGGCCTGATCGCGCAGGGCGAACAGTTTGCCGGTGTAGTCCAGCAGGACTTTTCCCGCAGGCGACAACTGCAAACGCTGACGCTCACGAACGAACAGTTCGACACCCAGTTGCTCCTCCAGCTGTTTAAGCCGGGTCGACAGGTTCGACGGCACCCGATGCAAACGTTCGGCGGCGCGGGTGATCGAGCCCTCCTCCGCCACGGCCTGGAAGATCCGCAATTGGCTGAACTCCACAACCTTTTCTCCTGAACAGAACAAGTTGCTCACTATTATTCAATTTTAAAGAAAGTCAATCAGTCCTAGCCTGACGGTCATCGAACCTCCAACGGAATTCAGACCATGTCACCGCTGATCCGCTTATCCGCCTGTTTCGTTGCCCTGATGATGGCCATGGGCATCGGGCGTTTCGCCCTCACCCCGCAACTGCCGCACCTGCTCAGTGAAGGCCAGATCGACCTGACTGCCGCCGGTCTGATTGCGGCGGCCAACTACCTCGGCTATCTGCTCGGTGCGCTGGACGCGATGTTTTCCCGCCGGCCGGATCAGGTGCAGCGGCGCCTGCATGGCGGTCTGTGGTTGTGTGTGCTGCTGACGCTGGCGTCATTCTGGGCCAACGGTTTCTGGTCGCATTTGTTGCTGCGTTTCGGCACCGGCGTGGCCAGCGCCTGGGTGCTGGTGATGATTACTGCGCTGAGTCAGCCACTGGCTGCGGCGGCGGGTCGTCCACGGTTGGGGGCGCTGGTGTTTGCCGGGCCGGGGCTGGGGATTTTTCTCACGGGGTTACTGGCGCTGTTCTCACATCTGGCGCAACAGACGTCCGCCACCCTGTGGCTGATCTATGCCGCCGTGGCGCTGGTGATGTTGCTGGGGATCGTGCGGATCCTGCCGCAACCGGGTGTCGGCGTGCCGGCCGCGCCGACTGCGATCGGTTCGTCAAATCGTGGCATAGGGCGTTTGGCGATTGTTTATGCGTTGTACGGCGTGGGCTACATCATCCCGGCCACGTTTCTGTCGCAGATGGCCAACGCGCAGTTTCGCGGGCAATGGCAGGCCGATCTGTTCTGGCCGTGCTTCGGCCTCGGCGCCGCCATTGGCGTGTTTCTGGTGAGTTTGCGTCGGCACGATCCGGATACCACCCGGCACTGGCTGATGGCGACGTTATGGCTGCAAGCCGCCGGTGTGTTCGCTTGCCTGCTGGGCAGCGGCCTCGGCCTGGCACTCGGTATGATCCTGTGCGGCACGCCGTTCCTGGCCTGCATGCAACTGGTGATGCAGCGCTCCCGAGAACTGGCGCCCCACGCGACCCAGCGCAACGCCGGCCTGCTCACCGCGTGCTTCGCCGTCGGTCAGCTCAGCGGGCCGTTGCTGGCGGCGCTCAGCAGCCACTTCAGCGGTGGCCTGCAACCGGCGCTGGTGATCGCCGGCAGCGGCCTGCTGATTGCCGGCGGCCTGGCGTGCAAATCGGCTACGGCTGACCGAGGGCTTTGCGCAAACGCCGACGCACCCACTGTTCCGCGCTGACGAAGGTGATGCCGAGCAACACCAGGACGGCGCCGACGATGAAGTTCAGGCTCAGTTCTTCGCCGAGCAGCACCACGCCGAACGTGACGCCGAACAACGGCGTCATGAAGGAAAACACTGCCAGATTGGCCGCCAGGTAACGACGCAGCAGCCAGAACCAGGTCAGGTAACTGAAGAACGACACCACCAGCCCCTGGAACAGCACGCTGCCCACCGCGACGACGGTCAGGCTGACGTGGGTGATCTGGCCGCTGAGCAGCGCGATCAGCAACAGGCCGATGAAGCCGACGATCAGTTGATAGAACAGGGTCAGGGTCACTGGCGCCTCCGACAGGCGCGAGGCGCGCACCACCACAGTGGTCGCGCCCCAACTGGCGCCGGCCAGCACGCCGAGGGCATCGCCCATCAGCATGCGGCGATCGAGGTTGTCCCACGACACGCCGCCGGCAAACGCCACGGCGATCCCGACGAACGCCATGAAAATCCCCAACCATTGCACCGGCCGCAGACGCTCGCTCGGCAACAGGAAGTGCACACCCAGCGCGGTGAAGATCGGCGCGGTGTAGAGGAACACCGACATGTGCGCCGCCGTGGTCAATTGCAAGCCTTCGGAGATGAACAGGAATTCGAGGCCGAACAAGGCACCTGCCAGCAAGCCGCCGCGCCAGGTAGCACCGACCTGATCCCAACCGCCCTTCCAGCAGATGAGCAGTCCTACCAGCAGCGCGGAAATCCCCGACCGCCCCGCCGCCTGCATCACCGGGGCAATGTCGGTCGCCGCCCACTTGATCATCACCTGCTGTACGCCCCAGATCAGGCACAGGCCGATCATCACTTGCAGGGCAAATCCGTCGGCACTGCGCCGACTGACGCTCACCTCGACACCTCGAACACACACAACATGGCAGTTTTTCCAAAGGTCAAACAAAGCCCCGGCGCTTTGTCCGGGGCGAAAAAGGATGGCAGGGATTATCAACCAGTCGGACAGAAATTGCCGCCCGGCAAAGACCCGCAATTGCCCTGTTGCGTCATGCCCGCCGTCAGCTTCGGCGAGCGGCCCGGAACCCGACCGTACAGGCCAGCGCCGTGGCAAACGTCCCCCAGGCCCAATCCATCAGCGACACCTGTGCCGACCATCCGCGCAACGTCGCCCAGTTGGTCAAGTCATAGGTCCCATAAGCCACCAGCCCGAGCAGCGCCCCCAGGCGAGCGGCGCGTTGCCAGGTCAGCGACGGCAGCACCACAAACACCACACAGCCGAAAACGTACAGGCAATAAAAAACCGCTGCTGGCACCAGCAACGGTTTTTCGAGCATCAGCGAACCGAGCAGTTCGCGATAGGTCGGCGCCATCAACACGCCGAGCCAGAGCCCGTCGAGCAGAAGAAACGCCAGCAGTGTGGCAACGTAGGCAATCAGTGCTTTTTTCATCTACCCGATCTCAAGTAAGCCCATGCAACATGGGCCACGGGAGACTCAGGTTAGTTCAATGCGATCGGCATGAATGACAATCTGGCCGTTTTTGTACAACGAACCGATGGCCTTCTTGAAGTTGCCCTTGCTGACGCCGAACAGGCTGCTGATCAACGCCGGATCGCTCTTGTCGCTGACGGCCAGGGTGCCATCGTTTTCGCGCAACTTGGCGAGGATCTTCGAGTTCAGGCTGC
Source organism: Pseudomonas sp. PHC1 (assembly GCF_046487845.1). Lineage (NCBI taxonomy): Bacteria > Pseudomonadati > Pseudomonadota > Gammaproteobacteria > Pseudomonadales > Pseudomonadaceae > Pseudomonas > Pseudomonas sp. PHC1. The sequence continues at coordinate 18,527 of NZ_JBJXHJ010000007.1, forward strand.
TGGCCGCTTCCTGCCCCACCGGTTGCAGGCTCAGGCTGATCTTGCCGTCGGCGCGCACTTCCTTGATGAAGCCTTTCTCGCGCATGCCGGCACGCATGAACTTGAAGATTTCATTCTTGTGAATCAAACCCCAGTGCTTGTTGTTGATGATCGCCTTGAAGCCCATGTCAGTGGCTTCGGCGACCAGCAGATCGACTTCCTGCCCCGCGCTGTAGTTGGCCGGGGTCTTGTCCAGATAACGATCCAGGCGCGCGGTGGCGGTGATGCGGCGGGTGTGCTTGTCGAGGTAGACATGCACCACGCAGTACTCGCCGGCGGTCATCTGGCGTTTTTCTTCGGAGTAAGGCAGCAGCAGATCCTTCGGCAGGCCCCAATCGAGGAACACGCCGATGCTGTTGACTTCAACAACTTTCAAACTGGCAAATTCACCGACCTGAACTTTGGGTTTTTCAGTGGTGGCAATAAGTTTGTCATCGCTGTCCAGATAAATGAAAACATTGAGCCAGTCTTCATCTTCGCTGGGAATATCTTTGGGGATATAACGGTTGGGCAAAAGAATTTCGCCGTCGGCACCGCCGTCCAGATATAAACCGAAGTTAGTGTGTTTAACCACTTGCAAACTGTTGTAGCGCCCGACTAAAGCCATTTCCAATACCCTCATTGCGTGGGCGGCATTCTACCCGGTTTTGCCAGGTTCGTCGGTCGCCCATCGACCGGCCGACCGAAAATCTGCGGGAGGCTTTGATTTTCCTGGATTTCACGCCGGATGCGCGCCGCTCGTCAGGCCAGCATGACGGCCTTCACGTGATCCCGACGCCCCCCGACATCATGGAATCGAATAAATGTTGTGAGTTAAAACAGCAGGTTAGCGGGATATTTCGAATATTTAATCAAGCCTAATCCACCGGCGCGCCGAGTTATTCCGGAGGATATTTACCAAGCAATTGTCAAGTTATTCCTGTACGATGCCTGGCCGAGTTACTTTTCTACAGGTTAATGGCCGCCATGCGTGTAAAAGCATCCACCAGCAAAGCAAAGCCAGCTCCAGCCGTTGAAACCAGCGAATCGATCAACGATCAGATCGCGGCATTCCTCAAGTCCGGCGGCGAGATCCAGCAAATTGCCAAAGGCGTCAGCGGCCAGACGTTCGGCCCGTCCAAGCAGATCAGCCTGGGCAAGAAATAACCCCCCGCAGCACACCAGTCCAAAGGCGCTTTGAGCTTCGAAGCGCCTGGACCGGATCACTCGCAGACCTCCCTCGCGTTTAATCAAACATTCAAAAACAGCAGAAATCGACGAACGGCCCTCGATGCCGATCATTCGCCGGTATCCTTGCACGCGTCTGGATCAAGCGTTTCAGCAGGCCTTATCGCCCTGCGCTCGCTGTTCAAGGAGTGACGCATGCTCAAATCTTCCTGTTTATTGTTTGTAGGCCTGCTGGCGAGCCCGGCGGCGCACGCGCAGATTTTCCAGCGTGAACTCGGTGACTTCGACCTCAAGCTCGGCACCTCGCCCAGTCGCAGCATGGCCCAGGGCCTGGTCAAGCCGTCGGCGATCGGCTCGTTCCACGGAGGTCTGGACCTGAGCCATGACAGCGGCCTCTATGTCGGCCAGTACGCACCGAGCATGGGCCTGACGCCGGGGAAGAACCTCGAAATCGATTCCTACATCGGCTTTAAACAACCTTTCGATCAGACCCTCGGCTACGAAGTCGGGATGATCCATTACAGCTATCCCGAGGTCGACACCCTCGACAGTCAGGAACTGTTCGGTGGCCTGACCCTGCTCGGCAGCCGGATCGGCATCGCCCTGAGCAACGATCCGGATAAACAGAACAACACCCTGTTTGCCGACCTGGGCGGCAATCAGCCGTTCGGCATCGGGATCAGCATGAAATACACCACCCATCAGTTCAACACGCCGGTCTCGGTGGACGGCGGTTACGTCAGCAGTTTCACCGATTGGTCGGTGAAACTTTCCCGGCCGTTCATGGGCATCGACCTTGATCTGATCTACAGCAACTCCAGCCTCAGCGGCAGCGATTGCTCGGCCTATTCCGGACATAACAGTCAATGCGACGGACTGGTCACGCTCAAGGCCGAACGCCCGTTCTTTTGATAGGCTGAACTGCCGGGTCCATCCTGTGTTCACATAAGAATCAGACCCTCAAGGCTGGCTTTCGCAAGGACTTGCCCATGTCTAGCTGGTTCCAACGCATCGCTGTTCTAATGATCCTGACCCTTGCTCTCGGCGCCTGCAGCCGTGTCGGCCTGGCCTACCGCAATCTCGACGTGATCATTCCGTGGACGCTCAGCGACTACCTGGACATGAACGGCGAGCAGAAAGGCTGGTTCAACGAACGCCTCAGGGAACACCTGAGCTGGCACTGCACCACGCAGTTACCGGGTTACCTGGACTGGCTCGATCGCCTGCAAACCATGGTCGAAACCAATCAGGTTACCGACGCCGCCCTCCAGGCCCGCACCGCAGAAGCCAAGCAGGCGATCGCCGAAACCGCCCGGGAAATCACCCCGTCGGCGATTGAATTGCTACAAGGGCTGGATGATCGGCAGGTTGCTGAAATGAACGACGCCTTTGCCGAAGACCTGCAAAAGCGCCAACGGGAATACCTCAAGCCACCCCTTTCACAGCAGATTGCCGAGCGTGGCGCACGCATGGACAAACGCCTCAACGACTGGCTCGGCCCGTTGAGCGTCACTCAGGAGCAGCGGGTGATGGCCTGGTCGACCGCTCTGGGCGATCAGAACACCCAGTGGATCGCCAACCGCGCCCACTGGCAGAAGCAATTCAGCGCGGCGGTGGCGCAACGCAAAAGTCCTGAATTCCCACAGCGGATCGAGACGCTTCTGGTCAATCGCGAGCGTTTATGGACAGCGGATTACCAAAAGGCCTACGCCAATACCGAGGCGCAGGCCCGTTCGCTGTTCGTTGATCTGATGGCCGACAGCACGCCTCAGCAGCGCCAGCGCCTGTTGAAAAAGATCGAGGGCGTGCGCAAGGACTTCAACGACTTGAAGTGCCTGAAGGCCGCACAAAAAAGCTGAGACCATTGAGAAAACCGTGGGAGCGAGCAGGTTCGCTCCCACGGTTTTTTGTGCAACGCCTCAGGCAATCTGCGCCTTGGAGGCCACCTCATCAAACGTCAGCGCATCCAGCGCGTCTTCCTGCTCATCGAGTACCTGACGCGGATGATCATTGCCGGGAATGCTGCTGTCGATCAGGCTCAACAGGCTGGAGCCGCGCGGGGTCAGGCCGAAATTGTTGCCGGTACTGCCTTCGTCCTCGCCACGGGGCTCGATATAGCCTCGCTCCAGCAGCAGCTTTTCGTAGTCGCAGGCCAGCGTTTTCAGGTGATCCAGATTCTCGATCGCCTCGCCCGCCGCCGCTTTCTCTGCCGCATAGTCTTCGGCGAAAGACCGTGGCGCGAAGCTGTGGCCCGCGCCGTTCTGCACTTCATGCAGCAGGCGTTCAATCAAATCCCAGTTATAAGTCGTCATCCTGATTCAACCTCCGGTGCGCGTGATTTTTTGGCGCGTTCACAGGTTGTGACCGGACCGTTGCGTCACCGTTCAGGATTATTCGGCGCGCCGACCGACCGGCGGTCTGTCGATTTCCCAGGGTGTTAAACGACTAGTCTGAAACAGACGGTTTCAACCCCCGCAGGAGAAATCATCATGAACGTTGAGAATCATCCAGTGGTGTCGCGCGAAGAATGGCTCGTCGCCCGCAGGCAGCATCTGGCCGATGAAAAAGCCTTCACCAGGGAACGCGACCGCCTCAGCGCCCAACACCGCGCCCTGCCCTGGGTGAAGGTCGACAAGGATTACCGCTTCATGGGGCCGAACGGCGAATTGAAACTCGCCGACCTGTTCGGTCAGCACAGCCAACTCGTCGTTTACCACTTTATGTTCGCCAAGGGCTGGGAAGAAGGCTGCCCGGGCTGCTCATTCCTCAGCGACCACATCGATGGCGCCAATTTGCACCTGGCCCATCACGACATTGCGCTGGTGGCGGTGTCTCACGCACCGTTCGCCGAATTCCAGGCCTTCAAGCGGCGGATGGGCTGGAGATTCGACTGGGTGTCTTCAAACGGTTGCGATTTCAACTACGACTTTGGCGTGTGCGCCCGCGCTGAAGATGTCGTAGCAGGCAAGGCTACGTACAACTACGAAAAGACCGACAGCGCCGAGGAAGAAATGCCCGGTCTGAGCGTGTTTTATCGCGCCGACAACGGTGACATATTCCACACCTACTCAACCTATGCCCGCGGCCTCGACCTGCTGGTCGGCGCCTACAACTACCTCGACCTCACGCCCAAGGGCCGGAACGAAGACGAGATCATGGAATGGGTGCGGCATCATGACCGGTACAACGGGGCATCAAAATCCAGTTGCTGCCATGGAGACTGAGCGCCAACAACACTGAACTTTTCACCGGCCACAGGCCTCAACCGGTTAACCCGCCTTAACCGGAACCGAGGCCTGCCCCCATGAAGACGCTGCTCAAGCTCACCCTCGCCGCCACGCTGGCCTGTGCCCTGCCCGTCTGGGCCTGCACCCCGGAAGAAGCCACCGCCAAACGCGAGCAACTGGCACAGGAAGTCGCGAAGCTCACCGAGCAAAACCCGACCAAGGCCAAGGAGATGAACGCCGAGTTGCAGAAAGTGGATCTGGGCACTGCCTCCGCCGATCTGCCGGACAAATGCCAGTTGATCGATCAGCGCTTGAAGGAACTGGGGTCGGCCGAGAAGAAAACCGAGGGATAACACCCGCTCGAACAACGACAGGCTTTGGTATCGATCAGGCTGGATCGATGCCAACGCCTGCCTCCTTTTGTCCGGAAATTTGCATTAACGCATTCAATTATTTGCACAAATGCATACTCACACCTAGGGTTACCCCGAGCCTGATCGGAACCGGCCATCGGAGATGGCAACCCTTGAGCACCGATCGCTCGGCATTAACGTTATCCCGCAAACGCGGAACGCCTGTTTTCATTCATGGAGGATTGAAAAATGTTAACCACTGAAACAACGGCACTGCCCGGCAATACCCTGCCCGCGTGCCTGACCGGCCATCTGCTCGACCCGCAACTGGTCGAGGTCGAGGCCGCTGTTCAACAACGTGCCCTGGCGGCCGCCAGCCTGAACTTCACCATGCAGCAACAGACCCAGACCAACTGGTGCTGGGCCGCCGCTTCCGCCTCGGTCGGCAACTACTACGGCACCGGGTCCTGGACCCAATGCGCCGTTGCCAGTGCCGCCCTGGATCGCAACTGCTGCAATCAACCGGGGCCATGCAACGTGTACGGCTATCTCGACGTTGCGCTGAAGATCACCCGCAGCTTCAACGGCATGAATTCGGGTTCGCTGCAAATGTCGGCCATCCAGAACCAGATCAACATGGGCCGCCCGATCGGCCTGCGCTGTGCCTGGTACGGCGGCGGTGCGCACTTTCTGGCGATCTACGGCACCAACGGCAATTACGTGCTGGTCGCGGATTCGATCTACGGCTATTCGACCCGCGCGCTGAGTGCCTTCCCCGGTTCCTACAACGGCGGCGGCAACTGGACCCACACTTACTTCACGGCAAAAAACCAGGGGGCGGCATCATGAAACTGACTTATCCAAAGGCCCCTTCCAACGGCGTACAAACCTTGCGTCCGGCCCTGCAGGCCGCGTTGCAGACCCAGGGATTCGGCGTCAATCGCCAGTTCGCCAGTGCTGCGCCCGCCGGGATCAGCCTCAGCGAGGCCTATCGCGGCTACTCGCTCAGTCTGGAAGACCTGAGCCAGGGCAAAGGCCTGAAAGACGCCCGAGTGGGCGACTGGCATTACCTGGTGTTTTCCGGCGGAGTATCGATTGCCGATGCGCAATTGGCCGAAGTACGCGGTCACGTCGAGTTTGCCTCGTTGAACCACGGCCACCTGGCGGCCGCCACGGTCGATGCGCTGAAACTGGCGGAACAATCACCGCAATTGAAGGGCAAAACCGTTGAGCTGCGGACGCTGTTTGTGTCGGCGCTGCACTTCGTGGCGATCTGGCTGCATGCGGCGGGTGAAGACGTTTTGATCCCGATCGAGCCAACGCCGAAAGAACTGGCGCTGGCAGGGCTGTACAGCGAGGCCGCCCTGCTCGCACAGCTCAAACCGGCAGCCGATCAGGCCAAGCGGCGCTTTGATGCCGACACCACGGGCCTGCTGGGCAGTTGATAAACGCTGGCAATAAAAAACCCGGACCATGTCCGGGTTTTTCTTTGCCTGCCTGAAACGGCTTATTCAGCCGCTGGCGCTGCCGGCTTGCGGCGTTTCAGCGGGGCCATGCCGTCGCTGCTCACCAGAGCGTCCGGTTTCGGACGGTTGGCGCTCTTGCGCTTGGTCGGGGTCTTGGCGGCGGTTTTCTTCTTGTCGCCCTTGGCGTCGGTCTTTTTCTTCTTCACGCCGACGGCCTTGCCCGAGGCCTTGACCTTTTTCGGTCCGCCGTAGGTGCCTTTGACTTCCTTGATGGTACGGCGCTCGAAGCTCTGCTTCAGGTAGCGCTCAATGCTCGACATCAGGTTCCAGTCGCCGTGGCAGATCAGCGAGATTGCCAGACCGTCGTTGCCGGCACGGCCGGTACGACCGATACGGTGCACGTATTCGTCGCCGCTGCGTGGCATGTCGAAGTTGATCACCAGATCCAGGCCATCAACGTCCAGACCACGGGCCGCCACATCGGTGGCCACCAGGATCTTCACGCCGCCCTGCTTCAAACGGTCGATCGCCAGTTTGCGATCCTTCTGGTCTTTTTCACCGTGCAGCACGAACGCCTTGTATTCCTGGGCGACGAGGCGACCGTAGATGCGGTCAGCCATGGCCCGGGTGTTGGTGAAGACGATGGCCTTCTGATAGGTCTCGTTGGCCAGCAGCCAGTTGACGATCTGTTCTTTGTGCTGGTTGTGGTCGGCGGTGATGATCTGCTGACGAGTGGTGTCGTTCAGTTGGCTGACCGCGTTGAGCTGCAAGTGCTCAGGGTTGTTCAGCACCTTGGCAATCATCTCGCGCAGGCCGGAACCGCCGGTGGTGGCGGAGAACAGCATGGTCTGCTGACGGTTCGGGCATTCGTCGACCAGACGCTGCACGTCTTCGGCAAAACCCATGTCGAGCATGCGGTCGGCTTCGTCGAGCACCAGCACTTCGACTTCTTTCAGGTCGAGGTTGCCGGCGTTCAATTGCTCGATCATCCGGCCCGGGGTGCCGATCAGGATGTCCGGCACCTTGCGCAGCATGGCGGCCTGGACCTTGAAGTCTTCACCGCCGGTGATCAGACCGGACTTGATGAAAGTGAACTGCGAAAAGCGCTCGACTTCCTTCAGGGTCTGCTGGGCCAGCTCGCGGGTCGGCAGCAGGATCAGGGTCTTGATGCTGACGCGAACCTTGGCCGGGCCGATCAGGCGGTTGAGGATCGGCAGGACAAACGCGGCGGTCTTGCCGCTACCGGTTTGCGCCGTCACCCGCAGGTCACGCCCCTGAAGCGCCAGCGGAATGGCCGCGGCTTGCACAGGCGTTGGCTCGACAAATTTCAGCTCGGCCACGGCTTTGAGCAGGCGTTCGTGCAGGGCGAATTGGGAAAACACGGGTGCTACCTCGAAGATATGCAAAAAATCAGCTGCATAGGTTACCGGTTTCGAGCGCTCAGGCCGAGTTTCTTTGTGAAATCCGCGGTAATCAGTGGCTTTTTTGTTGCTCGATTTGTCTCCAACGGTAATACACAGCGTCTTAAATGCTCTAATCGCCCGTCGCGTCTTACAGAAGAATCGTTTCGCTCATGGATTTCAAACAGCTCTGGCTCAACGCCCAAGACCTCTGGGGTGCCCTCGATCAGCACCCGCTCCTGCACGCCGGCCTGGCGCTGCTCCTGTTGTTGGTGATCGCGCTGGTCCTCGGACGAGTGGCGCGCTACCTGATCCTGCATGCCAGCCGCATGCTGGGTCGCCAGCCCTCGCTGCACTGGATCAACGACTTTCGCCATAACAAGGTGTTCCAGCGCCTGGCGCAGATGACGCCGTCGCTGGTGATCCAGTTCGGCCTGCACCTGGTGCCGGAGCTGAGCAAGACCGCCATGGTGTTCCTCGGCAACGTGGCACTGGCGTTCACCATTCTGTTCCTGCTGCTGTCGGTCAGCGCCCTGCTCAATGCGCTGCTGGACATCTACGCCCGCACCGAACACGCCCGCACCCGCTCTATCAAGGGATATGTGCAACTGGCAAAAATGGTCCTGTACGTGTTCGGCGCGATCATCATCGTCGCCACCCTGATCGACCGTTCGCCGCTGTTGCTGCTGTCCGGTCTGGGTGCGATGTCGGCGGTGATCCTGTTGGTCTACAAGGACACCCTGCTGTCGTTCGTCGCCAGCGTGCAACTGACCAGCAACGACATGCTGCGGGTCGGCGACTGGATCGAAATGCCGCAGGTCGGCGCCGATGGCGACGTGGTCGACATCACCCTGCACACGGTCAAGGTGCAGAATTTCGACAAGACCATCGTCTCGATCCCGACCTGGCGCCTGATGTCCGAATCGTTCAGAAACTGGCGCGGCATGCAGCAGTCCGGCGGCCGGCGGATCAAGCGCAGCCTGTTCATCGACGCCAGCGGTGTGCGGTTCATCCGCGACGATGAAGAAGAAAAACTCTCCCAGGTGCACCTGCTGACCGCGTACATGGGCCGCAAGAAAGCCGAGCTCAAGGCCTGGAACGAGGCGCAGGGCAACGTCGCGGCGATGTCGGCCAACCGCCGGCGCATGACCAACATCGGCACCTTTCGTGCCTATGCGCTGGCCTATTTGAAGAGCCACCCGGAGATCCAGCCGAACATGACCTGCATGGTCCGCCAGATGCAGACCACGGCCCAGGGCATTCCGCTGGAAATCTACTGCTTTACCACCACCACGGTGTGGGCCGATTACGAGCGGATCCAGGGGGATATTTTCGATTATCTGCTGGCGGTGCTGCCGGAGTTTGGGCTGAGCCTGTATCAGCAGCCCAGTGGTGGGGATTTGCGGTCGGGGTTATTGCCGGCAGTCCTTGGCGCGAGCCATATTCCCGAGGCCGGGAAACAGATCATGTAATGACACAACACCTCCGGAAACGCTCGGCAAAATGCGTCGAGTGACCGGAGGTTTGGAGCAGGCCCGTTCAAAAGTGACCTAGCACCCACTTTTGAACAGCGGGAGTGTCATTTATGTCGCCATCGAAAACATACCGCGGTTCATAACTCTGATTGTTTCCCCGCACCCGGCCTCTCCAGACTTTCAATGGCAACCAAAACTGGGCCCCGCTCGGCAAAACCTGAGCGCCAATATCGATATATACGGTGTCAGCACTCGTTGGTAACCCGAACTGGATCGCTCCTGGAACGGCCAGTACGGCGTCTGCAAAATCCAGACAGGCACTCGCACAGAACGAATCAGTCACCAGCACGAGTTGACCCTTGAAAGTTTTCTGCTTCAGGTCTTTCGAGCGATCTTGATCGAGCGAAGATGTATCGGGCTGTCGCAACCAGTCGGCCTTCTCCTGCAGTGCAGCGTTCATGGACTTACGCAAGCCTGAAACAAAGGTATAGGCATCGCTGCCTTTCCCGTAATCACGTTCGGTACTGGCCAAAGCGCTATCGAGCGTTGAAAGTGCAAGAGGAGACACTCGCCACATTGCATACGAACGAGAGGATCGGTCCAGACTTTCTACAAACCTTTCACCCAACAACGCAGACAGAATCCTCGCTCCGACCAGACTGTTACCGCCACGATTGCCGCGTGTATCGAGTACAACCAGTCTGGCATCATCAATACTTTCGAGAACATCAAGCATCTTCTCGAGGGATGCGTTTTCGGATGCCGAAGGTGCGAAATTCGACGCATGAACCCAATAACGTCCGTCGCCGAGGTTCAGGACCGTCTGAGGTGGTTGAGGTTGATACAGGAAATCCGCTAATTGCCCGCCATCCTCCTGCCATAACAGATCGTAGTTTTGCTTTACTCCACTCGACAGAACAACCTGGCATTTGCCCGCCCGTTTTCTGGCCAACACTGGATAGTCCCCATCATCAACAGTCAAATGCTTCGCAAGGTGATTCCAGGTGGATTGCAAATCCAGTCGGCGATCTATGTAGGGTGATATCTCATTGCTCACTATCTCGCGAACTGTTTTACCGTCACATGAAATGACTCTGGAACCGATTGGCGGCAACGGTACCGGCCAGCCCTTCGCAACACGACTGACAACAAAATCCTCCCCTCTCTTGTCCAGAATGAAACCGGCCCACGAAGACTTGTCCTTTTCGGATTGATAAATGCCTACATGGCCATCCTTGAACCCTGAAATATAGAAACCCAGAACAGCTTGGGTATCTCTTCTGGAACCGACAAGGAGGGACAATTGCCTTGCCTCCAGATAGCCCCGTTCGACCCAGTCAGTGAAGTCTTTATTCTCTTTATCTATGGCCCCCGGATGGGAGCTAACTATCAGTTGATGAACCGCGGCAAGATCTTTGACAGCCAGGTCTACAAACCCGGCCTTGTGAGTATCCTTAGCCAATACAGAACCGGTAGCAGCGACACTCATCAGAACAATGGCCAAAACTTTATTATAAAAATTCAAATCGAAATTATTAATCATGCAAAAGCACCAAACCAAGGGAAATCATGATCACATGGATATATTCTGGTCATTGCGTACAAGTACACCAACGCTCGCAGCCAATCGAATTCTGGCGGCTCTCCATCGTGCCAGCGACTGTACATACTGCTGGTTTGCATTGGCGAGTGCAGTCTGAGCGTTCAAAAGTTCGATGATTGAACCAACCCCGGCCCTGTATCGCCCCTTGGCCACTCCCGAAGACTCCTCGGCCGAACGCACCAGACTTTTTGCTATGTTGATACTCTCGTTCTCGGTTTTTAGGTCCGAGTAATTCACCCATATGGCATTGGTAACGCTCAGCTCAGCCTGCCTTAACAGAGCCTCTTGAAGCTGTATGTTTTCGTAGGCTTCGGAAACTCTGGAGCTGTTTCGAAACCCTTCAAATAACGGAAATGTCAGTTTTAGCCCAACCTCCATCGCGTTGTAGTCCTTGGAATTTTCCTGAGTGTAACGTTTCTCGGAATAAGAACTTACAAAAGACAGACTGGGCTTCCCTTCGGAGATAACCGTTTGCAGATGAAACCTACTGGCTTCAAGCTGGGCTCTGGCAGAAAGAACGGATGGATGCTGCGCTGCCGCCTTCTGAATCAATAATTCTAGCGATTTGTTCAAGTCATCGGAAAAGACAGACTCATCAAGCTTGTCGATCGCTATTTTCGCTCCCGGATCCACACCTAATGTATAGGTTAATTGCGCCACTGCCTTTTGGTAGTTTCCTTGTGCTCTGACGCGATCAAGGATCGCCTCTGAATGAGCTGTTTGAGCCTGCAGCAAATCTGCTCGCGCGCCCACTCCCGCAATGTATTTGGCCTGCGCAGCCAGAAAGCTTTCTTTGGCCGCCGATTCATTATCAAGGCTCGAGGCAATCACACCTTTCGCCGCGGCAACGGCAAAATAGTCTCTGGAAACATCGGACACCAGAGACAACGATTCTGAATCCTGAGCCAGGACTGCCGACAGTAATAGACTATTGTTTTCCTCAACACTGCCGCGCCTTCCACCGAAATCCAGCAGCAGCCACGACAGATTCAACGAAGAGCCCCATGAAGACTGTTCATTTGCAGCCGCCACGTCCTTGAGTACATCGCTATTCAAGTACAGGCTTGGCAAATAAGCAGACCTGGCCGCAGCCACCTTATGTTTCTGAATTTCTATATTAGCTCTCGCTCTGAACAAGTTTGGATTCGCACAAAGCGCAAGTTCCAATGCTTCATCAATACTCAGAGACTCATCCCATGCACATCCAGAGGAGAAGTTTTCCCTCGTTTTCTCAGGACTCGAGCCTGGATTTATTGATGTATCGAGATAAGCCACCTCTCCGCGCCGGGAAACGTCAGACATCGGCGCCGCGCAAGAAAGTAAAGGCACCAGACCCAGTGCTGCCAATAACACAGGCGAAAAATACTTGTGCATTTCAAGACCGCCTCATCTGAATCACGCGGTCGGCCGCTGCAATGGTATCAGGTCGATGAGCAACAATAATCCGTGTCATTTTCAAGCTGGCCACAGCACTGTTAACTTCTTTTTCCTTCTCCAGATCGAGGTGACTCGTCGCCTCATCGAGTAAAAGAATCCGGGGACGTTTATACAATGCACGGGCCAGAAGAATTCTTTGTTTCTGACCGCCGGAAAGAACACTTCCCATGTCGCCAATAGATGTGTTGTAGCCCATCGACATTGACCGTATGTCCTCATCGATAGCGGCCATCTTCGCACACGTCTCCATCCACTCCTGATCAGGTTGATGATCAAAAAAGCAAATGTTATCGGCAATCGATCCAGAGAACAGATCATCATCCTGAAGAACAGTACCGATCATGCTTCGTAAATTCTCGATCCCCACCTTGCTAATATCCAGACCGCCGACCAGAACTTCTCCAGAAGTCGCCTTGAAAATACCAAGCAACAAATTCAGCAAGGTCGTCTTTCCACAACCAGAAGGCCCGGTAATGGCTACAAATTCACCTGGAAGCACTTTGAAATTTACATCCGACAAAACTTCCTTTTCATGATCACCATACTTGTAGCTCAGCCCTATCACTTCGATACTTGGCTCGACACCTTTATTATAAGACCCGGCATCTTCGACCATGAGTTCTGGCTTCGTCAGCACTATATCTGCAAGCCGCTCACCTTGAACCTGAAGCATCTTCACTTCAAAACCTTTATTGATCAGCGCAGTGAGCCTCAAATTGAAAATCGACTTATAGGCTATGAATGCCATCAAAAAACCGATAGAAAACTTCCCATCGATTACCATACTGACACCATAGTAGATGATCAATATGTTTTCTATACCAGTAATTACACCTATTGCGCCATGATATAAAATATGAATCTGCTGCGTTTTCAAGTCCAGATTAACTTGGCTTACAAGCATCGATAGCCAGGACGCCCTTCTATCTTCCTGACGTTGGAATAACTTTATCGCACGAATCCCCCTCGCTGTTTCCAGAAAATGGGTTTCCTGTCGGGCGGAATGTATGATTTGCTCTTCTGTCGCCTTCTTCAAAGGCACAAACCATAAAAAACGTATTGCCAGATACAACGCAAGAGCCATAACCGAAATCGAAGCAAGGAATGCACTGTAGTAAAACATCATGCAGACAATCGCGACCGACATGACACCGTCGAGCAGCGCTTCCAACAGCGATGTAGTGAGCGTTCTCTGAACCTGATCAATAGAAGAGAATCTCGACGTTATATCGCCGAGACTCCGTTTCTCGAAGTACTCGATCGGCAAACTTATAAGGTGCTTAAATATATTGGCCTTGAGCTGTATATTCAAATGCGTACCAAAATACAACAGCATTCGAGCCCTTATAAGCTTCATGAATTCCTGGGCCAACATAAGCCCCCCAAAAGCCAGCGCAAGCATGACTAGCAGATCGACATCAAACGCCGGCAAGACATTATCCAGCGTCAGTTGCAGAAACAAAGGGGACATGAGCGACATTAATTCTAATGCTGATGCCACCGCCAGAACCTTTGCCGCTGATCGATAGGCTCCACGAACATTCCCGATGACCGATGTTATCCCAACACGCGGCGGTTTTTCCTTTAATTCGAAGCCTGGATTCGGCCATAGCTCAAGGGCGATACCAGTGAAAAATTTTGAAACTTCTTCGTATGCAACCGTCCTCTTTCCAAGCGCAGGATCATGTATGACAAATCCCGTCTTGTTGACCTCTACCAACACCACGAAGTGGTCAAAATTCCAATGGAGTACACAGGGTAACTTGAGACTGCTCAAACCGGCCATTTCCAGCTTTACCGGACGGCTATTCAAATTCATTGCATTTGAGATCTTTACGAGCCCACGCAGAGTCAATCCTTGCTGGGAAACCGAAAATCGCTGACGGATCTCTCTTAAATCCGTGTGATATCCAAAATGACTCGCAATCATCGCGACGCACACCAACCCGCACTCCGAACGCTCGGACTGATGAATGACAGGTGTACTGTTTTCGGAATGAAAATTGATTTTTCCAAGCAACTCTTTCATTGTCACTTCCAGTTATATCTTGCCCGTTATCGAATAGATCGGTTCAATAATCCACTCGTATAACTTTCGCTTCTCCAGCATGACATCCGCGTCCAGCAGCATTCCCGCTCGTAAAGGCGTGACGTCGCCGTAGGCTTTTACATATTGACGTTCAAGTTCAACCGTCACTCTGTACATTGGTTCGTTGCTGGATTCAGGATTCGCTATTGGCGGCAACTCAGTGGGAAGAAGAGGAGCCTCGGATATCTCCAGAACCGATCCTTTGGCCTGTCCGAACTTCTGATAAGGAAAGGATTGGTATCTCACGCCTACCACCGCACCTTTGCGGATAAATCCGATTGCACGACTGGGAACAAACAAATGAGCCTGAAACTTTGATCCGCTTGGAACAATGGCTGCCAGTGCCTCGTCAACCTTTGCCGTCTGACCAACGTTTCCTCTTATCGCTGTAACGATGCCATCACTTGGAGCGGAAACAACGGTTTCATATTTCGCTTCATTCTCTACTACTTCCTGATCGATAACCTGCAAGCTCCGTACGAGTTCCTCTCTGACATTCGATTGCGTCAGCGGCGTGCTTGATATATTACGTAAAACGGTCGCATATTTATAATCAACATCTGCACGACTCCGCTCCAGATCTTTCAGGCGAATTTTCTGTTCAAGTAACTCTTCCTGTTTCTGATCAAGTTGTTCTGGAGCAATATACCCTTGCTCCATCAACCCTTTGTAGCGTTTCACCGAGCCTTCCGACAACGCCATCTTTCGGACAGCGAGCGATATCTGCTGATCAAGATTATCTCTTTCACGCGTCAGCGTAGAGGCATTATTACGCAACGCTTCCATCTCTAGCTCATGAATATGCTCTGTCGTCCTTATTGCAGACGCCAAGCTACTTCGTTTGTCTTGAAGAGCAGCATTGATGGTTTCTTGTATGGCCAGTTTTTTTTGGCTCTTCCTGTCACTGGACAAAACAAAAAGTGTGTCACCGGCCTTGACTGTCTGCCCTTCACTGACAGATCTGGTCTTGATCAACCCGCTTTGGACCGCATATATCTGGGTAACACCACTCTCTGGAATAAGCTCTCCATGCGCTGTAACACGCTTCGTGTATTGCCCACCAAACAGAAATGCAACTGTTATCAGGGTAAATACAATAGCGAAAATGGATATCAGCGTATGATTGATCGGGCTCGCAAGTATAATTTCTCCGTAGATTTCATTTTTGCTCGCCTTGGCAACCAGCGCCTCTTTCCTGAACATAATATTACTCATGAAATTTTACGCACTGGCAAGATACAGAACATCATGAAAAATCAATGAGCTTACGATTTTTGTCAGGGGCGCTTGTGGCACACGAAGTTGCACCGACAACTCGTCAATGGACAAGCCATTCTGCGTTGAAAGCAGCTTGATCACTTTCCACTCAATACTATTGATCGGTATTTTTATTCCATTGACCACGCAGCTTTCATCACTGACAGCAGCGTAATGACTGCTCAAGTTTAATTTCGAACTCGTAGACAGATTATCATCCTGCCCAAACACATTCGCATTTATGTCAAATCTCGTGTTCGTTCTGCTTGAGGAAATAATTGTCTGTTTGAACAGACTGAGATTCTCTTCACTCATGACTTCCAACCTGACTTTTTCAAACGCCAGCTCGAGATCATTAGAATCGCTTTCCGAAAAGCCAATTCTTTTTCTGCATTCAAGATGCTTTTCGAGAAACTTGTTACATACCCATTCGACATAGGTGCTGATATGCGTAGTGTGCACCCCTACCGCCACATGAAAAGTCGGCTCTCCCAGGGCTATTGCACTATGCCACCAGCCACGAGGGACATATAGAAGGTCACCCGCCTCCAGCACCGTATCCAGGACAGGTATTTCAGAGCACTCGCTCTTGAATTCCTTACTGGTTTGTCCCGGCATCGGAAGTTCGAACGTAGGTGGGTAGATCCTCCACCTTTTCCGCCCTACCAACTGAATGGCAAACACATCATGGCAGTCCCAGTGGTTTCCAAAGGCTGCCTGCGGGTTGAACGCCAAGTAGCCGTTACCCAGTGTTTCCTGATTCACCACGCCGGAAATTTCCTTACAGAGGCTATCTATGTAATGAGAGCTTTTGTGCACTCTATTTAGAATCAGCGTTGCCCCTTCCTGCATCAGTTTGTAGAACTTTGGCTTGATGATCGTCTTGCGTGGCTTTCCTACTTCGTTATAAGTAAAAACGTAATCATTCTCCGGTATAAACGTGCCATTATGGAGATTGACACCGGGAGCTTCCGGCTCGATCGTACCAAGAATATTATCTATATCGGCGAGCGTGAAGACATCGGCTTTAACCGCGCCCCGACGAAGAAAAAAGTTTT
Organism: Pseudomonas sp. PHC1; assembly: GCF_046487845.1. Classification (NCBI taxonomy): domain Bacteria; kingdom Pseudomonadati; phylum Pseudomonadota; class Gammaproteobacteria; order Pseudomonadales; family Pseudomonadaceae; genus Pseudomonas; species Pseudomonas sp. PHC1. The sequence continues at coordinate 35,098 of NZ_JBJXHJ010000007.1, forward strand.
TTTCCTGAATATTATTCAAGAAATACTCATTCGACACTCCAAGATCAATAAGCATTCAAATCTCTCGACTGCGGCAGGATGGAATTACGGATTAGCTGGCACTTACAATAGGAATCAGATTCGGTAACTTGGGCAAACCGACCGCTGGACAACTTAGTATTTTTTTGTCATCCGAGTACCCCCTCATCCATAGATTCATCCGTTCCGAATCCAGCTCGACAGTTCCGTTCTCATTTATTTTCCCGACAGAGTTTCTGTCATCTGAAAGCATCACAGTACATTTCTGTATCGTTCCATCTGCGCGTATCGCGAGAGAGTTGGGACGCGACGCATAACAAACGTAAGTACCGTTATCAGACTTGCTGACGGTTTTTTCATTCAACAGCTCATTCAGCTCTGCAATCGTTGTGAGCCTTTCGCTTTTTGACAGCAAAACTCCTGACGTATCGTTCGGACCGCCTAGGTTTTCAATGGTCTTCAGAAATACCTTGAATCTCGAATCAGACAAGAATGTCTGCTTTATTTCTTCAGCCAGTCTTTTTACAGACGAGACGTTTTCTTTGGTGAGATGAACCCTGAGAGTAACGTTGAAATCCAGGGTTGAATCTTTCAATGCCAGGAGGTTTGACCATATCCTGTTGAACGTGCCAGCGCCTGAGGCAAGCTTTCTGGTCTTGTCGTGGCCAGCCTCAAATCCGTCCAGCGAAATCTGATAGTTCCGCTGATTCAAGCCACAAAGTTTTTCTGCCAGATCGAGTGTCAGGAGATATCCGTTGGTGGTCAGAGCCCCACTGAAATTCACACCGGCCTGATCACAGGCTTTTTTTGCGAATTCACTTAATCCGAGAACCAGATCTTTCGCTGCAAGCGGCTCGCCACCAAACCACTGGAGATGGAGATTATCCAGTTTTGGCAACCGCCTGCCGATGAGATTCCTTATTCCTTCCTGAGTCTTTTCATCCATTCGCCCTATCAGAAAATCCTCATAACAGTAGGTGCACCTAAAGTTACACTGCTCGGTAGGATAAAGAATGAGCTCCAGGCTTTTCGGATTGAGTGTTGCCAGAATATTTTTATCTAGATCCATCTAACTTACTCATCATTCTATTTATGTGAGTGGAGTACCAGACTGGTACTCCACGCTTATCACATCAATCAACCATCCTGGTCATCACCGCAACTCGAGTTAACAGGTGGCGAACCGCAACCACCGTTCACGGGAGTATCTCCGCACTTGGCATTGACCGAACCACCGTTACAGCCGATGTTGACTTCCCAGCCACCGGCAACGGCATCCAGTACTTCCAAGTCTGTAATTTCATACGACCCATACTCGTCAAACTCAACGAGTTCAGTACCACTGGCTTTATTTTCCACGGCTATTCCTTGCTGTCTTAATGTTGCAGGCACGCTTAAGTTTGACTAAACATGCCCATTTATTCGTGAAAACAGTTTCACGAAAACTTAGATAGAGGTAAATTTCGCGCACAGACATGCCGACTCACAGCGTGTCACTGGAATCGATGTGCGTGCGTTAGTTAAATGTTTGGAGAGGAAGTCATAGCCAATCCCTAGCTAATAGAAGTACCGTTCAAAGACGGCTGGTCCGAGGCGCGGGATCATAATTGCGTTACAAACCGAAGGCAATACCAGCCGATAGTAATTATTACTATTTTTTTTCGAGAGCCAGCCCTTCCATCTCTTGCATCTAAAAAAAGACATAGCAAAGGCTTCTAACCTTTAGCAAGTACATTCTTTGCAAATCCAAAAAACTTACACTTTACCTTACACTTTCACCTACTAATCGATAACTAACGGACCCGTTCTTTTAACCTTGCGGGCTATTCGGGCGTCTCATGGCTGTTATGTCACCCGAACCTTGCAGCTTCGATTGCAGTCGGCCGCTGGCCATCACCGTGACGTCGCCCGATCCCTGTGAAAGGATCGATACCTTGTCCGCCGACATTTTTGTCGTGTTTACATCACCCGAGCCATGGATCTGGATCGACAACTCCCTGACCTTGCCATCAGCCGAAATATCTCCAGCACCATAGATGTTCAAAGCAAGCCGCTCCTGAGCCACACCCATCACTTTTACATCACCACTGCTCTTGACCGTGATGTCAGGGACTTTACTGACTCCGATCCTGACCAACGCACAAGGCAGAGCCTTGCTTTCTGTTCGTGCATTGATCACCAAAGAGCTCCCGGTGGAATCCGTCGATACCGGAGTGCTCCCACACTTGAGTTTGAGCGGCGAACTCAGTTCATGGCTGAGTATCAGGTCGCCCTCTGCAAAGTCCGCTTTTATCGAGTCGATGAACGCCTGACTTTCGCCTACGATCTCGAAAACAGGATGTTCTGATTTGAAGACTTCGACATCCACAATGGTTGCTACGGTTAAGAACGTTGCGCCCTGCAATAGGCGGGCATCCAGGATTCTGGAACGGCTCGCTACAGGCCGTTTTTTTGCAATTGCCGACGCCGACGCTCCATTTTCAGCAACCGACTGCTCCGTTTCGAATGAAGCCGTCGAATTTGCCTTGGCTGAATCGCTTTTGTCTTGATGTTTCATTCCCACATGGCCTAGTTCCACCAGGCAGCCCAACAGGAAAACAGCCAAAACCACTTTGCAATGCGCAGATCTCACACAAGTCATCCTTTGGTTTCGTGCTCATCTATAGCCGCAGGGTAGCCATAGTCGCCTCGATTTCGAATGGCGGCGACGATAGCGGCTTTTAATTCAGACTACGAATCCTCAGACGACAGTAGACCCTGTGGGAGTGGCTACCACAGGGTCTACTGTCTTCAGTTTCGAAATGTCGGGTTACTTGACCTGCCGTTGCGGTGCCTTGTGCACCATGGTGTAGGCGTAGTCGACGCCCATGCCGTACGCGCCGCTGTGTTCCAGCACCAGGTCCATCACCGCCTGATACGTGTCTTTGTGCGCCCAGTCACGCTGGTACTCGAGCAGCACCTGTTGCCAGGTCACCGGCACCGCGCCGGCCTGAATCATCCGCTGTACCGACATGTCGTGGGCTTCTTTGGTAGTGCCGCCGGAAGCGTCGGTGACGATGTACACCTCGTAGCCTTCGGCCAGGGCTTCCAGGGCCGGGAAGGTCAAGCAGACCTCGGTCCACAGCGCGGCGATGATCAGCTTCTTGCGCCCGGTGGCCTTCACCGCGTCAACCAGCGCCTTGTCTTCCCAGGAGTTCATCGAGGTGCGCTCGATCGGTTTCTGCTCCGGGTGTACTGCCAGCAATTCCGGCCAGATGTAGCCGCTGAAGCTTTCGGTTTCGACCGAGGTGTAGATGGTCGGCACGTTGAAGATCTTCGCGGCCTTGGCCAGGCCAACGGTGTTGTTCTTCAGGGTCTGACGGTCGATCGACTGCACGCCGAAAGCCATTTGTGGCTGGTGGTCGATCAGGATCAGGGCGGAGTTGGTTGGGTTCAGCAGTTCACGGATAGACATGGCGCGTTCCTTTTGATGTCGATTCAGAGTTTCGATTGGGTAAAGGGTGAGTCGAGTGGCTGACCGTCTTCGGCGTTGTTGTCTCGGCTTGGATGTCACTTTAGGGGCTAGCCTATAAAGGGACAATTCCCTAAAATCGAGAATCATTGATTCCAAAAAAGGGACAATCATGGATCGCATCGAATGCATGCGCGCCTTCGTGGTGACGGTCGGCGAGAACGGCTTCGCAGCCGCCGCCCGGGCGATGGACGTGCCCCGCTCGAAAGTCAGCAAACAGATTCAGGCGCTGGAAGAAGCCATCGGCGTGCAACTGCTGCAACGCACCACCCGCAGCCTGCACCTGACCGAAGCCGGCGCCGAGTATTTCGAAGCGGCGCGGGAAGTGATTGCGGCGCTGGACGAGGCCGAGCAGCGAGCGCGAGACGGGGTGGGCGAACTGCGCGGAGTGTTGCGGGTCAACGCACCGATGTCGTTCGGCCTGCGGCGCCTGGGCAAGCTGATTCCGCTGTTCCACGAGCAGCACCCGAACATCGAGCTGCAACTGGTGCTCAGCGACCAGCAGGTCGATCCGGTGCGCGGCGGGTTCGATGTGACGATCCGCATCGCCAGCCTGCCCGACTCGACCATGATCGCCCGGCAACTGGCACCGGCGCCGCGCATCATGGTCGCCTCCCCCGCTTACCTCGAACGCGCGGGCACGCCGCAGTCGCCGCAGGATCTGCGCTCACATCAGTGTTTGAACTACGGCTATCTGCAGAGCGGGGTCAGCCTGCAACTGTGCAATGGCAAGGAGACGCAGCGCGTCAACGTGACCGGGCCGCTGCACGCCAACAACGGCGACTTGCTGGCGCAAGCGGCCGAGGCCGGCATGGGCATTGCGCTGCTGCCGGATTTCATCGTCGAAGAAGCACTGGCGGCCGGGCGACTGGTGCCGGTGCTGTGCGAATGGCAGGCGCCGGCGATCACCATCAACGCGGTGTACTCGTCGGCGCGGCGGGTGCCGCAGAAGACCCGGGCGTTTATCGCGTTTCTGGTGGAGCAACTGGCGCCGACTGGCGAATCCCCAACCGGCTGATCCACACCGCTGCCAGAATCACGCTGCCACCGAGGAATAACCGCCCGAGCTCTTCATGCTGATTCCAGATCAGCAGGTTCAGCAGCAGCCCCACCGGCACGTGCAGGTTATTCATCACCGCCAGGGTGCCGCCGTTGACCAGGCACGCGCCCTTGTTCCACCAGTACAAACCGAGTGCCGTGGAGACCAGGCCAAGGAACACCAGCACACCCCATTGCAACGGCGCTTCGGGCAGGAAGTTGGATTTGCCGAACAGCAGGAACGCCGGCAGCGCCACCGCGAGTGCGCCGAGGTAGAAGAACCCGAAGCGCCGGTAGTGCGGCAGATCGCTCGGGTGTTTCGCCACCAGATGTTTGTACAGCACCTGCCCGGCGGCGTAGGTGAAGTTGGCCAGTTGCAGCAGCAAAAAGCCCATGAAGAAGTCCGGGTTGATCCGGTCGTAGCGAATCACCGCCGCGCCTGCGACCGCCACCAGTGCAGCGATCAGCGCCCACGGGTTGAAGCGTCGGTTGAGCGCATCTTCGATCAGCGTCACGTGCAGCGGCGTGAGGATGGTGAACAGCAGCACTTCCGGTACCGTCAGCACGCGGAAGCTCAAATACAGGCAGACGTAGGTCACGCCGAACTGCAACGCCCCGATCAGCAGCATGCCGCGCATGAACGCCGGTTCCACCGAGCGCCAGCGGGTCAGCGGAATGAACACCAGTCCGGCCAGCACCACGCGCACCAGCACCGCGAAATAACTGTCGACATGACCGGCCAGGTATTCGCCGATCAGACTGAAGGAAAACGCCTGGATCAGCGTGACAAAAAGTAGATAGCCCATGCTCGCCTCGATTTCGAATGGCGGCGACGATAGCGTTTTTTGCCGGCCATCGCTAAATCCCGGGCAAAAAAAAGCCCGATCTCGCTAAAGCGTTCAATCGGGCTACAGCACTCAGGAGCAACAAGTGCAAAGGGAGGTTCGATGCGCGTAGAGCCTTGAAGGGGTTGCGCCAGGTCACTAGAACAATCGGCGATTATCTGGCGATTAACATATCAGGCGACCTGGGACAGTTTGGCGTTGGCCTGGTTGAGGCCTTTCTCCTGGAAGTCGCCGCCCAGGTTCATGCCTTCAGCGTGGATGAAGGTCACGTCGTTAATGCCGATGAAGCCCATCACCTGACGCAGGTACGGTTCCTGATGATCCGCCGGGCCACCGGCATAGATGCCGCCGCGAGCGGTCAGCACGTAGGCACGCTTGCCGCTGAGCAGACCTTGCGGGCCGGTTTCGGTGTATTTGAAGGTCACGCCGGCACGCAGCACATGGTCGAGCCAGGCTTTCAGGGTGCTTGGAATGGCGAAGTTGTACATCGGCGCCGCCAACACCAGCACGTCAGCGGCCAGCAATTCATCGGTCAATTCGTTGGAACGGTCCAGCGAGGCCTGCTCGCTGTCGTTGCGCTGCTCGGCGGGTTTCATCCAGCCGCCCAGCAGGTTGATGTCCAGGTGCGGCACCGGGTTCACAGCGAGGTCACGTACGGTGATCTGATCGGCCGGGTGCGCCGCTTTCCACTGACTGATGAAGGTCTGGGTCAGTTGGCGGGAAACCGAGTCTTGCTGGCGGGCGCTGCTTTCGATGATCAGAACGCGGGACATGTTGTGTAGCCTCCATCCGAGAATGTTGTAAGTCGATGGAGTGAAGGTTAAACAGTGTCGTATCGATGAAAAAGCGCAAATAATTGCTGCAAAGCATCGAAAAATTCGTTTAGATGCAAGCCTCAGCCTGTGGGAGCCCGCCCCCACAGGCCCGTGACGCTATTTCGGGGTGCAGCTCAGCTTGATGCGCAGCTTGATGATGGTTCGGGTGAACTTGGCCGTGGCGTTTTTATGCTTGCCCGCCGCCACCTCGATGTTGCGCGTGCGCGGCGCTTCCGGGCCGTTGGTGAACACCACCTTGCAGGTCGCGTCGACGTCGCCGTAGTTGTTGACCTGGATCGAGCCGATGTCGCTGTCGGTATCGAACGCGTTGTAGTCGATCTTCAGGCCGTTGAGGTCCTTTTCCACATCGATCGGGTACGCGAACGCAGTCAGCGGAAGCAGCGCCAGCAACACACAACAGAATTTTTTCATTCGGCAGTCTCCATGAGGGACCGCCAGCTTAGGACAAGAGGAGCTATTGATGAAAGCGCCCCGCGTGACCCTTGATCAATGGCGAACGTTGCAGGCCGTGGTCGACCACGGCGGATTCGCCCAGGCCGCCGAGGCCCTGCATCGCTCGCAGTCGTCGGTGAGTTACACCGTCGCCCGCATGCAGGACCAGCTCGGCGTGCCGCTGTTGCGCATCGATGGCCGCAAGGCTGTGCTGACCGAAGCCGGCGGCGTGCTGTTGCGGCGCTCGCGGCAACTGGTGAAACAGGCCAGCCAACTGGAAGACCTCGCCCATCACATGGAGCAGGGCTGGGAAGCCGAAGTGCGGCTGGTGGTCGATGCCGCCTACCCGAGCGCCCGTATCGTGCGCGCGCTGACCGCTTTCATGCCGCAGAGCCGTGGCTGCCGCGTGCGTCTGCGTGAGGAAGTGCTGTCGGGCGTCGAAGAAGTGCTGCTAGAAGGTGTGGCCGACCTGGCCATCACCGGCCTGAGCATTCCCGGTTACCTCGGCGCGGAATTGAGCGATGTCGAATTTGTCGCCGTCGCTCATCCTGATCATGCGCTGCATCGGCTCAACCGCGAGCTGAGCTTTCAGGACCTGGAAACCCAGATGCAAGTGGTGATCCGCGACTCCGGCCGCCAGCAACCCCGAGACGTCGGCTGGCTCGGCGCCGAACAGCGCTGGACCGTCGGCAGCCTCGCCACGGCTGCGACGTTCGTCAGCAGTGGCCTGGGATTCGCCTGGCTGCCACGGCACATGATCGAGCGGGAACTGAAAGACGGCGCACTCAAGCTGCTACCGTTGGACAGAGGCGGCAATCGCAACTCCAGTTTCTATCTGTATTCGAACAAGGAAAAACCCTTGGGCCCGGCGACGCAAATCCTGATCGAACTGCTGCGCACCTTCGACACCCTGCCGCTGGACGCACCGTTCGCCGCCCCCGAACAAGCCTGACACGGAGTTCACCGATGGCGTATTTCGAGCATGAAGGTTGCAACCTGCACTACGAGGAATATGGCCACGGCGATCCGTTGCTGCTGGTTCACGGTCTGGGCTCCAGCACCCTGGACTGGGAAATGCAGATTCCGGCGCTGGCCGCGCATTACCGGGTGATCGTCCCGGACGTGCGCGGTCACGGCCGCTCCGACAAACCCCGCGAGCGCTACAGCATCGCCGGGTTCAGCGCCGACATCGTCGCCCTGATCGAGCACCTGAAGCTCGGCCCGGTGCACTACGCCGGGCTGTCCATGGGCGGCATGATCGGCTTCCAGTTCGCCGTCGATCAGCCGCGGATGCTCAAGAGCCTGACCATCGTCAACAGCGCGCCGGAGGTCAAACTGCGTACCCGCGACGATTACTGGCAGTGGTTCAAGCGCTGGAGCCTGATGCGTGTGCTCAGCCTCGCCACCATCGGCAAGGCCCTTGGCGCCAGGCTGTTTCCCAAACCGGAGCAGGCCGATTTGCGCCAGAAGATGGCCGAACGCTGGGCAAAAAACGACAAACGTGCTTATCTCGCCAGCTTCGATGCGATTGTTGGCTGGGGGGTTCAGGAACACCTTTCCCGGGTCACCTGTCCAACGCTCGTCGTCAGCGCCGACCGGGACTACACCCCCGTTTCGCTGAAAGAAACCTATGTCAGACTGCTGCCCGATGCGCGGCTGGTGGTGATCGCCGATTCGCGCCACGCCACCCCGCTCGATCAGCCCGAACGCTTCAATCAAACGCTGCTGGAGTTTCTCGCCACAGCCGATAATCACCCTCAGGATCACTGACCCATGCTGAAAAAACTTGCCCTCGCCGCCGGCACCGTGCTGTTCGCTGCCAACCTGATGGCTGCCACACCGGCAAAAGCGCCGCACGTGCTGCTGGACACCACCAACGGCCAGATCGAAATCGAACTGGACCCGGTCAAGGCGCCGATCAGTACCAAGAACTTCCTTGAGTACGTCGACAGCGGCTTCTACAACAACACGATTTTTCACCGCGTGATCCCTGGCTTCATGGCCCAGGGCGGCGGCTTCACTCAGCAGATGCAGCAGAAAGAAACCAAGGCCCCGATCAAGAACGAGGCCAGCAACGGTCTGCATAACGTTCGTGGCACCCTGTCGATGGCCCGTACTTCCAACCCGGATTCGGCCACCAGCCAGTTCTTCATCAACGTTGCCGACAACGCCTTCCTCGATCCGGGCCGTGACGCCGGTTACGCGGTGTTCGCCAAAGTGGTCAAGGGCATGGACGTGGTCGACATCATCGTCAACTCGCAGACCACCACCAAACAGGGCATGCAAAACGTGCCGGTCGACCCTGTGATCATCAAGTCGGCCAAGCGCATCGACTAAGCTTTACAGGGCATATCGAGCGGCGTCGATTACCCATCGCGCCGCTCACACTGATAAAAGGAGAGCCCGTGCTCCGGGCGGTTATCTGATGCTCTATCGCCGTTTCGAACAACTGATCGACATATTCCGCGATGCCCCGACGGCATCCCCGCCGGACCGCGTTCTGCCCTTCTATACCTATTACCTGAAGCAGGTCTGGCCGAGCTTCGTCGCCCTGCTGATCGTCGGCCTGTTCGGTGCCTTGATCGAAGTGGCACTGTTCAGTTATCTGAGCCGCATCATCGACCTTGCACAAGGCACGCCGAACGTCGATTTCTTCAAGGTGCACGGCGTCGAACTGGCGTGGATGGCGGTGGTAGCGTTACTGCTGCGCCCGCTGTTCCTGGCGCTGCACGACATGCTGGTGCACCAGACCCTGAGCCCGAGCATGACCAGCCTGATTCGCTGGCAGAACCACAGTTACGTGCTCAAGCAGAGCCTGAATTTCTTCCAGAACGACTTCGCCGGGCGCATTGCCCAGCGCATCATGCAGACCGGCAACTCGCTGCGCGATTCCGCCGTGCAAGCGGTGGATGCGCTGTGGCACGTGCTGATCTACGCGATCAGTTCACTGGTGCTGTTCGCCGAGGCCGACTGGCGCCTGATGATTCCGCTGCTGACGTGGATCGCCGCCTACATCGGCGCACTTTATTACTTCGTGCCACGGGTCAAGGACCGCTCGGTGGAGGCCTCCGATGCGCGCTCGAAACTGATGGGCCGGATCGTCGACGGCTACACCAACATCGCCACCCTGAAGCTGTTCGCCCACACCAATTTCGAACAGCACTACGCCCGCGAGGCGATTCAGGAACAGACCGAAAAAGCCCGGTTGGCCGGCCGCGTGGTCACCAGCATGGACGTGGCCATCACCACCATGAACGGCCTGCTGATCGTCGGCACCACCGCGCTGGCCCTGTGGCTGTGGACGCAATCGCTGATCAGCGTCGGCGCGATAGCCCTGGCCACCGGTCTGGTGATCCGCATCGTCAACATGTCCGGCTGGATCATGTGGGTGGTCACCGGCATTTTCGAAAACATCGGCATGGTCCAGGACGGTCTGCAGACCATCTCGCAACCGGTCAGCGTCACCGACCGGGAGCAGGCCCAACCGCTGGCCGTGGCCCGTGGCGAAGTGCGTTTCGAGCACGTGGATTTTCACTACGGCAAGAAGAAAGGCATCATCGGCGACCTTAATCTGACCATCAAACCGGGCGAGAAAATCGGTCTGATCGGCCCGTCCGGCGCCGGCAAATCGACCCTGGTCAACCTGCTGCTGCGCCTCTACGACGTCGAGGGCGGGCGGATCCTGATCGACGGCCAGAACATCGCCGAAGTCGGCCAGGAAAGCCTGCGCGCGCGGATCGGCATGATCACTCAGGACACCTCGCTGCTGCACCGCTCGATCCGCGACAACTTGCTGTACGGCAAGCCCGACGCCACTGACGCCGAACTCTGGGAAGCGGTGCGCAAGGCCCGCGCCGATGAGTTCATTCCGTTGCTGTCGGACGCCGAAGGACGCACCGGATTCGACGCCCATGTCGGCGAACGCGGGGTGAAACTGTCCGGCGGTCAGCGTCAGCGGATCGCCATCGCGCGGGTGCTGCTCAAGGACGCGCCGATCCTGATCATGGACGAAGCGACCTCGGCACTGGACTCGGAAGTCGAAGCGGCAATCCAGGAAAGTCTCGAAACCCTGATGCAGGGCAAGACCGTGATTGCCATCGCCCACCGCCTCTCGACCATTGCCCGCATGGACCGGCTGGTGGTGCTGGAAAACGGCAAAATCGCCGAAAGCGGCAACCATGCCGAACTGCTGGCCCACGGCGGATTGTATGCGCGGCTGTGGGCGCATCAGACCGGAGGGTTTGTCGGCATCGATTGAACCGCGCTACTGATCGTTCCCACGCTCCGCGTGGGAACGATCAACAGGAAGAAAAAAACCGCCAGAGCCCCTTAACGACGGGCTCTGGCGGTTTTTTTATCGCTTGCTGGAAATTTGCATAAACCCTGCTGTAATCAGCGAAGGCTCCGGAATGGAACCTGTCGTAAGTCTGCAAGGAAGCACCACTCGATGCAGTCTCGATAGCACGTCTATCAAGGACTCTCTCATGTCTCTGTTCAAACGTTCAGTCACTGAGTTGTTGGGTACGTTCTGGTTGGTGTTGGGCGGATGCGGCAGCGCGGTCATTGCCGCGTCTTCACCCTTGGGAATCGGCGTGCTGGGGGTGGCCCTGGCGTTTGGTCTGACGGTGCTGACCATGGCGTTTGCCATCGGCCACATCAGCGGCTGTCACCTCAACCCGGCGGTGTCGGTCGGTCTGTCCGTCGGCGGCCGATTCCCGGCCAAAGAGCTGCCTGCCTACATCATTGCCCAAGTGATCGGGGCGATCCTCGCGGCGGCGCTGATCGTCTACATCGGCAGCGGCAAGGAAGGCTTCGACGTCGCCAACGGCCTGGCCTCCAACGGTTATGGCGAGCACTCGCCGGGCAACTATTCGATGGCCGCCGGCTTCGTCACCGAGCTGGTGATGACCGCCATGTTCGTGGTGATCATCCTCGGCGCCACCGACAAACGCGCCCCGCCCGGCCTGGCACCGATTGCCATCGGCCTGGCCCTGACGTTGATCCACCTGATCTCGATCCCGGTGACCAACACCTCAGTCAACCCGGCCCGCAGCACGGGCCCGGCGCTGATGGTCGGCGGCTGGGCCATCGCCCAGTTGTGGATGTTCTGGGTCGCGCCGCTGCTCGGTGCGGTGGTCGGCGGCGTGCTCTATCGCTGGCTGGGCAAGGAAGACAGCTGAAGGAGCCGGCGAGGATCAGGCCTGTCGATACGGCAAGGCGCTCCTCGCCTCTTCGGCATAGGCGAGCACACCGGTGCGCTCCTGGTGCAGGAAGTCTTTGACTGCGGCTTTCAGCCCGGGGTGGCGCAGGTAATGCCAGGAATGGGTGATCACCGGTTCGAAACCACGAATCAGCTTGTGCTCGCCCTGGGCGCCGGCATCGAAACGCTGAAAACCCTGGGCAATCGCATAGTCCATGCCCTGATAGAAACAGGTCTCGAAGTGCAGCCGGTCGAACTCGGCCAGGCATCCCCAGTAGCGCCCGTAGAAGCTGTCGCCGCCCACCAGACTGAACGCCATCGCCACCGGCCGTGAGCCCTGGCGGGCCAGGACCACGCGGATCGATTCCGGCATGCGCTCGGCCAGCAGGCTGAAGAATTCCCGGGTCAGGTACGGCGCCTGCCGACGCACCGCGTAGGTGTTGGCGTAACAGGCGTAGACGAAATCCCACTGCGCCTCGTCCAGCTCGCGGCCTTCCAGCCATTCGAACTCGAAGCCCTGCCCCGCCACTTGCTCGCGCTCCTTGCGCATCTGCTTGCGCTTGCGTGAGGCGAGCACGTCGAGGAAGTCCTGAAAGTCGCGGTAGCCGCGATTCTGCCAGTGATACTGACAGCCGATGCGTTGCAGCCAGCCCGGCTGCTCGGCCATGGCGGCATCGGTGAACGCGTCGGTGAAATTGATGTGGGCGCTGGAGAGTTCTTCGATTTCCAGATAGCCCGGCAGGCTCTTGAGCAGTTCGAACCCATCTTCGACATTCGCTGCCAACAACCGAGGGCCGCTGACCGGACTGAACGGCACGGCGCTCAAAAACTTGGGGTAGTAATCGATGCCGGCCCGGGCGCAGGCATCGGCCCAGCCGTGATCGAACACATATTCACCGTAGGAATGCCATTTGCGATAACCGGGCAGCGCCGCGATCACGCGCCCCGCGTCGACGTGCAGCAAATGCTCCGCTTGCCAGCCCGTGTGCGGGCCGACGCTGCCGCTGTCTTCCAGCGAAGCCAGAAAGGCGTGGCGCAGAAACGGCTGGTTTTGCGGGACCAGAACATCCCAGTCGGAGGCTGGAATTTCCGACAGTTTGTGCAGACGTTGCAGCGGCATTTTCCTCTCCACTTTCGGGCGTGAACGCCCGGCGAGTATCGCTGATCGGCCGGGCGTTGCCCACGCCCGAGTGCGCGACAGCGCTCTAGATCAATAGTTCACGGCAGTTTTGTATCGTCATCAACCTGCCATCATCGTGCCACTGCTCTGTCATAAACCATCGCGATACTGGCGCCTGTTTTTAGAGCGCCGGGTTCTACCCCGGACACTGTTTTCCGACCGTCAAACCGTCGGTTGTGCCCAGGATGGTTCAGCCATCCCCTTTTCATCTTCGGAGATTGCTATGCGTCTTGCTTCCACGAACACTGCGGCGGCCCTGTGCGGGGGCCTGTTGCTGGCCATGAGTGTACCGGCCAGTGCCGCAGTTGACGCCAAACTGCTCGACATGCTCAAGGCTAACGGTTCGATATCCCAGGCGCAGTACGTTGAACTGCAAACTGAACTGGCCAAGGATCAGAAGGCCCAGCAAATCGCGCAGCAGGCGCAGCAAGAGACCAACGAGCAAATCGCGGCGACCGCGAAGAAAACCAACGAGCTCAGCAGTTTCGACCAGAAACTGGCCTGGGCCGCCAAGACCCAGTTCAAGGGCGATGTGCGTATCCGTCAGGAAACCATCAAGATCGACGGCGAACCGAACAACGGCGGCCGCGACAAGGATCGCCAGCGTATCCGTGCCCGTCTGGGTGCGTACACCGAGATCAACCCGCAAGTGGACACCGGCATCCGTATCGCCACCGGCGGCGGCGACGACGCGCGTTCGACCAACCAGGACCAGGACAACTACTTCGACAAGAAGCAGATCTGGCTCGACCTGGGCTATATCGACTACCACCCGGATCAGATCAAGAACCTGCACATCATCGGCGGCAAGATGCTGCAACCGTGGGTGAGCATGGGCGACGTGATCTGGGACAGCGACATCAACCCGGAAGGTCTGGCCGTGACCTACAAGTATCCATTGGGCAGCAGCGTCGAGCTGTTCGGCAGCCTGGGTAACTACAACCTCAAGGACAACGTCGACGGCGACGGCGTGCAATTCCGTCACGACCTGCGCCTGACCGCCGGCCAGCTGGGCAGCCGCTTCGCCATCACCGACAACCTGAAACTGACCCTGGGCGGCAGCGTCTACGCCTACCAGAACGACGAAGACAGCCGTTGCACCGGCACCTCCACGCCGTGCGCCCTGGCCGTCAACGGCAACTCGGCGAACAACGAATTCCGTCTGTACGAAGGCTTCAGCCAGGTCGACATCGGCGGCCTGCCGATGCCGCTGTCGTTCTACGGTCAGTACGTGAAGAACAACGATGCCGTGACCGACCAGGACACCGCCTGGCTGGTGGGTGCCAAGTCGAAAGTCTTCGGCCTGAACCTCGACTACAACTATCGTGACGTGCAGCGCAACGCGGTGGTCGGCGCCTTCACCGATTCGGACTTCGCCAACGGCACCACCGGTTCCCGCGGCCACAAGTTCAAGGTCGGCTACGACATCGACAAGAACTTCGCGATCGGTGCGACTTACTTCCTGACCAAGGCCGACTTCTCCAGCCGTACCCAGCGTGACGCAGACACCAACACCCTGCAGCTGGATGCGGAAGCGAAGTTCTAAAAGAACAGTGGCAAGCGGCAAGTTTCAAGCTGCAAGTGAATGCCTCACTTGCAGCTTGAGGCTCGAAACTTGAAGCTGCTTTCGTTCAACAGACTGGCGCGACCGCAGCGATCCCCATCATCCGTTCGCTGCGGCCGCGCCAGTCTGTGTTTTCAGGATCGATCCTTGCGCCGCAGCGCTGCCAGTTGCTCGGCCAACGCCTCCACGCCCTCTTCAGGCTTTTGCGGCATCGCCCGCAACGTCGCCTGCATCAAACGCATCTGGCGAATGAAACGCCGGCAATTGCGGCAGAACATCAGGTGATGACGCACCATCAGCTTCTCGCGAAAGCTCAACTGGCCATCGAGATAATCGCTGGATCGCGCCACTTGCTCCTTGCAGGTCAACATTCGCCGGTCTCCTCAAAATGCTCCACGGTCGCGAAGACCTTCAAACGTGCCCGATGCAGCAGCACGCGGACATTGGAGAGCGAGATCTCCAGAAGATTACAGATCTCCTCAAGTTCCAGGCCCTGACGCTCGCGCAGCGTGAGCACACTGCTCTGAAGTTCGGAGAGACTGAGCAACGTATGCTCCAGGCATTCACGCAGTTCGCCTTCGGTCAGCAGCGCTTCGGGCGTGTCCTGGTGCCAGGCGAACGGGGCGACAAGCCAGTGACCGTCGCCGGGAGAGAATCGATCGTCGCCGATGGTGCCGTGGGGGGACGGCAGATCATCCAGCAGCACTTCGCGACGATTTCGTTTGTAGCGGCTCTTGGCCGAGTTGGCGGTGATGGTCAGCAGCCAGGTCTTGAGGCTGGAGCGCCCCTCGAAACGGCCGATATTGCGCACCACGGATAGCCAGGCATCCTGTACCACTTCTTCGACATGGCGCTGACCGACAATCGCGTAGGCCACCGCACGCATGGGGCTTTGATAGGTACTGACCAGTTCCTTGAAAGCCTTTTGCTCACCGGCGAGCAGACGTTCAAGCAATCGGGTGTCGTCAACGGCCATCCATCAATCCCCTGTTCCTGACTTCGAAAATGATAGCGGCAGAACTATTCGCCTGCCGCCACGTTCGAAAATTACAGCGTTCGCGCCGATTCGGCTGTAGGAAACGTCAGCGCGATTAAGAGGAAATGAACTCGCTCTTAGCGCTTGCGCAGAATCACGCTACCAATCGAATAACCGGCACCGAACGAACTCAATACCGCCAGCGAACCGGCCGCCAGATCGTCCTGGTATTTGTGGAACGCGATCACGGAACCGGCGGAACTGGTGTTGGCGTAGGTGTCGAGAATCACCGGGGCCTCTTCTTCGGTGGCTTCGCGGCCCAGCAGCTTGCGCACGATCAGGTGGTTCATGCTCAGGTTGGCCTGGTGCAGCCAGAAGCGTTTCACGTCACCGACGTTGAGTTTGTTCTCTTCCAGATGTTCACCGATCAGTTCGGCCACCATTGGGCAGACATCCTTGAACACCTTGCGGCCTTCCTGCACGAACAGCTTGTCGCGGGCGCCGATGCCCTCTTCCGCTGCGCGGTTGAGGAAGCCGAAGTTGTTGCGGATGTTGTTGGAGAACTTGGTCAGCAGTTTGGTGCTGACCACGTCGAACTGGTGCCTGGAGGTGGCCAGATCGGCGCGCTCGATGATCACGGCGGTAGCGGCGTCACCGAAGATGAAGTGGCTGTCGCGGTCACGGAAGTTCAGGTGGCCGGTGCAGACTTCCGGGTTGACCATCAGGATCGCCCGGGCCTGGCCCAGTTGCACCGTGTTGGCCGCTTGCTGGATGCCGAAGGTGGCCGACGAGCAGGCAACGTTCATGTCGAAACCGAAACCCTGGATGCCCAACGCTTCCTGGACTTCGATGGCGATGGCCGGATAGGCGCGTTGCAGGTTGGAGCAGGCGACGATCACGCCGTCGATGTCGGCGGCGGTCTTGCCCGCACGCTGCAGGGCCTGTTCGGCAGCGCCGATGGCCATCTGGCAAAGCACCGACCATTCGTCGTTGGAACGCTCCGGCAAGCGTGGCGCCATGCGCGCAGGGTCGAGGATGCCGTCCTTGTCCATGACAAAGCGGCTCTTGATGCCCGAAGCCTTTTCGATGAACGCGGCGCTGGACTCGGTCAGGGCCTGGACTTCGCCGCTGGCGATCGCTTCGGCGTTGTCCGCGTTGAACTGGGCGACGTAGGTATTGAAAGACTGCACCAGCTCTTCGTTGGAGATGCTGTTGGCCGGGGTGTACAGGCCGGTGCCGCTGATGACGACGTTATGCATGGTCGTTTCTCTAATCTGTTCAGGCAGAAAGTGCTGGCACCGACGTGCCAACACGCAAAGGGTCCATTCCCGTATCAAGGGACGCAAAAACCGGGCATCGCTTTATTCCGACCTCGCCCGCGCTCGAGAAGGCTCAAAACCGCGGGGCCGGCGTTTATAGGCGCGAAGTTTGCCATAAACCTTGGCTTTTGGCGCCTTTTGCTGATCGTTCCCACGCTCCGCGTGGGAATGCAGCCAGGGACGCTCCGCGTCCCAAAAGCGGACGCAGAGCGTCCGGGGAAGCGCTACCACGCAGAGCGTGGGAGCGATCAGGCACTCGCTAGGGTTCCACCTGCGTCCACTGCTTGTTGAGCCGTTTGTCGGAGATCGGCACTTTCGTTCCCAACTGCTGGGCGAACAACGAAACCCGATATTCCTCCAGCCACCAGCGATACAGCTCGAGCTGCGGATCGCGCTTGCCTTCCTGCGCATGCTTGGCCGCGCGGGTCTGGTATTGCGTCCAGAGCCCGGCGAGTTCGCCGCTCCAGACCCGATCCTTCTGCACCTGCGCGCCCAGCTTCTCGAAACGTTGCTCGACTGCTTTCAGGTAACGCGGCAACTCCTTGAGCCAGAGCATCGGCGTTTCCCGGACGAAGCCCGGATACACCAGATGGCTGAGTTGCTGCTTGATGTCGTTCAGCGCCACCGCCTGAGCCAGGTCGATCTTGCCCTTGAAGCGCTTTTGCAGACCGTGCCAGAGCTTGAGGATTTCCAGGGTCAGGCGCGCCACTCGCTCGGCGTGTTCGGTCCAGCTGCCACGCTTGCGCTCGGCCAACGCGGCCAGACCAGCGCCGTCGCGGGGCAGCGGGTCTTCACCATCAAGAATGCAGCTGTCGAGACTGGCCAGCAGAATGTCTTCCACCAATGCATCGACCCGACCCAGCTCGCGGTACAGCAGGCCCAGCTCGGTCAGGCCCGGCAATTTGCCGCGCAGGAACTTGGCCGGTTCGGCCAACTGCTGCATCAACAGGCGTTGCAAGGCACGGCGGTGCTGGAACTCGGCTTCGGCCGGGGTCGAGAAGCGACCTTCCTTGACCGTGCCGCCTTCCTCCACCAGCGCCGGGTAGACCGTCATCGACAGCCCGGCGATTTTCTGCTGAGTCTTTTGCGCAACCGGCGCAAAGACCTTGGCCTCCACCGGTTGCTGGCTTTTCGCGCTCTGCGGCACTGCCAATGCAGCTTGGCTGGCTTCGGCGAAACGTGCGGTCAGCTCCGCCAGATCGCGGCCCTCGCCGAGGAACTTGCCCTGGCCGTCGACGATTTCCAGGTTCATTCGCAGATGGCTTTCAACCTGCTGCGCCGCTTCCGCCCAGGCTTCATCGCTGACCCGCGCACCGGTCATGCGCAGCAGTTCACGGCCAAGGGCTTGTGGTAACGAACCTTCGGCAAAGATCATGCGCTGCAGCGCGGCCTTGATGAAGTCCGGCACCGGCACGAAGTTCTTGCGCAACGCCTTGGGCAGGTTGCGCACCAGCGCGATGCACTTGGCCTCGATCAGCCCCGGCACCAGCCATTCCAGGCGCTCCGGCGGCAGCATCGGCAGCAGCGGCGCCGGCACACGCAGGGTTACGCCGTCGCGCGGGTGATTCGGTTCGAAGTGGTAACTCAGGGCCAGTTCCAGATCGCCGATGTGCAGCGTGTCCGGGTAATGCTGGGCGGTGACTTCGCTGGCTTCGCGGGCCAGCACGTCTTCCTCGCGCATGATCAGCAGTTGCGGATTTTTCTGGCTGTTGACCCGATACCAGCTGTCAAACGTCGCGGTCTGGTGAATCTCCGCCGGCAGTCGCGCGTCGTAGAAGGCGAACAGGGTTTCCTCATCGGCCAGAATGTCCCGGCGGCGGGCCTTGGCTTCCAGTTCGTCGAGTTGCTCAAGCAATTGCTTGTTGGCGGCCAGGCATTTGGCCCGGGACTGTATCTCGCCGCGCACCAGACCTTCGCGGATGAACAGCTCCCGCGAGACCAGCGGATCCACCGGGCCGTAATGCACCGGTCGACGACCGACCACGATCAGGCCAAACAGGGTGATCTGTTCGAACGCGACGACCTGGCCGCGCTTCTTCTCCCAGTGCGGTTCGAAGTGGTTTTTCTTGATCAGGTGCCCGGCCAGCGGCTCGATCCAGTCGGCGTCGATCTTGGCCACCATCCGCGCGTAAAGCTTGGTGGTTTCCACCAGTTCGGCGGTCATCACCCACTGCGGACGCTTCTTGCCGATGCCCGACGACGGGTGAATCCAGAACCGCCGCTGACGGGCGCCAAGATAGTCGCCGTCCTCGGTTTTCTGGCCGATCTGGCTGAGCAGGCCGACCAAAACCGCTTTGTGCAGCTTCGGATAATCCGCCGGTTCTTTATTCAGGCTCAGCTGCAAGTCGCGGCAGATCAGGCTCAACTGGCGATGGGAATCGCGCCACTCGCGTAGGCGCAGGTAGTTGAGGAAATTCTTGCGGCACCAGTTGCGCAGCGGGCTCGCCGTCAGCGCCTGGCGTTGCTCTTCAAAACCGCGCCACAGATTGACCAGCCCGGCGAAGTCCGAATCGACGTCCTTCCACTGGGCATGGGCCTGGTCAGCCGCTTGCTGACGCTCCGGCGGACGCTCGCGCGGGTCCTGAATCGACATGGCACTGGCGACGATCAGCACTTCCTGCAAGCTGCCGAGTTTCGCCGCTTCCAGCAGCATGCGGCCCATGCGCGGGTCCACCGGCAGACGCGCCAGTTGGCGGCCCAGCGGGGTCAACTGACCGTTGCGATCCACCGCCGACAATTCCTGCAGCAGGTTGAAACCGTCGCTGATCGCCTTGCCGTCCGGCGGCTCAATGAACGGGAAATCGGTGATCTCGCCGAGGCGCAAATGCAGCATCTGCAAAATCACCGCCGCGAGGTTGGTGCGCAGGATTTCCGGATCGGTGAATTCCGGGCGACCGAGGAAATCCTCTTCGCTGTACAAGCGCACGCAGATACCCGGCTCGACCCGGCCGCAACGACCTTTACGCTGGTTGGCACTGGCCTGGGAAATCGCTTCGATCGGCAGCCGCTGAACCTTGGCGCGATAGCTGTAACGGCTGATGCGTGCGGTGCCGCTGTCGATCACGTAACGGATACCCGGCACGGTCAGCGAGGTTTCGGCGACGTTGGTCGCCAGCACCACGCGACGCCCCGGATGGGACTGGAAGATCCGCTGCTGCTCGGCCGGCGACAGGCGCGCGTACAACGGCAGGATTTCAGTGTGTTTGAGCTGGGCCTTGCGCAGCATGTCGGCGGCGTCACGAATCTCGCGCTCGCCGGGCAGGAACACCAGCACATCGCCGGGACTGCGGCGTTCGCTGCGTTCATACGCGGCGATTTCGTCGAGGGTGGCGAGAATCGCCTGATCCACGGTCAGGTCATCTTCGACGCGGTTGCCCTCTTCGTCCTGCTCAAGCGTCAGCGGGCGATACCAGGTTTCCACCGGGAAGGTGCGGCCGGACACTTCGACAATCGGCGCATCGTCGAAGTGCTTGGAGAAGCGCTCCAGATCAATGGTCGCCGAGGTGATGATGACTTTCAGGTCCGGGCGACGCGGCAGCAGGGTTTTCAGGTAACCAAGCAGGAAATCGATATTGAGGCTGCGTTCGTGGGCTTCGTCGACGATGATCGTGTCGTAGCGTTCGAGGTAGCGATCGTTCTGGGTTTCCGCCAGCAGGATGCCGTCGGTCATCAGTTTGATCAGGGTGTTGGAATCGCTCTGATCTTCAAAGCGCACCTGATAGCCGACCAGTGCGCCCAGCGGCGTACCGAGTTCTTCGGCCACCCGACTGGCCACACTGCGCGCCGCGATCCGCCGCGGTTGGGTGTGGCCGATCAGGCCATGCTGGCCGCGACCGATTTCCAGACAGATTTTCGGCAACTGGGTGGTTTTGCCCGAGCCGGTTTCGCCGGCG
This sequence comes from Pseudomonas sp. PHC1, assembly GCF_046487845.1. Taxonomy (NCBI): domain Bacteria; kingdom Pseudomonadati; phylum Pseudomonadota; class Gammaproteobacteria; order Pseudomonadales; family Pseudomonadaceae; genus Pseudomonas; species Pseudomonas sp. PHC1. The sequence continues at coordinate 55,910 of NZ_JBJXHJ010000007.1, forward strand.
ATGATCAGCACCTGGTGCTTTTCCAGGGCCTTTTTGATTTCGTCACGCTTGGCCGCGATCGGCAGGCTGTCGTCGTAACGGATCACCGGCAGGCTGGCCTTGCGCGCCAGCACCTGATCGCAGGACGCCTGCATGCGCGCCACCCACTGGGCCAGTTTGGCCTCGTCGGGTTTCTTGCGCAGCTCAAGCAACTGCCGCCGCAGCCGGTGGCGGTCGGCAAGCATGGCGTGATCGAGGTTTTTCAGCAGTTTGTCGATGGAGGGCGATTCGTCGGTCATCGGGTACGCAATTCGGTCGTCTATTTGTGCAGGGGGCCGATTGTCGCAGATTTGCACCACCCTGTGATCGTCCCCACGCTCTGCGTGGGAATGCAACCGGGGACGCGGAGCGTCCGGTGAGGCATTCCCACGCGAACGGTTCGACGCCTCGACATGGGAACGATCAGTCAGGGCTACTCGTTATCGAGGCCTTTACGGCGATACGGGAAAACATCAATCACTTTCCCGGCCCGAATCGCCTCCTGTAGCCCCTTCCAGTAATCAGCGTTGTACAGCTCGCCATGCAACTGATCGAACAGCTTGCGCTGCGCCGCATCGGCAAACAGGAACGGCGGAAACTCCTCGGGAAACACATCCAGCGGTCCGATCGAGTACCACGGTTCGGAGGCCATTTCGTCCTCTGGCGTGCGCGGTGCCGGAATGTGGCGGAAGTTGGCTTCGGTGAGAAAGCAAATCTCGTCGTAGTCGTAGAACACCACCCGGCCATGGCGGGTGACGCCGAAGTTCTTCAGCAGCATGTCGCCGGGGAAGATATTGGCTGCCGCCAGTTGCTTGATCGCCAGGCCATAGTCTTCCAATGCTTCGCGCACCTGGGCTTCGTTGGCGTTGTCCAGGTAAAGGTTGAGCGGGGTCATCCGGCGCTCGGTCCAGCAGTGGCGGATCAGCACGGTTTCGCCTTCCAGCGACACCGTGGACGGCGCGACTTCCAGCAGTTCCGCCAGGCACGCCGGCTCGAACTTGCTCAAGGGAAAGCGGAAGTCGGCGAATTCCTGGGTGTCAGCCATGCGCCCGACGCGGTCGACGCTTTTCACCAGTCGGTACTTCTCGATCACCGTGGCGCGGTCGACGTTTTTCGACGGCGAGAAGCGGTCCTTGATGATCTTGAACACGGTGTTGAAGCCTGGCAGCGTGAACACGCTCATGACCATGCCACGCACACCCGGCGCCATGATGAACTGGTCATCGGTATTGGCCAGATGATTGATCAGGGCGCGGTAGAACTCGGATTTACCGTGTTTGTAAAAACCGATCGAGGTGTACAGCTCGGCGATGTGCTTGCCCGGCAGGATGCGCTTGAGGAAACCGATGAACTCCGCCGGCACCGGCACATCCACCATGAAATACGAACGGGTGAAAGAAAAGATGATCGACACTTCCGCTTCGTCGGTGATCAGCGCGTCGATCTGAATCCCGCGCCCTTCGCGGTGCAGCAGCGGAATCACCAGCGGCCACTGATCGTCGTTGGTGTAGATGCGCCCGACCAGGTACGCGCCCTTGTTGCGGTACAGTACCGAGGAAAACAGCTCGACGCTCAGCTCCGGGTCCTTGCACACCCAGTCCGGGAGGTTCTCGCGCAGCTGCGCTTCCAGACGCAGCAAGTCGCCGGGCAAATCGGCGTAGGCCTCGCTGAAGCGGTAATCGGCAAAGATGCTCGCGAGCATGCCCGAAATCTGCCCATGGGGCTTGTAGGTGCGGGTCTGTGCGGCCCGCGCTCGGCGCAGGCTCGGGCGCGTGGTGTGGATGAACATGCAGCCGTCGCTGATCAGGTCGTGGCTGAACAGGCCGCAGAAAATCGAGTTGTACCAGGTCTCGGACAGCTCATCGTCAAAGCGCAGATCGATGATGCTGATGTAGGCGCTTTTCACCAGCGGCCAGCAAGTGACGTCCATCAAGGTGTCCGGCTCGAAATACTCTCGCAGGCGGGCGACGGTTTCACCGACCTTCTCTTCGTAGAGGTTGATCCGCGCCGCCGACGCCGTTTGCGTGTCCTGCCAGCGGGCCTGCTCGAAACGCTCGCGGGCGCCGTCGGTGATCCGCCGGAAATGCTCGCGGTAATCGTCAAAGCCATCGAGGATCAGACGGGCGATGTCGGTGGCTGGCCATTGCTGCGGCATAGATGAGACCTCTGCGGGAATTGACGAATCTGTGCTCGAAGGCCTGAGCTTAGCCACGGAAGCGGGCGCAGGAGAAGCGCAATTTCTGCCAAATCCTCTTGCGGGTTGTACAACTACACCGTTTTTATCAAAGTTTTTTTAATCGACCGTTCGGTCAGCAAACGTCCCTTCGAGTTCTCCCCAGCACTGGGCGCCAGCCCGCGATTTCTCTGGGCTTCGGATCCAATTCAGCAGCGACATCTCTAATCCGCGCTTTTGCACGGCTTGTTCATTCCTGTCCATCGCGTGCAAGAACTGTCAAAAATTAGCCTTACCAAGATAGTGGCACTTTGATATACAGCCCACCCATCTCCCGCCTCACAACAAGATCCTCGGCCCACGAGGACGACCTCTCCCCCCCAAAGCCCAAGGAGCACATTGATGTCTATCCGGAATCTGCGCATCGGTTTGCGCGCCAGTTTGTGTTTTGCCGTTCTGGCCAGTCTGCTGGTGGTGGTCGGCCTGTTCGGTCTGGGCCAGATGAAAACCCTGCGCGAGAGCGCGGCAGTGATCGAGGAATCGTGGATGCCCAGCATCGAAAGCATCCATGACGCAGCGGCGAACATCGCCAGCATCCGCCTCGAATCCCTGCGCCTGATCACCAGCACCCAGGCGGCCGTCCGCGAACGCAGCAAAGGCATTCTCACCGCGCAACGCCAGGAATTGCTCAAGCACCTCGACGATCACAAGGCCCTGATCGCCAATGATCAGGAGCGGGCGATGCTGGAAGGTCTGAGCGCCGACACCGCCAAGTACCTGAGCATCCTCGACCAGATCATCAAACAGATCGACGCCGGACAAAGCGAACTGGCCTACACCCGCCTGAGCAATGAACTGGCGCCACAGGGCACAGTGCTCGACAAGACGCTGGAGCAAATGGTCAGCCTCAGCCAGCAAGGCGCCGATGCCGCCGCCAAGTCCGCGGCGGCGATGTACCAGCAGGCGCTGTGGATCGTCGCCACAATCATCGTCATCGCCCTGATTGCCACGCTGTTGCTGGCCTGGCTGCTGACCCGCAGCATCACCGCGCCGATCGACCAGGCGCTGAACGTGGCACGGCGGATTGCTTCGGGAGACCTCAGCGGCCACATCGACAGCGAGGGTCGTGATGAAGCGGCGCAGTTGCTCACGGCGCTGGCGCAGATGCAGGGCAATCTGCGCTCGACCATTCGCGGCATCAGCGAATCGGCCCAGCAACTGGCCTCCGCCGCCGAGGAAATGAGTTCGGTGATGGAACAGAGCACCCGCGGCCTGCAGCAGCAGAACGATCAGATCGAACAGGCCGCCACGGCGGTCACCGAGATGAGCACGGCGGTGGATGAAGTGGCCGCCAATGCCGTGTCCAGTGCCCAGGCCTCCGAAGCGTCGAACGAGGACAGCAAGCACGGGCATGTACAGGTCAGCGAGACCATCCGTTCGATTCAGGAACTGGTCAGCGCGGTGCTCGGCGCCTCCGAACAGGCCGAGGGCCTTGCGACTCAGGCCCAGGACATCAGCAAAGTGCTGGAAGTGATTCGCGGCATCGCCGGGCAGACCAACCTGCTGGCCCTGAACGCCGCGATTGAAGCCGCGCGGGCCGGCGAGGCCGGGCGTGGCTTTGCAGTGGTTGCCGACGAGGTCCGCTCGCTGGCCCAGCGCACGCAGAACTCCACCGAAGAAATCGAGCTGATGATCAGCAGCATCCAACAAGGCACCGGCGCCACTGTCGGGGCTTTGCAAAGCAGCGCCGAACAAGCGAGCCATACACTGCGTCGGGCGAACAGCGCGGGTCAGGCGTTGGAGAAAATCACCGCGTCAATCTCGCAGATCAACCAGCGTAACCTGGTGATCGCCAGTGCCGCCGAGCAGCAGGCACTGGTGGCGCGGGAAGTCGATCAGAATCTGGTGACCATCCGCGATCTGTCGACCCAGACCGCTGCCGGCGCCACCCAGACGTCTGCCGCCAGCCAGGAACTGTCGCGCCTGGCCGTCGACCTGAACGCTCTGGTCACGCGTTTCGTGATCTGATCAGACAATTAAAGGCCCGATTAGCGGTTGCCATCGCCGGGGCCCTCGGCAACACTCTCGTCCCGATCAAGGAAGGAGTGGCCCGTGAGCCCTGTCGATATTTTCCGCATGTTGTCGCTGGCTGCCATCTGGGGCGCGAGCTTCTTGTTCATGCGCATCATCGCTCCCGCGATCGGTACGATTCCGACCGGATTCTTCCGGGTTTCGATTGCCGCCGTCGGCCTGTTGGTGATTCTCGGGCTGATGCGCATCAGCTGGGATTTCAAAGGCAAGCTCAAGACCGTGATGCTGCTCGGCGTGATCAACTCCGGCGTGCCGGCGACGTTGTATTCGGTCGCCGCTCAGGTGCTGCCCGCCGGTTATTCGGCGATCTTCAATGCCACCACTCCGCTGATGGGTGTGTTGATCGGTGGCTTGTTCTTCAGTGAAAAACTCACGCTGGCCAAACTCGCCGGGGTGTTCCTCGGCCTGCTCGGGGTGGGCGTGCTGACCCGCGCCGGCCCGGTCGCGTTCGATCTGCACCTGCTGATGGGCGCCGTTGCCTGCCTGCTCGCAACCACCTGCTACGGCTTCGCCGGGTTTCTCGCCCGACGCTGGCTGGATCAGGCCGGCGGGCTCGACAGCCGTCTGTCGGCGCTGGGCAGCATGCTCGGTGCGACCGTGTTTCTGGTGCCGCTGTTCGGTTACAGCGTCATCACTGCGCCGCCGGTGAGCTGGGGCGGCTGGAATGTCTGGCTGTCGTTGCTGGGCCTGGGTCTGGGTTGCACCGCGTTTGCCTACATTATTTACTTCCGCCTGCTGAGTTCCATCGGGCCGGTGAAATCGATGACCGTGACCTTCATGATTCCGCCGTTCGGCGTGTTGTGGGGGGCGCTGTTTCTCGATGAGCCGCTGTCGATGGCCCATGTGTATGGCGGGGTGTTGATTGCCATTGCGCTGTGGCTGGTGTTGAAACCGGCGGCAGTCAAACCCGCACAAATCGCCACCCGCTGATTCGCCGATGCACAAAGGCCCGGGAGTTTCCTCCCGGGCCTTTTTCATGCGCGGCGGTTAAGCCGATTTACGGAACACGAACACCAGACCGACGATGATCAACAGCATCCCCAGTACGCTCAATGCGGCCAGGCGATTGCCGAAGATCAGATAGTCCATCACCGCCGTCACGGCTGGCACCAGATAGAACAGGCTGGTGACATTCACCAGATTGCCCCGGGCGATCAGTCGATACAGCAGCAACGTCGCCAGCACGGAAACCACCAGTCCCATCCACAACACCGGCACGATGAAACCGGCGCTGTGCTCGAAGTGAAACGGCTGGAACGGCACGAAGATCCCGCACAGCAGCAGACCGGCCAGGTATTGCACCGGCAGTGTGCCGAGGGGATTGTCGGTGATGCGCTTTTGCATGATCGAGCCGAAGGTCATGCTCGCCAGCGCCAGCAGACCGAACAGCATCCCCGCGAGCGACATCCCGGCCAGGCCGATACCCTGGTAAACCACCATGATCAGGCCCGCCAGCCCCAGCGCCAGACCGAAGATCCGGCTCGCCGAGCGCTGCCGTTCCATGATCACCACCGTGAGTATCGGCTGCACGCCCATGATGGTGGCCATCACGCCAGGGGTGACCTTCAGGTCCAACGCCAGCAGATAGAAGATCTGATAAGCCCCCAACAGCACCACGCCGGTGGCCATCGCGTACAACATCGGCTTGCCGCCCTTGGGCAACCTCAACTTGAGCAACGGCACCAGCAGCACCAGCCCACACAGAGCAATGCCAAAACGGATCAGCAGAAAGGCAAAGGGTGAAGCGTGGGCCAGCCCCCACTTGGAGAAGATCGCCCCGCTGCTCCACAGCAGGACGAACAGGCTCGTGGACGCCGCCGCGAGCGCGGATTTTTTCGAAAGGACAAACATGAATACCACCTGTCGTCAGGCAAATAGCCAACTCAGCCGAAGCTGAAATTCAGTAGGTTTTTTCAGGCGGGCACAGGGGTCAGCAGAAAACGCTGATCAGCCCGAAACACCAACGCCCGGCGGTGATACGACTGCGCACACCGGCGTGCTACTGACAGGTGGAGGGTAATGACTGATCTGCACAGGCTGCTGATTCCCACACGGCACGACGCCAGCGTTGACCGCTGAATCGACTACCGCGTTGATGAGGGATGCAGGCATCTGGGCTGATCTTTTCTGAAGGGGTGGACAGTGAGTCGTGCGACTCGGGAGCGCCGACTATAACCAGCGCGGGACATGGATTGCAATGAATTGGAAAGAGACCCCAAAAAAACCGCTCAAACGAGCGGTTCTTGTGTACTTCGCGGCCTCAACCAAACAGCCAATACCCCAGCAGCGTCAACACCGCCACCGCCAGCACCGGCCGCATCACACGGTAGGCCTTTGGATGGCGGCGCTTCCACTGTTTGACCGCCCCGCTGAATTTGTCGCTGAAGGTCTTGCTCCAGGCGTAAGCCTGGTTGATTCCGCCGACACGCTCGTCGTCCAGGTTCTGCGGCGCAGTGGCACGGCCCAGCCAGGCGCTGATGAAGCGGTTGATGCGGGTCATGAGACGGTTGCTCAGCGGCCGCTCGATGTCGCAGAACAGGATGACGCGGGTCTGTTCGGTTTCGTTCTTGACCCAGTGCACGTAGGTCTCGTCGAACATCACGTCTTCACCGTCGCGCCAGGCGTAGACCTGGCCGTCGACGAAGATCCGGCACTCGTCGGAGTTGGGCGTCGACAGGCCCAGGTGATAGCGCAGGGAGCCGGCGAACGGATCGCGATGCGGATTCAAATGGCTGCCGCCCGGCAACAGCGCGAACATCGCGCCTTTGACGTTGGGGATGGCACTGACCAGCGCCACGGTTTTCGGGCACAGGGTTTCGGCCGATGGCAGCGGTTTGTCGTACCACTTGAGGTAGAAACGCTTCCAGCCTTTCTTGAAGAACGAGCCGAAACCGGCGTCGTTGTTCTTCTCGGCGGCGCGAATATAACCCTCGTCGAACAGATGCATGGCTTCGTCGCGAATGGTTTCCCAGTTATCGCGCAGCACGTCCAGCTCCGGAAACTTGCTGCGATCCAGATACGGTTTGGACGGCACGCCCGAGAACAGGTACATCAAGGCGTTATACGGGGCGAACAGCGCCGAGTGGTTGACGAACTGCCGCAACACCGGCAAACGCGCCTTGCCGCGCAAATGCACGTAGAGGATGCTGCCCACGAACAGCAGCAACACCGACACCTTGGCGGCTAACGAAAAGGTCATCAACAACTCCTTGAAATAAGACAACGCCACGCCATGTCATTTGCCCGAGATGGCGGCCGGCCATGATAAACACTACCGGCTCCGGGAAAAACCCGCCCGACCCAAGATTCAGTGTTAAGAATTGCGCAACAAAGCACTTATTAACATAACGATCCTGAACCCTGGCTGACCTGAATCAACGCGCCATTTACTGCTGGTTTTCCTGATCGGTGAACAAATCGCTGAACAACATGCTCGACAGATAACGCTCACCGGAATCCGGCAGCACCACCACGATGGTCTTGCCCTGCATTTCCGGGGTCTCCGCCAGACGCACCGCGACCGACATGGCCGCGCCGCAGGAAATACCGCACAGGATCCCTTCCTCCTGCATCAGGCGCAGGGCCATGGCCTTGGACTCGTCATCCGTCACCAACTCGACCCGGTCAACCATCGACAGATCAAGGTTTTTCGGCACGAAACCGGCACCGATGCCCTGAATCTTGTGCGGGCTCGGCTTGATCTCTTCGCCCGCCAGCGCCTGGGTGATCACCGGCGAAGACACAGGCTCCACTGCCACCGACAGAATCGGTTTGCCTGCCGTATTCTTGATATACCGCGACACGCCGGTGATGGTTCCGCCGGTGCCGACGCCCGCCACCAGCACATCGATGGCGCCATCGGTGTCATTCCAGATCTCCGGACCGGTGGTCTTTTCATGAATGGCCGGGTTGGCGGGATTATCGAACTGAGCCGGCATGAAATATTTGCCCGCGTCACTGGCCACGATTTCGTTGGCCTTTTCGATAGCGCCTTTCATGCCTTTGGCTGGCTCGGTCAGTACCAGCTCGGCGCCCAGCGCCTTGAGCACCTTGCGCCGCTCGATACTCATCGAGGCCGGCATGGTCAGCAGCAACTTGTAGCCGCGTGCGGCCGCCACGAAGGCCAGACCGATGCCGGTATTGCCGGAGGTCGGCTCGACGATGGTCATGCCCGGCTTGAGTTTGCCGCTGCTTTCGGCGTCCCAGATCATGTTGGCGCCGATCCGGCACTTGACCGAGTAGCCCGGGTTGCGACCTTCGATCTTGGCCAGAATGGTCACGCCACGGGGCGCAATGCGGTTGATCTGCACCAGCGGCGTGTTGCCGATGGAGTGGGCGTTGTCAGCAAAAATACGGCTCATGGCTGGGTCCTTGTGCAGCGTTGAATTCAGCGCTCCAAGGTAAGCCTGTTGCCCTTGTCAGTCCAGTCGGGCCGAACGTCTGCGGCAGGCGGCAGTCAATCGCTTTATACCGTTTGGAATTTGCTGCCATGAAGCGTCGCTACCGTTGGCCGTTGTGGACTTTCGCCGCCGTCGTTGTGCTGCTGGTCACCCTGCACATCGCCCTGCCCTACCTCGTGCGTGACTACTTGAATGACAAGCTGGCCACCATGGGCGACTACCGCGGCCAGATCACCGACGTCGACCTGGCGCTCTGGCGCGGCGCCTACAAGATCAATGGCCTGAAAATCGTCAAGGCCGACGGCAAGGTGCCGGTGCCATTCGTCGATGCGCCGGTTATCGACCTGTCTGTCAGTTGGCACTCGCTTTGGTATGACCATGCTGTCGTGGCGCAGGTGAAATTCTTTAAACCTCAGGTGAACTTCGTCGACGGCGGCGCCAACAAGCAGAACTCCCAGACCGGTCAGGGCACTGACTGGCGTGAGCAACTGGGCAAACTGTTGCCCATCACACTCGACGAAGTGCAGATCAGCGATGGGCGCATGAACTTTCGCAACTTCAACTCCAAACCACCGGTAAACATGAATGCAACCAACGTCGACGCCAGCATCTACAACTTGACCAACGTGGTCGACAAGGAAGGCAAACGCGACGCTCGCTTCGAAGGCAAGGCCCTGTTGCTGGGCCATGCCCCGCTGGAAACCACAGCCACCTTCGACCCGCTGAGCAATTTCGAAGACTTCGAATTTCGCCTGCGGGCCCGCGATATCGAACTCAAGCGCATGAACGACTTCGCCTCGGCCTACGGCAAATTCGACTTCAACGCCGGCCACGGCGACGTGGTCATCGAAGCCGCTGCCGACAAGGGCCAGCTCAAGGGTTACATCAAACCGCTGCTGCGCGACGTCGACGTGTTCAACTGGCAGCAGGATGTCGAGAACAAGAACAAGGGGATCTTCCGCTCGATCTGGGAAGCACTGGTCGGCGGCACGGAAACCGTGCTGAAAAACCAGGGCAAGAACCAGTTCGCCACCCGAGTCGAACTCAGCGGCAGCGTGCACCAGCAAGATATCAACGCGTTCGAAGCGTTTTTGCAGATTTTGCGCAACGGATTCATTCAGGCTTTCAATGCCCGGTATGAACGGCCGAAGCCGGATGCGGGCTAAGTTTTACGGTTGACGATGTAGCGCCCGGTATCCTCTGCCGCGATCAGTGCAGGCTTCTCCTGCAACGAATCCCAACCCAGACAGGCCAGGGCCAATGATCGCGGCACCGCTTCCCGACCATTACTGTAGCGACTGATGCTGCGGGCGCTAACACCCAACGCTTCGGCCGCCTCATTCAACGGTAGACCGGTGCGAGCGCGCCAATCCATGAAAATCCGTGTGTTTTCGTCGGGCGCATTTTGCGCGAGCGCGTCCCGGTACAAGGTATCGGCACCAATCTGGATATCTGGTTCCAGCCACTCCACGCTCCAGCCGTCGTCACCCAACTCAGCGCTTGCGAACACTTCAGCGTCCAGTAGCGGAGCGAGCCCCGGATAGGTTTGCAGATCGCGGCTCAAATCCAGGTTCAGCCGTTGGCCGTCAATAAAGGTCAGCGACAGACAAGCATCGCCAATAGCCTGCACCGCCGCCAATCTAGGCCGCTTCATGGGTAACATCGTTTCCAGTCCTCCAGCCATTGCGTCTGATGGGCCGAAACCCACGCCAACGCTTCCTTTACAATCAGCGGCGGTGCCTTGCCCATCATGACCTCGACGGTTTCCAGGCTCAGCATCACATCCACTCCACCACCGGTCAGGTGAACATGGGGTGGCGGGTGATCCGTCTCGCGCAACTGAATGCGGTATTTTTCGCGAAATCGGTATTTGGTAGTCATGCCCGAAGGCTATCGCCAAATCGGCGATACCTGGAATACTGGCCTCGTGCCGAAACTGAGTCAACATGTGACGCCCCATTCAGAGACTGAATAAGCCGTCTGCGTTCACAGTCGACCGGGGGGCGCGTTATAGTCGGGCATCCGATTATTTCGCCCCCGCCCTGCCCGTTCAGGTCGGCGTTACCGTTCGAGGATTAGCAGATGAAGTTCGAAGGCACCCAGGCCTACGTCGCCACCGATGACCTGAAGCTGGCGGTCAACGCCGCCATCACCCTGGAGCGGCCGCTGCTGGTCAAGGGCGAACCGGGCACCGGCAAGACCATGCTCGCCGAGCAACTGGCCGAGTCGTTCGGCGCCAAACTGATCACCTGGCACATCAAGTCCACCACCAAGGCCCATCAGGGCCTGTACGAGTACGACGCGGTCAGCCGCCTGCGCGACTCGCAGCTGGGCAATGAAAAAGTCCACGATGTGCGCAACTACCTGAAGAAGGGCAAGCTCTGGGAAGCGTTCGAGTCCGAAGAACGGGTCATCCTGCTGATCGACGAAATCGACAAGGCCGACATCGAGTTCCCCAACGACCTGCTGCAAGAACTCGACAAGATGGAGTTCTACGTTTACGAGATCGACGAGACCATCAAGGCCAAGAAGCGTCCGATCATCATCATTACCTCCAACAACGAGAAAGAGCTGCCGGACGCCTTCCTGCGCCGCTGCTTCTTCCACTACATCGCCTTCCCCGACCGCACCACCCTGCAGAAGATCGTTGACGTGCACTACCCGGACATCAAGAAGGACCTGGTCAGCGAAGCGCTGGACGTGTTTTTCGACGTGCGCAAGGTACCGGGCCTGAAGAAGAAGCCCTCGACCTCGGAGCTGGTGGATTGGCTGAAACTGCTGATGGCCGACAACATCGGCGAAGCCGTGCTGCGCGAACGTGATCCGACCAAGGCCATCCCGCCGCTGGCCGGTGCGCTGGTGAAGAACGAACAGGACGTGCAACTGCTGGAACGTCTGGCGTTCATGAGCCGTCGCGGCACCCGCTAAGAGGCTGATGCCATGTTGCTCAACCTGTTCAATGAAATGCGTGCAGCCAAGGTGCCGGTCTCGGTGCGCGAACTGCTCGACCTGATCAACGCGCTGAAACAGCGCGTGACCTTCGCCGACATGGACGAGTTCTACTACTTGTCCCGGGCGATTCTGGTGAAGGACGAACGGCATTTCGACAAGTTCGACCGCGCGTTCGGTGCCTACTTCAACGGCCTGGAAAAGCTCGACGATCACTTGCAGGCGCTGATTCCCGAAGACTGGCTGCGCAAGGAGTTCGAGCGTTCGCTGAGCGACGAGGAGCGCGCGCAGATCCAGTCCCTCGGCGGCCTGGACAAGCTGATCGAAGAATTCAAGAAACGTCTGGAAGAACAGAAGGAACGCCACGCCGGCGGCAACAAGTGGATCGGCACCGGCGGCACCAGCCCGTTCGGCTCCGGCGGTTTCAACCCGGAAGGCATCCGGGTCGGCGATGCCGGCAAGCGCCAGGGCAAAGCGGTGAAAGTCTGGGATCAGCGCGAGTACAAGAACCTCGACGATTCCGTGGAACTGGGCACCCGCAACATCAAGGTCGCCCTGCGTCGCCTGCGCAAATTCGCTCGCCAGGGTGCGGCGGAAGAGCTGGACATCGACGGCACCATTGACCACACCGCCAAGGATGCCGGCCTGCTGAACATCCAGATGCGCCCGGAACGGCGCAACACGGTGAAGCTGTTGCTGCTGTTCGACATCGGCGGTTCGATGGACGCCCACGTGAAAATCTGCGAGGAACTGTTCTCGGCCTGCAAGACCGAGTTCAAACATCTGGAGTACTTCTACTTCCACAACTTCATTTATGAATCGGTGTGGAAGAACAACATGCGCCGCACCTCCGAGCGCACGTCGACCCAGGACCTGCTGCACAAGTACGGCGCCGACTACAAAGTGATCTTCATCGGTGACGCCGCGATGGCGCCCTACGAAATCACCCAGGCCGGTGGCAGCGTCGAGCACTGGAACGAAGAGCCGGGTTACGTGTGGATGCAGCGCTTCATGGAGAAGTACAAGAAGCTCATCTGGATCAATCCGTACCCGAAAGATACGTGGGGCTACACCTCGTCGACCAACATCGTGCGGGATCTGATCGAGGACCAGATGTATCCGCTGACGTTGCGCGGGCTGGAAGAAGGGATGCGGTTTCTGTCCAAGTAACCGGATCTTTCCCACGTCGAACGGTATGCCTGGGAACGTATCTAGTGACGCTCTGCGTCACTGGGACGCGGAGCGTCCCGGGCGGCGTTCCCACGCAGAGCGTGGGAGCGATCAAGTAAAGCGCTGTAGATATTCGAGGTGTTCCCGGTGTGCCACTTCCTGCACTACCGGACGCAATCTGACCTGCGCTCCCGGCAGACACTGCGCCAATCGGGCAAGCGCCAACGGCGTCAACGCGCCCAGTCGCGGATAACCGCCAATGGTCTGCCGATCATTGAGCAACACGATCGGCTGCCCGTCCGGCGGCACCTGCACCGCACCCAGCGGAATGCCCTCGGAAATCATCGGTTTGCCCTGATACTGCAACGCCGTGCCCAACAGACGAATACCCATGCGATCGGCGCGACTGTCCAGCGTCCAGGCACGGTTGAAGGCATCGAAAAGGCTCTGCCCGCTGAACTGACCGATTTGCGCACCGAGCACCAGATCGAGCGGTGCGTCGAGGCGCAGGTCCGGTCGGTGCTCCGCCGGGACCTCACGCACCAACAGGGTTTCGCCCTCATAACTCAGCGAAGCGCCCTTGGCCAACGGCAAACCAAAACCATCGAGCCCACCGAGTTCCTCACGCACCACCGTGGCACTGCTGCCCAGCACTTTCGGCGCACTGAAACCGCCGGGCGCCGCCAGATAGGCGCGCGCGCCCAGCAACGGCTGGGTGAACTTCAAGGTCTGACCTTTGCGCAGCTTGAAACTGCGCCACGGCGCCAACGCCTCGCCGTCGATCTGTGCGCCAAGATCGGCGCCAGCCAATGCCAGCAAGCAATCTTCATCAGCCGCCACGGCAAATCCGCCGAGGGTGATTTCGATCACCGGCAGATCCAGGCCATTGCCCAGCAACCAGTTGGCCCAGGCCATCGATCGCCAGTCCGCCGCGCCGCCCTGGGTCACGCCCAGATGGCGCACGCCAAACCGCCCGGCGTCCTGCAACAGGCACAGCGGCGTACTCGCTTCAATCGTCAGTCGGCTCATGCCAGGGCCTCCAGAGGTGTGTCGTCACCGCCCAGACGGATGAATTCGGCATGGCTCACCGCTTCGAAACGCACACTATCGCCGGGCTGCATGAGGCTGTAGCCATCGCGTTCACGGTCGAACAGTTTTGCCGGCGTGCGACCGATCAGGTTCCAGCCGCCGGGAGACACCACCGGATACGCCGCCGTCTGCCGCTCGGCGATGCCGACGCTGCCGGCGGCGACTTTCTTGCGCGGGGTATTCAGACGCGGTGCCGCGAGGACGTCTTCCACCAGCCCCATAAAGGCAAAACCTGGCGCAAATCCGAGCGCAAACACCTGATATTCCCGAGCGCAGTGACGGCGGATCACTACGTCTAGCGACAAACCGCTGCGCTGCGACAGCAGGCTCAGTTCCGGGCCGACACTCAGGTCGTACCACACCGGCAGCACATGGCACTGGCCACCGGTTCGCACATTCGGCGACAGGTCGATCAGCGCGTCGGCGATCAATTCCCGAGCCTGACTCGGGCTCAATGCCGTCAGGTCGTAATGCACCATCAACGTGGTGTAGGACGGCACCAGGTCGATCAGATGCTCGCCGAACGCCGTGCGCAGTCGCTCGCTGGCGGCGAGCATCCACGGCATGTTGGCTTCGGCGATCTCATCGAACAGGCGCAGCATCAGGCAATCCAGCGCCACCACTTCCACCCGCGGATTCATGGCGCGCTCTGCTCGTTCAGGGCCTGACGAATGCGCTGCACGGCTGCCACCGAACTGGCGTTGTCACCGTGCACGCACAGTGTGTTGGCTTGCAGATGCAGCGCGCTGCCGTCGCTGGCGATGAGGTTGTCGCCACGGGCGATGGTCAGCGCTTGCCCGATGATGGTTTCGGCGTCGTGATGCACCGCACCCGGCCGTTGTCGCGAAACCAGTCGGCCGGCGCTGTCATAGGCGCGGTCGGCGAAGGCTTCGAACCACAGGGTCACGCCGTATTCATCGCCGAGCTGTTGCGCGGCCGTGTTATCGCGGGTGGCCATCAGCATCAGCGGCAAGCTTCGGTCGTAAGCCGCGACGGCCTGAATCACCGCCCGCAACTGCGCCGGGTTGGCCATCATGTCGTTGTACATCGCGCCGTGGGGTTTGACGTAACTGACTCGCCCGCCTTGGGCACGGCAAATGCCGTCGAGGGCGCCGATCTGGTAATGCAGGATGTCTTGCAGTTCCTGGGCGGTGTAGGCCATGGAACGTCGGCCGAATCCCACCAGATCCTGATAGGCCGGATGCGCACCGATCTGCACGCCGTGGGTCAGGGCCAGGCTGACGGTCTTGCGCATGATGCCAGGGTCGCCGGCGTGGAAACCGCAGGCAATGTTGGCGCAATCGATGAAGGGCATGACTTCCGCATCCAGACCCATGGTCCAACTGCCGAAGCTCTCGCCGATGTCACAGTTCAATAGCAGGCGGCTCACGGTGAACACTCCTGTAGTTCTTTTCTTTTTTTGCCGTGGGACAGACAGTGCCCCGCAGGTTATCAGTTACTGCGCGTCCAGTTGCTTGCCACGGGTTTCCGGCAGGCTCAATGCCGCGAGGATCACCACGCCGTAGGACACTGCCGCAAAGGCCCCGATGCCTACACTCAGCGGCACTTTCTGGCTGAGCAGCCCGATCAGCAGCGGGAACAACGCCGCCAGCGCCCGGCCGATGTTGTAGCAGAAGCCCTGCCCCGAGCCGCGAATCCGGGTCGGGAACAACTCGGTGAGAAACGCGCCCATGCCACTGAAAATCCCCGACGCAAAGAAGCCCAGCGGGAAGCCCAGCCACAACATCACGCCGTTGCTGACCGGCAATTGGGTGTAGAGCAGGACGATGGTGAACGAGCCGACGGCGAACAGGATGAAGTTTTTCTTGCGGCCCAACAGGTCGGTCAAATAGGCGCTGATCACATAACCGGCGTAGGAACCGATGATCACCATCGCCAGATAACCGCCGGTGCCGAGTACGCTCAAGCCGCGCTCGTTCTTCAGAAAAGTCGGCAGCCAGGAGGTGATCGCGTAATAGCCGCCGAGTGCGCCAGTGGTCAGCAACGAGGCGCGGATCGTGGTGAAGAGCATGCCGGGGGCGAAGATCTCGTAGAACTTCGACGGGCTGTCCGGGGTTTGTTTGGCTTTGGCTTCGCGGTAGATCTCCGGGTCTTTCACCAGGCGTCGGACGAAAATCACGAACACGGCCGGCACGATGCCGAGGATGAACAATGCGCGCCAGGCATCCTCCGGCGGCAGCACCGAGAACAGCAGCGCGTACAGAATCGCCGTCAGCCCCCACCCCAACGCCCAGCCCGATTGCACCATGCCCACGGCTTTGCCGCGATCCTTGGCGCGGATCACTTCACCGATCAGCACGGCGCCGGCGGTCCATTCACCGCCGAAACCGAAGCCCATCAAGGTGCGGGCGATCAGCAGTTGCTCGTAGTTCTGGGCGAAACCGCAGAGGAACGTGAAGAAGGCAAACCACAGCACCGTCAGTTGCAGGGTGCGCACGCGGCCGATGCGGTCGGAGAGGATCCCCGCCACCCAACCGCCGATGGCCGACGCGATCAGGGTGCTGGTGTGGATCAGGCCGGCTTCGCCGGTGGTGATGCCCCACATCGCGATCAGGGTCGGCACCACGAAGCTGAGCATCTGGGTGTCCATGCCGTCCAGACCGTAGCCGATCTTGCAGCTCCAGAAGGTCCGGCGCTCCTGCTGATTGATGTTGCGATACCAGTCGAACGGGCCGGGACGGGCCGCAGTCTGGGGGAGGTCGAGGGTGTCGGGCGCACTCATGGCATGTCTCCGCAGGCTTTTATTGGTCTTGTTCGAAGTTCCGACGACGCCTATCGTGGGAACCGGATGCGTCGATTCTTGGGTGCGTCACCCGGTCGCGTCCAACGAATAAAAACCCGCCCAAGACATAAGAAAAATTTGTTGCCATGAACCTGAAGTTTCTCGAAACCTTCGTCTGGGTCGCCCGGCTGAAAAGTTTTCGCCTGACCGCCGACAAGCTGTTCACCACCCAGGCTTCGATCTCGAGCCGGATCGCAGTGCTTGAAGGCGAGCTGGGGGTGAAGCTGTTCCTGCGTGATTCACGCGGCGTCAGCCTGACCCCTGAAGGTCTGAAAGTGCTGGACTATGCCGAGCAGATGCTCGACACGATGCAGGCGCTGAAACAGTCGATCGAGACCCGATCGAGCAAGGTCGGCCGTGTGCGCATCGGGGTGATGGACACGGTGATTCACACCTGGCTCAGCCCGTTGGTGGCGCAGATGACCGATCTGTACCCACGGGTGGAAATCGAGCTGGTGGCGGATACCTCGCTGAACCTCTGCGATCAGCTGCAAAAAGGCTTTCTCGACCTGATCCTGCAAACCGATCTGGTGCGCCAGGAAAGCGTGCGCAGCCTGGAGCTGGCCAGCCACCCCATTGGCTGGATCGTCGCCAGTCATTCGATCTACAACCGCGACTACCAAAGCCTCGCCGACCTGGCGCAGGAACGGATCATCACCTACTCGAAAAACTCCCGCCCGCATCAGGACATTCTGGCGCTGATGCAGGCTCAGGGCGTGCTGGCGCCCCGGTTGAACTGTGTGAATTCGGTGTCGGCGATCACTCGACTGTTGCGTGACGGATTCGGCATTGGCGCGTTGCCGCCGGTGCTGGTGGCCGAGGAACTGGCGCGAGGGGAATTGACTCTGCTCGACATCGAACAGCGCCCGCCGAACCTGCAGGTGGTGGTGTCGTGGCGGGTCGGGGTGGCATGGGTCGAAGAGATTGTGACGCTGTGTCAGCAGGTGCTGGAGGGGTATGCGCAGAAAGTGGGCGAGAACTACATCGTCCTGTCTTGATCGTTCCCACGTCGAGGCGTCGAACCGTCTGCGTGGGAACGATCTTCATAAGGCTCAGAGCCCGCGCACATCCCGATCTTCGATCGGCCGGCTCTGGCGCAGGCGCTTGCCGCCCAGCACCACCCAGTCGATCAGACGGAACAGGCATTCCAGGCCGAACGACAGCAACAGCGCGCCGCTCATGCCCCAGATCATCGCCTCAGGCGTCAGCAGGATCTGGTAGCTGTAACCGTTCCAGGTTTCCTTGCGGATGTCCGGGTCGGCGGCCAGCACCACTTGCAGGAAGCGGATGTACCACGGGCCCTGCATCGCCTGGAATTGCTTGTCCAGCGCCAGCTGACGGTTGAGCAAGGTGCTCAGGCTGTCGGCATCGCTGCGAAACACCGGGTCTTCGCTGGCGCGGTAATGGGCAACCAGCGCCTGGATATCACCCTTGAAGAACTGCTCGGCGGTGCCCTGGAAGCCGCGCAGGCCGGTCTGTGCCTCGATCAGGTGCGCTTCGACCCGCTTGGCGTAATCGTTGATGAAGCCCGGCACCTGGACACCGATCAACAGGCCCGCCGCAAACAACACCAGCCGTAGATAACTGAGCAACATTCGGGGAAATCCTTATTCGGTCGTGCCCTGGCTGACGCATTCGCCGCGTCGCCACAGGCTCCATTGGCCCGGTTCGTAGCGGGTCCAGGTTTCGTTTTCGGTCAAGGGTTCGGTGGCAATCACCGTGACCACGTCGTTGGGCGTGGTTTCGGCCTGGAAATCGACGATCACATCGACATCCTTGAGCCGCGCCGGGCCAAACGGTGCGCGTCGGGTGATCTGCGCCAGTTTGGTCGAGCAATAGCAGAACAGCCAGTCGCCATCGCTGAGCAGGCAGTTGAACACGCCTTGGCTGCGATATTCGGCGCAGGCCGCGACCAGATCCGGCAACAGCACTTCTATATCGACCGGTTCCGGAAACGCTGCACGTATGCGATTGAGCAAATCGCAGAACGCCGCTTCGCTGTCGGTATCGCCGACCGGACGGTAGAAACTCTTGATCGGGGTGAAATCGGCGAGCTGGCCGTTGTGCGCGAAGCACCAGTTGCGCCCCCACAGTTCGCGGACGAACGGATGGGTGTTGGACAGGCAGACCTTGCCGACGTTGGCCTGACGGATATGACCGATGACCACTTCGCTCTTGATCGGATAGCGCTGCACCAGATTGGCCACTTCCGATTCGCTGCTGGCCGCCGGATCCTGGAACAGGCGCAACCCGCGCCCTTCGTAGAAGGCAATGCCCCAGCCGTCGCGGTGTGGCCCGGTGCGACCACCGCGCTGCATCAGCCCGGTGAAGCTGAACACGATGTCGGTCGGCACGTTGGCACTCATGCCCAGTAATTCACACATGTGCGGACTCTCGTGATTACAGACGCGGCTCGACCCGCATGCGCTGCGGATTGCTCGGCACCGGCGGGCGACCGTAGCGGTCATCCCCGGCGCCGCCGAACGGTTGCTCGGCGTCCCGCTCGTCTTCGGCCCGGGCGGCTGCGCGGACAGCTTCGGCCTTCTCCCGGCGGGCCTTGGAGGCGCGTTCGATCGGCAGGCGGATCAGCACAAAAATCAGATACAGACCGAACGCGATCATGGCGTACATGAGCAGTTCGGAAATCGCGCGCCAGGCGTTGTTGCCGACCTTGAACGCCAGATCCAGCACGGTGATGGCGATGGCCGGGGCGAATTTTTCTTTCACCGGGTCAATGATGGTCGGGCTGAACAGCAACACCGCCATCAATACACGCAGCGGCTCGCGCAGCCAGCGCCACATCCAGCGGGTCATGCGCATCCACACCAGCAGGCAGCCCACGGCGGCAAAGGCGTAAAGGCCCCAGGCGATCAGATAGTCGTTCTCGGTCATGGTGTCCATGGCAAGGCAGGCAAAGAGGCGCTTATAGTAACGACTTTTCGCACGTCAGGCTTCCCCGCCGTCCGTGCGGCCCTTATTTGTCATGTCCGAGAGCTTTCCATGCCCGTATCCGCCAACGTCATCAGCGCCCCGATTGCCCACAAGGCCGCCGGTCACGACCCGTACGCCTGGCTGCAGGAACGCGACACCGACGCGGTGCTCGACTACCTCAAGGCTGAAAACGACTATCAGCAAGCGCAGACTGCCGATCAGGCAGAGCTGCGTGAAACCCTGTTCGAGGAGATCAAGGGCCGGATCCTCGAAACCGACCTGTCCCTGCCGTCGCCATGGGGCCCGTATCTGTATTACACCCGCACCACAGCAGGTGACGAGTACGCCCGCCACTACCGCTGCCCGCGTCCGGCCGACGACAGCCTGACCCTCGACGAAAGCCGCGAACAGCTGCTGCTCGACCCGAACGCCCTGGCCAACGGCGGCTTTTTCTCCCTCGGCGCGTTCAGCATCAGCCCGGATCATCAGCGTCTGGCCTACAGCGTCGATGCCTCGGGCGACGAGATTTACACGCTGTTCGTGAAGGAATTATCCAGCGAGCGCGTCAGCGAACTGGAATTCCAGGACTGCGACGGCAGCATGACCTGGGCCAACGACAGCCTCACGCTGTTCTTCGGCGTGCTCGACGACACCCATCGCCCGCACAAACTGTTTCGCTATCGCCTCGACGGCACGGCTGCCGAAGAGGTGTTCCACGAACCGGACGGGCGTTTCTTCCTGCATTGCTACCGCGCCAGCTCCGAGCAGCAGTTGCTGCTGTCCCTGGGCAGCAAGACCACCAGCGAAGTCTGGGCGCTGGACGCCCATCAGCCGCACCTGCCGTTCACATGCCTGGCGCCCCGGGTCGAGGATCACGAGTACGACGTCGATCACGGCAAGCTCGACGGCGAATGGACGTGGTTCATCCGCACCAACCGCGACGGCATCAACTTCGCCCTGTATCAGGCGCCGGACACCGGCAGCGCACCGAGCGAAGCCGACTGGCAGAACCTGATCCCGCACAGCGATTCGGTGATGCTCGATGGCGTGACCCTCAACGCCGAGGCCCTGACCCTGAGCCTGCGCGAAGGCGGATTGCCGATCATCGAAGTCCGTCCACACAGTCTGGCGCCTTACCGCGTGCAACTGCCGGACGCGGCCTACAGCCTCTACGTGCAAAACAGCCTGGAGTTCGAAAGTGACCGCATTCGCCTGCGCTATGAAGCGCTGAATCGTCCGGCTCAGGTTCGGCAACTGATCCTCGCCACTGGCGAGCAGACCGTCCTCAAGGAAACCCCGGTGCTCGGCCCGTTCGACGCCGACGCCTACGTCAGCCAGCGCCTGTGGGCGACCGCGCCGGACGGCACCCAGGTGCCGATCAGTCTGGTGATGAAACGGGAAATGGTCGGCAAAGCCGTGCCGCTGTACCTGTACGGTTATGGCGCCTACGGTTCGAGCCTCGATCCGTGGTTCTCCCATGCCCGCCTGAGCCTGCTGGATCGCGGCATGGCGTTCGCCATCGCCCACGTGCGTGGCGGCGGCGAGCTGGGCGAAGCCTGGTATCGTGCCGGCAAGCAGGAGCACAAGCACAACACCTTCAGTGACTTCATTGCCTGCGCCGAATTTCTGATCCTCAACGGCATTACCACCGCGCCACAACTGACGATCAGCGGTGGCAGCGCCGGTGGCCTGCTGATCGGCGCGGTACTCAACCAGCGCCCGGATCTGTTCGGTATGGCCATTGCCGAAGTGCCGTTCGTCGATGTGCTCAACACCATGCTCGACCCGGATCTGCCGCTGACCGTCACCGAATACGACGAGTGGGGCAATCCCGAGGAGCCCGCGGTTTACGAGCGGATCAAGGCCTACGCGCCGTACGAAAACGTCACCGCGCAGGGCTATCCTGCGACGCTGGTAATCGCCGGCTACAACGACAGCCGCGTGCAGTATTGGGAAGCGGCCAAGTGGGTGGCGAAGCTGCGCGCGACCAAGACCGATGACAATCCCTTACTGCTCAAGACCGAACTGGGCGCCGGCCACGGCGGGATGAGCGGGCGCTATCAGGGATTACGTGACGTAGCCCTCGAATATGCATTTGTTTTCAAGGTTCTGGGCATCGTCTGAGGAACTCCGCCGGTCAGTCAGGTCTTAATTCCGGGCACCGGGAGCCGATAAGCAGATCGGCCCCGGTGGCGAGCCTGCCACCCGACACAACAAAAAGACCGCACGACATGTCAGAACCGACTCTACTGAACAACGAAATCCGCGACTGGCTGATGGACTGCGGCCTGTTCGATCAATTGCAGCTGGCGGATTTTGCCGCCGCCTCGGGCTACTTCAGCATCAGCACCGTGGCTGAAGGCGAAGCGATCTTTCGCGAAGGCGATGCCGGCAGTTTCATGTGCATCATCCACACCGGCCAGGTGGCCGTGCAGAAAACCGGCGTCGACGGCCAGGTCGTGACCATGGCCACCCTGCGCAGCGGCCGAGCGTTCGGTGAAATGGCCGTGCTCGACGGCGAACGCCGTTCGGCGACTTGCGTGGCGGCGAGCAACTGCCAGTTGCTCAACCTCGGCAAGGATTCGCTGGAAAAAATGCTCAACGACGCGCCGAAGATCGCTGCCAAGATCATCCGCGCCCTCGCCGTCTCCCTCTCCAAACGCCTGCGCATGGCCGACGGCCAGCTCGCCGCCCAGCAGATCTAGCCTCCCGGGGATTTGGGTTTGCTGTCGGTCTGTTCCAGGCCCGGCAATGGCTGATCCTTGGTCGGCGGGCTGGGCATTTCGATTGGCACCAGCGGCGGTCCGCCACTGCCGGGGCCGGCCTTGGGAATCGGCACCGGACTGATCTGCGGATACGGGGTGGGCGTCGCCGTGCCGGGCGAGCCCGGTTGCGGTGTCGGGCTGACGGGAATCGTCTGTTGCGCCTGTACGGCAGTTATCGAGAGCGCGGCCAGGGTAATGGCCGTTAGAATGGTGCGCTTCATCAAGGGCTCCGTTGGCCTGAAGTCTGCCTTCAGGCTACTCCCAACGCGCCGGCTTGCCTTCCCCCCTGTAGAGATTTCCATGAAACGTTTCGTTCTGCTCGACACCACGCCGATCCCTGACAACGGCGGCGCCCTGTGCCTGTTTGAGTATGGCGAGGACTTCGTCATCAAGATTCAGGGCGGCGACGGCGGCCAATTGATGAACACCCGCATGCACGGTTCCGAAGACGCGCTGGCCGAGATTCCGTGCCGCAAGGTCGCCGGCCGACCGAACTCGCGGGTGCTGATCGGCGGGCTGGGCATGGGCTTCACTCTCGCCTCCGCGCTCAAGCATCTGGGCAAGAGCGCCGAAGTGGTGGTCGCCGAACTGGTGCCCGGCGTGGTCGAGTGGAATCGCGGCCCGCTCGGTGAAAAGTCCGGACGTCCGCTGCTCGATCCGCGCACGGTGATCCGCCAGGAAGACGTGGCCAAAGTGCTGCAAAGCGAGCCGAACGGCTTCGACGCGATCATGCTCGACGTCGACAACGGCCCCGAAGGCCTGACCCAGAAGGCCAATAGCTGGCTGTATTCCGCCGCTGGCCTGGCCGCGTGCGCCAGGGCGATGCGGCCCAAAGGCGTGCTGGCGGTGTGGTCGGCCAGCGCCGACCGGCAGTTTTCCGACAAATTGAAGAAGGCCGGTTTCAAGGCCGAGGAAGTCCAGGTCTTCGCCCACGGCAACAAGGGCACCCGTCATACGATCTGGATTGCCGAGAAGCTCAAGGGCTGAGCTAAACTGGCCCCATAACCGTCATTCGTCTTTCTGCAAAGGTGAACCCATGAGTTCGTCCACCCCGACCAACACTTCGAAGCTGGATCGCATCCTCGCCGACAACCAGCGCGACAAGGAAATGGGCTACCGCGACAAGGCCCTGAAAATGTACCCGCACGTCTGCGGCCGCTGCGCCCGTGAGTTTTCCGGCAAGCGCCTGAGCGAGCTGACCGTGCACCACCGTGACCACAACCACGACAACAACCCGCAGGACGGTTCCAACTGGGAACTGCTGTGCCTGTACTGCCACGACAACGAACACTCGCGCTACACCGACCAGCAGTACTTCGGCGAAGGCTCGCTGAGCACGCCGAAAATCGCCAAGGCCACGCACAACCCGTTTGCGGCGCTGGCCGGCCTGATGAAAAAAGAAGACTGATCCCCCTACCCTGATCGTTCCCACGCCCTGCGTGGGAACGATCTGTCCTGAATCTGCCCGCCCTCCCCCAATCCCCGTATAATCGCCCTCTTTTTCCCGAAGGCACCCCGCTCGTGGCAGACAAACGGTACAGCTGCATTGGTTTGTATAACCCCAAATCACCGGAAAACGTCGGTTCGGTGATGCGCGCCGCAGGCTGTTATGGCGTATCGACCGTGTTCTACACCGGCAAGCGCTATGAACGCGCCGCCGACTTCGTCACCGACACCAAGCGCGTGCACTACGACATCCCGCTGATCGGCATCGACGACCTGAAAAAGATCCTGCCGCTCAATTGCGTCCCGGTTGCCGTGGAACTGGTCGACGGCGCCCGCCCGCTGCCCGAATACACCCACCCGGATCGTGCCCTGTACATCTTCGGCCCCGAAGACGGCTCGCTGGATCAGGAGATCCGCGACTGGTGCGAAGACGTCGTGTACATCCCGACCACCGGTTGCATGAACCTCGCCGCCACGGTCAACGTTGTGCTCTACGACCGCATGGCCAAAGGCCTGAACACCCGCTCCGGGCCGAAATTCCGCTGAAACGCCGCACATCCGATGGAACGAGCTGACGGCCTGCGCAGTCAGCTTGTTTATCCATCACTCATTGCCTGGAGAAAGATCATGACCGAGCTCAAACGCGTCGAACGTATCGAATCCACCCCGTTCCAGAGCCGTTCCGAACAGAACGTCGAAGGCTGGGAGCGCATCGGCTCGCTGGCCGGCGGCGTGATCATGGTCGGCAAGGGCCTGCGTCGTGGTGGGGTGTTCGGGCTGATTCAGGTGGCGATTGGCGGCGTGGCCATGGCTCGCGGCATCACCGGGCACAGTTCGGTGAAAAGCCTGCTGGAGAAAAGCCGTCAGGACATGAACAACGTGCGAGCAAAGATCGAGCGGGCCGGTGAAGAGCTGAGCAAGCTCAAGGCCAATGCCGAGGCGGCGACCAACACCGCCACGGTGACCGGCAATGATTCGGTGAAATCGCCGAAAGCCGGGGTTTGATCGCTACCGAAGCAAGGCGGTATCGAGGGCCAGAGACGACTCGCCGAGAATGCTTTCGGCGAGTTGCACGAACTCTTTGGTGTCCACCGTCCCCAGATGCATCGCCCCGCGCAGCACATCATCCAGCGAGCGCTTGTTGCGGGTCTTCAGGCGAATCTCGCCATCCAGTTCCTGTAACAGCAGCACCGCTTTCGACACCTGCGCCGGACTGATCTGTTCGCCGCGCAGGGTCGTGACTGTCTGGCTGTCCTTCGCCAGTTTCGCCTGCAAACTCTGATAACGCTCGTCGCTCATGCCGCCCGCACGGCGCACCAGTTCAATGGCGTAATACTCGGCGAACCCTTCGCTGATCCAGTCGCTGCGCTGTTCGTCGTTGATCCGCCCGAACACCTGTGCCAGCTCGCGCACCAGAGCACTGCTGCCGCTTTCGCTGACCAGCGGCAACCGCGTGTTGAGGTAGATCGACTCCCGCGCCGCCAGGCTGCCACGCCACATCGGGTCGTTGGCGCCGACGATCAACAGTTTGCTCGGATGGCGGGGAAACACCGCCTGCACCTGCGGCCAGACGAACGTCAGCAGCGTCAGCACGTCCATCCGGCGCATACCCTGCCCCTGCGGCGAGGCCACGGTGACCTCGGTTTCGCCCAGCCGGGTGCGGCGACTGCCGAGGTGGCCGGCGAGCATCCAGCCAGTCGGGCGGTCGAACAGGCGTGACGGATTGTCGATGCGGAATGTGTTCTTGCCGATGCGCGGCCAGGCGGTTTCGACGCTTTTCCAGCCGTCGGGCAATTGGACGTGCAGGCGCGCGATCAACTCAATGCCGTCCTGTTGATCGAGCTTGGCCGGCGGCACCAGTTCATCGCCGCGCATCAACGCCCAGGTCGGCGTCATGCGCGTGTCGAAGCTGCCGTTCTTGCGGCCGTGGCTGATGCGTACGCGGTAGGTCAGGCTGGCTTTGTCCGCCGCTGGTCGCCAGATCCCGCGCGCCGGTTTGCCCGGTGTCAGTTGCCACTGGCCGTCGGCCTTGAACTCGCTGTAGTGGCTGCCATCGCCAAGATCGAAATCCAGACTGCGCACCGCTTCGCCCTTGGCAAGGGTCAGGCGCACTTCGGCCTGATCGCTCTGCGGCAGCAGGCGTACCTGATAATCCAGATCGACTTTCTTTGCCGCCCACACCGGCGCACTGAGCGCCAGCAGCGTGACGATCAGCGTCCGGCGCAATCCCGTCGCCATGCCTGCTCCTTGGTGAGTCGTCAACCTGCGCGGAAAATCAGGTGATCTTCCCAGTCGTCTTCCGGCACGCTGCCT
Organism: Pseudomonas sp. PHC1; assembly: GCF_046487845.1. NCBI lineage: Bacteria > Pseudomonadati > Pseudomonadota > Gammaproteobacteria > Pseudomonadales > Pseudomonadaceae > Pseudomonas > Pseudomonas sp. PHC1. Next base: position 82,058 of record NZ_JBJXHJ010000007.1, read on the forward strand.
TCGGCGAGCATGCGCCCTGACTGGGAGATCCGTTCGTGGTGCACCGCGTCGCGATCACCGCAGACCAGGTGATGCCACAGCGGCAGGTCCTTGCCTTCGCTGACCAGCCGATAACCGCAGGTCGGCGGCAGCCATTTGAACGCTTCGGCCTGGCCCGGGGTGAGCTGGATGCAGTCCGGGACAAACTGCATGCGGTTCGGGTAATCGCTGCACTGACAGGTCTTGAGGTCCAGCAGTTTGCAGGCGATGCGCGTGTAATAGACGCTGTTGTCTTCTTCATCCTCGAGCTTTTGCAGGCAGCACAGGCCGCAGCCGTCGCACAGCGATTCCCATTCCTCGTGATCGAGTTGATCGAGGGTTTTGCGTATCCAGAACGGTTCGACTTTGGCGGCCATGGCTCAAGCATCAACATCAGGTGGTGAAAAGGCCGCCAGTCTAGTGCCCGAGGCTCTGTGTTCCAAGCGCCGGCGACTGCCGGTTGTGCAGGGCTTGTCAGTTTTTGCGCGGCCAAGTAGCTTTGCCGGTCACACCAGGCCTTTGCCGGATGCCATTAACGCTCGACCGCGTCGCACCCGGTGAACGGCAGGCTTGCGCCACAACCCCATCGTTCAGCCCAACTGATCCCGCCGGGTTTCGCTTCCAACCTGTCCTCAAACGTAGCAAGGAATCTTTCGATGAGTGCCAACCCTCGCGTTGCCGAATACGCCATTCACCCGCAGTTCACCGATCGCTGGTCGCCCCGCGCCTTCACCGGCGAAGCGATCCCGGAAGAAACCCTGCTGAGCTTCTTCGAAGCCGCACGCTGGGCGCCGTCGGCGTACAACTCGCAGCCATGGCGCTTTCTCTACGCCCGGCGCGACACGCCGAACTGGGAGCGTTTCCTGGGCCTGCTCAATGAATTCAACCGCAGTTGGGCACAGCACGCATCGGCGCTGGTGATCGTGATTTCAAAAACCACCTTCACCGCACCGGGCGCCACCGAAGAAACCCCGGCGCTGTGGCACACCTTCGACACCGGTTCGGCCTGGGGCCATCTGTCGCTGCAAGCGAGCCTGAGCGGCTGGCACACCCACGGCATGGCCGGCTTCGATCAGGAGCTGACCCGCAAGGAGCTGAACATTCCAGAAGGCTATGCGTTGCACGCCGCCGTTGCGGTGGGCAAGCTGGGTGACAAGGCCACCCTGGCGGATTACCTGCAAGCACGAGAAGTACCGAGCCCGCGTCGTCCGCTGAGCGAACTGGCGGCTGAAGGCGACTTCACCCTCTAAGCCCCTTTTGATGATCGTTCCCACGCAGAGCGTGGGAACGATCTCTATAGTCAGTAACCGCGTGCGAAATCCACTTCCCCACGCAACGCTTCACCCGCCTGATATGCGCGCAAGTTATCCAGAAACAACTGCACCATCATCGGCGGCGAGGTCGGCGCCGAGCTGTGCCCGGTCAGCAGCAAGCCCCACGCGGTCCAGAACGGATGCCGTTGCGGCAGCGGTTCCTGACGGCAGACGTCGATCACCGCGCCGGCCAGATGGCCTTCTTTCAACGCCTCGACCAGATCCGCATCGACCACCGCCACACCGCGTCCGGCGTTGATGAACAGCCCGGTCGGCTTGAATTGCTTGAACAGCGCAGCGTCGTAGATGTCGTGGGTGTGCTCGGTGTTGGGCAGCAGGTTGACCACGTAATCCGCTTCGCCCACCAGCCGTGGCAAGTCCGCCATCGAACCGACTTCGACAAACGGCGCCTGTTCGCGGGCGCTGCTGGCGATGCCGTACAACTCGACGCCGAACGGCAGCAGGAACTGCGCCACGCTCTGGCCGATGTCGCCGGTGCCGACGATCAGCACTTTGCGTCCGACCAGGCTCTGGCCGGTGCGGTTGTCCCATTTGCGCTCGACCTGGCTGACCAGCCGCGCCAGCACTTCGCGCTCGTGGCCGAGCATGTAGGTCAACACGTATTCAGCCATCACCTGGCCGAAAATCCCGACCGCCCGGGTCAGGCGGTAATCGCGGCGCAAACCGTCGGCCAGCAGCGGTGTGATGCCGGCCCAGGTCGATTGCAGCCATTGTGGCTGGTGGCCCTGACGCAACAGGGTCGCCAGCAGATCCGGCTGGCCCAGCCACACCGGGCAATCGACGGCCTGGCGGGCCAGCTCGGCGGAGTCGCCGCTGGTCAGCACTTCAAGCTCCGGGGCCGCCTGACTCAGCAGTCGGGCGTATTTCGCGTGGTCGTGTTCAGCAATCAGAACGCGCATTTTCAAACCTTTCGCAAACCGTGCAGGCGGCCGCCCACTTCGTGGCAGCCGTCGCCGTAAAAACCGTTCCAGGGGTAACAAGAGGCCCAGGACAGGGCCTCGCAGGTCAGACCGGGTCGTTGCGTCGCAGCAACTCTTCGGGCAAGTGCTCGATGTACTCTTCCTCGGCCGGTGGCATTTGCAGGTGATAGCCCTGCTTCTCGAGGTTTTCCAGGACCACGGCGATGTCTTCACTGGCCAGCTTGCGCTCGGGCGTCAGCACCAGATCGAAGGAATGCTTCGCCTTGCCGAACGCCGCCATCAGACCTTCCGGCACGCGCTCCAGCGCATCGCTCTTGAGCACGTACAGGTACATGCCGCTTTTCTTCGAACTTTGATAAATGGAACAAATACGTTTCAAGGCTGTTCTCCGGCGGTGGCCAGGCTGTCGAGCAGCTTCTGGCCCATCAATTCGCGGCGCCAGCCACGCAGTGAATCAGGCAATTGGTAAGGGCCCTCGGGGAAGCCGCTTTTGACCAGGGCTTCGAGCGTTTTCTTGCGCAGCATCAGTTCCGGCGCGATGCCCAGACGTTCAGCTTCAGCCTGACCGAGCGCGCGCAGCTGTTTGATCAGCGCGGCGGCTTCGATCGGCAATGGCTCCGGCACAGCTGGCGGCCATTGATCAGGCCCCACACTGCCAGAGCGCTTGATCAGATCAAGCAGAAACTCGCCGTCCTGACGCACGGTACGCGGGTGCATGTCTTCGATCTTGCCCAGCGCGCTGAGGTTGTCCGGTTGGGTCCGGGCCAGCGGCCACAGCGAGTGTTCACGGACGATGCGATTGCGCGGCAGATCGCGGGCGCGGGCTTCGCGCTCACGCCAGGCGCACAGTTCGCGCAGCACGGCCAGTTGGGCGCGGGACAGTTTCCACGCCAGTTTGGCCTCGCGATAGACCTCGTACGGATCGGTTTCGCGGCGCAGGTTGGCGACCAGTTCGGCGCCGTCCTCCAGCACCCAGGCGAATTTGTCGTCGGACAGTTTCGGACGCAGTTGTACGAAAACCTCCGCCAGATGCACGGCGTCTTCGGCGGCATAGCTGATTTGCGTGTCGGACAACGGACGCTGCAACCAGTCGGAACGGGTTTCGCCCTTGGGCAGTTCGATGCCAAGCACTTCCTGCACCAGACGCGAATAGCCCATCGAAAAACCGAGGTTCAGGTAGGCAGCGGCCAGTTGGGTGTCGAACAGCGGCGCCGGCAGGCTGCCGGTCAGGCGCAGCAGGACTTCAAGGTCTTCGCTGCAGGCGTGCAGGACTTTGAGCACCGCCGGGTTTTCCAGCAACGCAGCCAAGGGTTGCCAGGCGTTGATGGTCAGCGGGTCGATCAGGTAGGCGCGTTTGCCGTCGCCGACCTGCAAGAGGCCGGCAATCGGGTAGAAGGTGTCGACCCGCATGAATTCGGTGTCGAGGGCAACGAACGGCAGCTGCTGCCACTCGGCGCAAAACTGCGCGAGGCTATCGTTGTCGCGAATCCAGTGAATATCGATGGCCACACGGCTCTCCCTTCAAGAATGGCGCGCAGTATATATCGCCACCGGCGCTTTCCGCGCCTCTACAGGGCAAGAGCTTGATGAAATCTCCTGCCTGAAGGAAAGAATAGTCTTACAGAGTGAGTCTGCCGGCTCACTCCTTGGCCAACACCCCGTCGATCACCGCGCCACGGCAACCGGCAAACAGGTCGAGATCCTGCTGGTAGACCTTGGTCTGCACTTCCAGCAAACCGAGCATCGAGTGGAACAGGTTGTCCTGGCTCAGCGGCTTGTCGCGGCTCATTTGCAGGCAATGGGTGTCGACCGAGTAGGACTTCTGATAGCTGTCGGAGAACCAGGCCAGCATCGCTACGTGTTTTTGCTGCTCCGGCGCCAGCATGTACGGCGTGCCGTGGAGGAACAGGTTGTACTCGCCCAGGGATTCGCCGTGGTCGGACAGGTAAAGCATGGCGGTATCGACCTTGTCCTGATTGCTGCGCAACACATCGATCAGGCTCGACAGCACATGGTCGGTGTACACCAGCGTATTGTCGTAGCCGTTGACGATGCTCTCGCGGCTGCAATTGTTCAGTGCGTTGCTTTCACACACCGGGGTGAAGTGTTCGTATTCCTTTGGATAACGCTTGAAATACTCCGGCCCGTGGCTACCCATCTGGTGCAGGACCAACACGGTGTCCTTGTCCAGGTGATCGATAAAGCTTTGAAGGCCTTTCAAGAGGATTTCGTCGCGGCATTCGCTGTTGGCGCACAGTGCCGGGTCTTTCAGATTGCTGACATCCTGCAGGGTGACGCGATCGCAGGTGCCTTTGCAGCCCGACTGGTTGTCGCGCCAGATCACGTCGATCCCGGCCCGTTTAAGCACGTCCAGCAACCCTTCTTCATTCTTCGCCTTGCTGGCGTCGTAATCCTTGCGGCCCATGTTGGAGAACATGCACGGCACCGACACGGCGGTTTCCGTGCCGCAGGAATGCACGTCGGTGAAAGCGATCAGGCCGGCTTCCTTGTCCAGTTTCGGTGTGGTGTCGCGGCCATAACCAAGGATGCCGAAGTTTTCCGCCCGGGCACTCTCCCCCACCACCAGCACCGTCAGGGATTTGCGCGGATGGTTCTGCACGGCGGCGTTGCGCTGGGCGTCTTCACCGATCGTGACGAACGGTTGCTGCGCCGAAGCTACTTGCTCACGCAGATAACCGGCCGAGGCGCCAATGTAGTTGCTCGGCACCAGCATCAGGCGAATTTCGTGGTGATTGCGAAACAGCGAGGACAAACCCTGATAGTTGGCTAACGCCACGCCGCCAATAACCGCGACCGACGCGACACTTACTACAACTTTACTTAACAACTCGCGATGCCAGCGACGATAGTTGACTGGAACTTTCCATAACAACCACGACGGCAAGACACCCAGAAACACGATATAAGCGAATAACTTCAAAGACAGCAGATCGCGAACTTCCGTGGCATTGGTTTCGGCAAAGTTGCGAAACATGCCGGCATCGATCATGACCCCGTATTGGCTCATGAAATAAGCCACGCCGGCACTGACCATGAACAACAACGTCAGCACCGGTTTCAATACGGGTCGAAACGCCAGCAACGTCAGCACAATGTTATAGGCCGCGAAGATCATCACCCCGAACGCAATGCGCATGGCAATGCCCTTGCCGTCCGCAGTGGTGATGTCGAACAGGTGTTGCCAGAGCACGAAATTGAATCCGGTCAAAAGAAAGGCGCTGGCAAACAACGTCACCCATTCCGGGCGCACGGCTTTTAACTTGAACATGGCGAGGGGCGATTTCCTTGAAGTAAGTGCCGTCGTCAATTGTGAAAATTTCATTGACTCAGACCACACAAACTTTAAGCAGGCAACCATCAATTTTTTGTGAAAAAGAAGCCAACGATTAGTTGGCTCAAGAAATAACCGTGAAACTTTCGGCGTATTTGAGAATGGTTCAGCTGTGGTTCAGTTGTGGGCGACGAGGTCGCGTATCGAATTTCTCGATAGCGCATCCGACTTTCTGATTTGCCGCCCCGCTCGCCTGCCCGCCTAATCGACAGCCTCTGGTTCAAAGGTCTGAAGATGGAAAACGTTCGCGCCACTGCCCGCCCCGCCATCTGGCTGATGCTCGGCATCATCCTGGTCGCCCTCAACCTGCGCCCGTCGATGGCGGCGGTCGGGCCCTTGCTCTCGGCCATTCGCGGCGATATAGCGCTGAGTTTCAGCCTCGCAGCGTTGCTGACCCTGCTACCGGTGATGGCGATGGGGCTGGCGATGTTTTTCGGCATGGCGGTCAGCCAGCGCCTCGGTGAGCAGCGCACGGTGCTGCTGTCGTTGTTGATCATTGGCGTAGCAACGCTGTCGCGCTTGTTTCTCGACTCGGCCGGCGGATTGATCGCCAGCGCCGTGCTGGCCGGGATCGGCATTGCACTGATCCAGGCCTTGATGCCCGTGCTGATCAAATCGCGGTTTCCCGACAACGTGGCGCTGTGCATGGGCCTTTACGTCACCTCGATCATGGGCGGCGCGGCGCTGGCCGCTTCGTTCGCACCGTGGGTGCTGATGCAGACCGGCAACTGGCGGGCGGGTCTGGCGGTCTGGGCGGTTTTGGCACTGCTCGCCATTCCTGTGTGGTGGACAACCCGCGCCACGGCGCCGGACACCAACCAGGCCGCTGTCAGAAAAGAATCCTTCTTCACGAATTCCCGCGCCTGGCTGCTGGCGATCTTCTTCGGTCTCGGCACCGCGTCCTACACCTGCGTGCTCGCCTGGCTGGCGCCGTACTACGTGGAAAAGGGCTGGAGCGAACAAAATGCCGGCCTGGTGCTGGGTTTTCTGACGGCCATGGAGGTGATTTCCGGGCTGGTGGTGCCCGCCATCGCCAATCGCAGCCGTGACCGACGCCAGGTGCTTGGCGCCCTGCTCAGTCTGATCATCGCCGGATTCCTGGGTCTGATCCTCAGCCCGCAGCACCTGAGCCTGCTGTGGCCCTGCCTGCTCGGGCTGGGCATCGGCGGACTGTTCCCGATGAGTCTCATCGTGTCCCTCGATCACCTCGACGAACCGCAACGTGCCGGCGGGCTGACCGCGTTCGTACAAGGTATCGGCTACCTGATTGCCGGGCTGTCGCCCTTGATGGCCGGACTGGTTCGCGATCGACTGGGCAGCTTCGAGTGGGCGTGGTGGTCACTGACGGCAGTGATGGCGCTGATGCTGCTGATGGTGCTGCGTTTCAACCCGCGGCATTACGCCCGGCACATGGACTGATCAATTCGACCCGTCTGGATAAAGGCTTCTGGCCATCTTTGCCGGGTTTGATTGGGCACGTCGTGTTACTAAAACTTTCTGTCCCACAAGTGACCGTGAAAAGTCCTACAGGGCTTTCTCCTGGCACCATCGTTCCGTTACGATCATGCGCACACGTTTGCGCAGATTCGGCGCAAGGAGCACAGCGAGACAGAACGGATGCTGAACAGTAACTTGCTTAGAAAGCTCGACATGCAGGATCTCATGGTGTTTGTCGCCGTGTATGAGCAAAGCAGCGTCACCGACGTTTCGGAGGCGCTGTTCGTCAGCCAGTCCACCGTCAGTTACTGCCTGAAAAAACTGCGCAACAGCTTCGAAGACGAATTGTTCGTCAACACCCGCACAGGCATGCGCCCGACCTACAAAGCCTGCAGCATGTATGGCCATGTGCAGAAAATCCTCGAAAGCATCAACCTCTGCCACGCCGGCGCCCCGACCTTCGACCCGATGGCGCAACCGGTGACCTTCAACATCTGCGCACCGGAATACTTCGAGCAATTGATTCTGCCGCGAATGTTGAAGCGCTTCGACTTCAATGACTTGCCGGTGATGGTCAACATGCACAAGTTCGAAACCGACGTGCCAGTCGAAGAATTGCGTGATGGCAGTCTCGATCTGGTGATCTGCTTCGGCCCGCACTTCCATCGCAGCCACGCCGACCTGAAATCACGCATGCTGCTGGAAGACGACCTGGTCTGCGTGTTTGACAAACGCGCCACGCCGCTGGAGCCGCGCCTGAGCCTGCAAGCCTTCACCGAACGCCGGCATGTGTTCCCGACACCCTGGACGTCGACCACCAACATGGTCGATGGCTGGCTGGCGCGGCAGGCGCAGAAACGCCAGATCGTCGCCCGCTCCAACAGTTACAGCGCGGCGTTGAAGATGATCACCGGCACCGATTTCATCCTCACCCTGCCCCGGCGGATCCAGCGTTTGCTGACCAACGACGCCGTGTTCAATCACTGCGAGGCGCCGAATGGCCTGCCGGGATTCACCCTCGACATGCAGTGGAGCCACAACGTCGATCAGGACAGCGCCAACCTCTGGCTGCGCGAGCAGATCATCAAGACCTGCGCGGAGCTGGAAGCCGCCTGAGTCCTACACGCCAATGGCGGTCTTGTTGTAGGACCCACGGTCGATGTCGAGCAGTTCCACGCTCAACTGCACCTCGACCCCGGCCGGCCATTCGCACAGTTCCTGCAACACCGCCAGCAGGCTCTGCGACAGTTGCGTCTTGATCTCCGGGGAACGACCGCTGAGCAGCGCCAGCCTTACCGCCACAAAGGCACGCTCGTTCATGGCGGTGCCGACCTTGAAGGTCTCAACCTTGGTCGCACGACTTTTGATATCGAACTCCTGGACGAACTGACCTGACCCCACCAGGGTGTTGTTGAGCCGGATCAACGCCACGTCGGCGTTCAGTTGCGGCAGGTTGGCGGTGTATTCGAGGTGCAGGTGTGGCATATCGGTGCTCCGGTGGTTTGGCACAAAGGCCGTACATATAACACAGCAACGCCTGACTCACGCCAGCGGCGCCATCACCGGTCGCTCACTCATGAATTGCTCCAGCCGCGAACGCAACCAACGCTCGGCCGGGTCACTGTCGACGTGACTGAGCCAGACCATCGACAGGTCGAGGGTCGGGGTCTTGAACGGGAACGGCTCTTTGAACAGCAGCCCGGAAGCGGCCATGGCCTCCGCGGTGTAGTCCGGCAGGCTGGCGATCAGATTGGTGCCGGCCAGCAGCGCCGGCAACGAACTGTACTGCGGCACCGACAACACCACTTGGCGGGTGCGACCGATGTCCGCCAGCCACTCATCGGCATAGCCACTGACATTGGCGGTGTGGGAAACCAGCACATGGGGGCGTGCGCAATATTCATCGAGGGTCAGCGGCGTGTCGGACTTGTCGGCGCGCAGGATGCTCGGCTGGATGTGCCGTAGCAGTTTGCGCTTGGCATTGGCCGGCAGGCCGCGGGTCTGGCTGATGCCGACGGTGATGTCGCCCGCCGCCAGCAAGTCGGGAATCCGCCAGTAATCGGCGTGCTGCACCACGAACACCACGCTCGGCGCCTCCTGGCGCAAGGCGCGCAACAGCGGCGGCAGCAGGCCGAATTCAACGTCGTCCGACAGGCCGATGCGAAAGGTCATGGTGCTGACGGCGGGGTCGAAATCGCGGGTCAGGCTCAGGGCCACCGACAGCGAATCGAGCGCGGGCTTGAGATGACGATAAATGTCTTCGGCGCGGGCAGTCGGCTCCATGCGATGGCCGACGCGGATGAACAACGGGTCATTAAGCATGGTGCGCAGGCGATTGAGCGCCGAGCTGATGGTCGGCTGGCCGAGAAACAGTTTCTCGGCGGCCCGGGTCACGTTGCGTTCGAGCATCAAAGTCTCGAACACTACCATCAGGTTGATGTCGGCCTTGCGTAGTTCATTGCGGTTCATCCATTGCCCCCCGATCCCCAGATGGCGGCAGTGTAGAAAGGCCGTGGGGGCGGCGTCCATCGAAACGCTGTGTCATTGCACCGTCAACGTCTTCAGCCCCAGCCCCATGATCCGCGAATCGTCGTTGATACCCAGTTGTCGGGGACTGACGGCATCCGGCAACCGCAATTCGATATCGAGCCGGTCATCGCTCCCGAGGCGCTGACCGAGCTGGGCGCTGATGGGGATTTCCAGGCGATTGCCTTGAAACTGCGTCAAACGGGTTTCCAGTACCTGTTGACCATTCAGACTGACGATCACCCGCTGGCCGGGGTGCCCGGGCTGGATGAATGCCAATGCGTCGATCACGATTGAACGCACCGGGGGCAACACCCGCAATTCGATTTTCGCCTGTTGCCCTTCCGTCCACGTCCCCCAGCTTTCCGGCTTCGACCAGCCGCTGGTCAGTTGCCGGTTTCGATAACTGAAGGCCAGCACCTGTCCCGGGCGACTGAGGGGGATCATTGACATCCGCCGCCCCTCATCCTGCACGGACAGGCACTGCGCACAGCGTTTCCAGCCCGGCGCCAGCACCACGACGCCGTCCACGCGCGTCAGCAGATCGGTTTCACTGTTGATGGTTCTGGCGGCATCGACCAGCGCATCGTCGTCCAAGAGGTACAGAGCATCCACGTCGTACTGCCCCGAGTCGAGCATCGCGCGTGCTTTGTGCTGTGCCCGCGCCAGCGCCGAAGTGCTCATGCGTCCCAGATAGACCGCATCGGTTTTCAACCCGTGGGTCGCTGCGAAACCGGCAATCATCTGCCAGCGCTCACCCTGGTTCTGTGGCATCAGGCTGCGGACCTTGGCATAACGCGCAGCGGCACTCGTCCAGAATGGATCAGCCATCGGACTGTCCCAGACCGCCGAAGATGCCAGCATTTTTCCCTGCCGCAGCCCCATCCACCCGCTGCGTGTATCGACGATCTGGATCAGCAGCGCCACCGCGAGCAAACCGATGGCGACAGGCGGCCGATAACCGCGTACCACCAGAAAAATCGCAGCCAGAATGCAGATATACAGAACCGGCCAGAACATCCGGCCCGAGGCACGAAAGATATTGGCCAGCGCGACGAGGCTTTTCGGCAGCGGATAATCGAGGTTCAACGCCCCGATGCCAATCTGATTCGACAGCGCGAACAGCCATAATCCGAACAGGGCCATCAACAGCCATGGACGTGCGCGCACCTGATCGTTAAAAGGTTGGCGGTTCCGAAACCAGGCAAACAGCGCCAGCGGCACCAATAAGAGAACGCCCAGGCCAAGGTAGTTGAAACCTTCGTAATCCCCGTCAGCCTTCGGCAGATCGGGCAGGATCAATGACCAGCCGGCCGGGTCGAGGGGCGACAGCAGATTCATCCGGTACAAACCAAACCCACCGGAGGCCGCGCCATCGGCAATGCTGAAGTACCCGGCCTGCCAGCAACACACGCTCACCAGGGCGAAAAGCATGCCCCCTTCGATCACAGCCTGACGCCGGGTCAAAGACTGATTGAATGTCTTGCCCAGCAGATCCGCCACCCAAATCAGCGCGACCATGGCCAGCAGGTAGGCGTGCACCCATGCCGTCGCCGCCAGCAAGGCTCCCCAGGCGAGGCGCCGTCGCCTCAGGTTCGACAGCAGCGCGAGATACAGCGCCGCCAGGATCAGGAAATGCCCCGCCAGAGAAAGATGCCCGCCCATGCGCAAGAACATCGCTGGCGAGAACAGCAGCAGCCCGGCGCCCAGCAGTCGGATCAAGGAATGGGGCGTCATCAGCCCGATCAGTTTCCAGCCGAACCAGGCTTGCAGGACACAACAGACCAGCAGCCACAATCCGAAATACTGAAAGGTGTCCGGCAGCCAGGCACTGAAAGGTTTGAACAGCAGCGCCAGCAAAGGATTGGAGTCGGAAAAAATGATCGCACTGCCCAATTCCAACCCGTAAGACGGATTGAGCCCGAGCGGGAAAGTCCACGGCGAATGCCGGAAAAACACCCAGCCCAGATAATGCGTTGCAGGATCGCCCTGCTGCAGCCAGGCGATGTTCTGTGGGTTGAGCGCCTGCGGCCCGACCACCAGAAAAAACACCAGAACACCCAACAGCAGCGGCAACAGGGCAAGCGCCGGGTGCTCCCGTGAATCCTTCATCGATATGTCCAGAAGTTATGCAGTACGAAGGTGAATGCCGGAATCGTCAGCGCCACGGCACCGATGCCGGCGAGATAGTGCAGCCCGGCTATCTGGGCCGCCCAGGCCACGAACATCGCCAACAGAAAGCCACCCGCCGACACCAGCATGAAACGCAGCAAGGTTTTGCCGTGCAGTCGGGCAGAAAAACTCCAGGTGGTGTTGATCACATAGGACACCACTGTCGCCACAATAAAAGCCACACCGTTGGCCAACGGAGGCAGCGGGCTGACAACGTTGATGAACAGCACCGCCACCAACGCATGCAATGCGGTGACCAACAGACCGGTCACGGCAAAGCGCAAGCCGCGCTGAATCAAGGCGGATCTGTCGGTGGCCGTCACGGTTTGCGCGCCAGCACGAACACACTCAAACCCGCCAGACGGTTCGTGCCCATCAAAGGCAGCTCAAGTCGGCACAGCGTCTTCAGAACGGAATTGACCAGCGGATGATGGCGCTTGAGCTGCGAACGAGGGGCCGAGCCATGGGCAGTGCCAGGCAACAGACGGGAGGCAAGCGCAATGGGGAACACCGCGCCGAAATAGTAGGCGCCCCGTTCAACCTGCAACCCGGCATCGGCGGCCAGGTTTTCGAACTGCGTCAGGGTGTAGCGACGCTTGTGTTCGAGGAAGTCATCGTGACCGCTCCACATGAACTGGAACGCCGGCACGGTCATCAGGAAGCGACTGCCGGACGGCACTTTATCGACGTAGGACTTGAGCAGGCCGAGGTCGTCATCGACGTGCTCCAGCACATCCATCAGCAGCACCAGATCTGCGTCCACGCTGTCGATGGAACGGCGGTAATGCACCGGTTTTCCGGCGGTGGTGGCGCTGGAGTCAGCCGGGTAGCTGATGTCCACGCACCATGCTTCGCGCGCTGTCGTGTGGGTCAACAAATGATGGGAGAAGAACCCTGAACCGGCGCCGACATCGAGAATTCGTTTGATCGGTGCTTCACCCAGCAAGCGGCGGGTGGCGGCCGCTTTGGAGCAGTAGTACCAATGTTCGCCGATGCTGTCGCCGAGAATGTCGGTTTCCTTGAGGTCCATCTGTCAGTCCTTGGATTCGTAGATGCGGCGCACCAGGAAAACCGGCCGGCGCTTCGCTTCGATATAAGTGCGGCCCAGATACTCGCCGAGCACGCCGATGCCGATCAACTGCAAACCGCCGAGAAACGTCACGGCAACCATCAGCGAGGCGTAACCGGGCAAGTCAACGCCGTGAATCAGCGTGCGCACCACAATGAACATCGCAAAGGCGAACGACACCAGAGAGACCAGCGCCCCCAGATACGTCCAGATCCGCAACGGTTCGGTGCTGAAACTGGTGATGCCCTCCAGCGCGAAATTCCACAGCCGCCAGCCATTGAACTTGCTCTGCCCCGCCGCCCGTTCCGGGCGCTCGTATTCGACCTGGGTGGTGCGAAAGCCGACCCAGGCGAACAAACCTTTCATGAAGCGTCGGGATTCGGGCAGCGTCAGCAGCGCGTCGACCACGCAGCGATCCATCAGCCGAAAATCACCGACGTTTTCCGGCAATGACTGTTCGGCAATTTTGTTGTGCAGGCGATAGAACCAACTGGCGGAAGTCTGCTTGGCCCAGGAGTCGTTGCGCCGGCTGATGCGGTGGCCAAGCACCACTTCAAAACCTTCGCGCCAGCGCTCGATCATTTGCAGGATGACCTCGGGCGGATCCTGCAGATCGACATCGATTGGCACCACGACTTGCCCGGTGGCCGTCTGCAAACCAGCGGACAGCGCCGCCTCCTTGCCGAAATTGCGGCTCAGATCGACGATGCGGATGCGCGAATCGCTCTGCTGGCAATGCAGCAAGCGCTCCAGCGTCGTATCGGAACTGCCGTCATTGACGAACACCAGTTCCAGTTCGATCAGCGTCTCTTGCGCGAACACCTGTCGAATGCGCAGGAGAAAGCCGTCGAGGCTGTCCTCTTCATTGAATACGGGCACTACCAGCGACAACGTCACCGGGCCCGCGTGTTGCGTTCCGTGCGGATGGGTCAATGGACTGCTCTTTCTTATAGTGATTGTCGGTCGCCGAACGCTGTTCGACGCCATGAGCCGTCCCGTATTAAGCAGCAGCCCGGAACGTCATGCAAGGGTGAAACAACGGCGTTCCGGCCAATCCGGAGGACGATCCCTGCGCTCTGGCCCGGGCCTTCCAGAAACATTCACGAACGATTGGAAACAAATCCGCGATAGCCAAAAAGCCGCGCTCCGCTAGGCTTGCGTCGAGGCGTCACACAGGCTGTCGCACATAAATCGCATGGAGCGAACTGAATGTATTTCGAGATTTACAGGCAATCCAAAGGCACCCCGAGCACCGGCAAGGGCCAATGGCGCTGGAGATTGAGGGCGGGGAATCACGAGACCGTCGCCAGTGGCGAGTCGTATGTGAACAAGGCGGACTGCCTGCATGTGATCGAGTTGATCAAGGGCGTGCAGGGAGATACGCCGGTCAAGGAAATCTGAAGATTCGATCAAAACGCCGGACTGCCTGTGCTGGCAGCTCCGGCGACTTCTGATCTGGCTTTAGAACCTTTCGGGAATGTGCCTGAACGGATAATCCGACTCTTTATAACCGCCCGGTTTCTGCCGTTTGGGTAATGTCACCTTCTCACGCGGCACTTCTTTGTAGGGGATGCGACTGAGCAGGTCGGAGATGATATTGAGCCGCGCCCGGCGCTTGTCGTTCGAGTTGGCCACCAGCCACGGTGCGTAATCGGTGTCGGTCGCCTCGATCATTTCGTCCCGCGCCCGGGAGTAGTCATACCAGCGACTGTAGGACTTGAGGTCCATCGGCGACAGTTTCCAAATCTTGCGCCCGTCGACAATTCGCGCCTCCAGCCGCCGGGTCTGTTCTTCCTGGCTGACATTCAGCCAGTACTTGAGCAGGATCACCCCCGAACCGACGACCGCTCGCTCCACCAGCGGCACGGACTTGAGAAACTTGTCGACCTGTTTGTCCGTGCAAAAGCCCATCACCCGCTCGACGCCAGCGCGGTTGTACCAACTGCGATCGAAGATCACCACTTCGCCAGCCGCCGGCAAATGCGGCAGATAACGCTGCAGGTACATCTGGCTCTTCTCGCGATCGGTCGGCGCCGGCAACGCGATGACGCGAAACACCCGCGGGCTGACCCGCTCGGTCAGCGCCTTGATGGTGCCGCCCTTGCCCGCACCGTCACGGCCTTCGAAGATGATGCAGATCTTGATGCCTTCGGCCTTGACCCATTCCTGCATTTTCACCAGTTCGACATGCAGGCGGCGCAGTTCGGCAAGGTAGTCCTTGTTTGACAGTTTTGTATGTTCGTCAGGTTTTTCTCGGGGCGAGTCTTTCTTCTTTCCCTTTGCCATGACCAGACCTCTCGGGTTGGAGCGACAGCCAGGCTCTTTGGGATTGCATGGCCTGGAACCGGAAAGTTTAGTCATTTATCGCAAAACGCAAGCAAACGGGCGGTAACGCTCAGGCAACGTGCTTATTGCGAAAAAAACCTTGCAGTTTTTGACGGAACGCCAATCGCCAATCATTCTCCATCACGGCGCAGCGTCCGATGTCGGCCGTTGATGCCTCGCGAGTTGCAAACCTGCCATCTGGATGTGGGGAAGAGGTCATGCACAGTTCGCTCTTGCGTGCCGCGTCGCTCATGCTCGCCTTGAGCGCTGCACCGCTCTTGTTGCAGGCCGCCGATGCGCCTGCGGCCCCGGCGGCTACCACCGCTCCGGCCAAAGATGCCGTGTTTACCACGGAGCAGCTCGACCAGATGCTCGCGTCGATTGCCCTGTATCCCGACCCCCTCCTCGCACAAGTGCTGATGGCCGCCACTTATCCGGGAGAAGTCGCCGAAGCCGCGACCTGGTCCAAGGCTCATCCGGACGCCAAGGGCGATGATGCGGTCAAGCAAGTGGCCAGCCAGACGTGGGATCCGAGCGTGCAGGCCTTGGTGGCGTTCCCGCAGGTCTTGGCGACACTGGGACAGGATCCGGTCTGGGTACAACGGCTGGGGGATGCCTTTCTGGCCCAGCCTGACGAACTCATGGCCGGCGTTCAGCGTTTGCGGCGTCAGGCCCAGGCGGCGGGCAATCTGCAGAGCAATCAATATCAGAATGTGACAGTGCAGAACGTAACGCCGCCCATCTCTGCCGGGACAACCAAGCCGGCCGACAACACGACCATCATCATTCAGCCCGCCGATCCGCAGGTGGTCTACGTTCCGACCTACAACCCGACGACCACTTACGGCACTTGGCCTTATCCGGCCTCGCCGCCGGTGTATTACCCGCCGCCGCCCGCTTACTACCCGGGTCAGGCACTCGTGGCCGGACTGGCCTTCGGTACGGGCGTGGCAGTCGTTGCTTCGTTGTGGGGTAACTGCGACTGGGGCCATAACGACATCGACATCGATGTGAACCGTTACAACAACATCAACGTCAATAACCGGATCACCAACAACCAGAACAAGTGGCAGCACAACACCGTGCATCGCGATGGCGTGCCTTATCGTGACAACCGCAGCCGCGCGCAGTTTGGCCGGCAACTGGACGGCGCGGCTCAGCGTGATGCCTATCGCGGGGACAACGCGCAGCGGGCGCAGGCTCGGGAAAGGGCCCGCAGTTCGATGGACAGGGCCGGTATCGAACGTCCCGCCACCAGCAATCGGGAAGCCCGCAATCAAGTCCGCGAAGCGCAATCCGCCCATGCCGGCAACCGCATGCAAGGTAGTGCTGACAGGCCCAGAGCCGCCGACCGTGCTCAGGGCAACACGCGGGAAGCGCGGCAACCGGGCGCGAATCAACGTGATCCCCGTGCATCTCAAGCCCGACCCGCAGCAGGCAGCGCACGGAACAACGCCTTCGCCGGCGCGCGCTCCCCGTCACAGACCCGACTACAGGCTGACCGTGGCCGGGCCAGCCAGATCTCCGCGCAACGTCCCAACGTCTCACGCGCCGCCGGACATCAGATCAGCCGGCCATCCGGCGGGGGCATGCGTCAGAGAGGAGGTGGCCGTCGATGAACATTCATTCTCTGGTCAAAAGCTGCCTGACCCTCGCGGCCGGCCTCGCATTGTCGACCTTCGCCTCGGCCCAGCAGGTATTTCCAACCCCGGAAAAAGCCGCGGACGCCTTCGTCGAAGCCCTCGGCACGCAACACGCCGACCAAAAACGCCTGACCGAACTGCTGGGCGAGGAATGGCACAGTTTCATCCCCCGTGAAGGCGTACAGCGCAGCGATGTCGATGCCTTCCTGCAGCAATACCGCGAACAACACACTCTGGAAAAGACCGGCGACAGCAAGGCCGTGCTCTCCGTCGGGCCCGATCACTGGACGCTGCCCATCCCCCTCATCAAAGACAAAACCGGTTGGCGCTTCGACATGAACGCCGCAAAGGTCGAAATCCGCGCCCGCCGCATCGGCCGTAACGAACTGGCGGCCGCGCAATCGGCGCTGGCCTACCACGACGCGCAAATGGATTACGCCTCGCAAGACCGCGACGGCGACGGCGCCCTCGAATACGCACAGAAAATCTTCAGTTCCCCCGGCAAACACGACGGACTCTATTGGCCAGAAGACGACAGCGGCCAGATCAGCCCCCTCGGCCCCGCCTTCGGCCAGGCCATCAACGACGAAGACTGGCACGGCTACCACTTCCGCATCCTCGACGCCCAAGGCCCGTCAGCCCCGGGCGGCGCTTACAGCTATCTGATTGGAGACAAGATGAGTCGCGGGTTCGCCTTGATCGCGTGGCCAGCGAAATATGCCGACACCGGAGTGATGAGCTTCATGATCAGCCATGAGGGCCAGGTGTTTCAGAAGGATCTCGGGCCGGATGGGGAGAAGGTGGCGAAGGCGATGACGCGGTTTGATCCGGATGATAGTTGGGAGGTGGTGGATTTGGGGCAGAAGTAGTTGGGGTAGCGAATTGCGCTGGATCGGAAACGAAAAAGCCCCGTAGATTTTCATCTACGGGGCTTTCCTTTATTCGCCCGAGTCGGGCGCAGGTTTCCAGATAGTCTGTGACGGCTTCTTCGGATGCCTTGCGGAGTTCGTTGATCGACTCGCCATGAAACCCCACGACATCCTGTATTCCTGCGATATGACCGACAAAAAAACCGTCCTCGTCGCTGTACTCAATTCGGGCGTGGTAGCCGTTGTAGCTCATCACGGTCATCGGGTATTTCCTTGTCGTTATCGGGTTTGAGCATCATGCCGACAAGAACAATCAGGTGACTCAAAACGAGCTTGTAGGCAGAATCCGCGAGTTGCGTGTGAATGGGCTGTAGCGGTGCACAACGGCCGGTTGCTGCCTTGTTGGCCTTTCTTTCGGCGGGATATTCTCAAGACGTCGCTGCCTATTCAGCGGCCGGGCTTGGAAACCCGACGAGTCACGCAACAGCGCCCCTGACAAATGCTGGCGACTTCTTTCGCCCGTAAATTTGCTTTATGGCGGCTGTGCGTGGGACGCCCTCGGGCGTGCCGGTCTCCTTGACTCCCGGTTTCCAACCTGCGCACAGCTGCCACCCACTCGCTTGGAAACGAAAGTGGCGGCTCCTCACAGTCAAGGAGTTACACATGCATGATGCACCTGAAGAAAAAACCGCCGGGGTTACGCCCTTCCTCTATTGCTCCGATATTCCGTTGTTTCATGTCAGCGCGGGAGTGCCTGTTAGCCAGGCGCTGGCTCAAGCTTCTGACCTGTTGGCTTTAGCCAAGGCACTTGCAGAAGATGCGGCGTTCATTAGAGAAACGGACCGATATGCATGGGCTGCGCATTTCCTGACGGAGATGGGTAAGGCGGTTGTTGATGATGTGGTGAATGCGGTTTCACCGAGGTCTGGCAAAACGCTGAGCACAGAAAAATAACGATTACGTCACGCACCGCGTTCCAGCAAAAACGAAAAGCCCCGCTGTTGTTTGGACACGAGGCTTTTTCGACGCATAGAGAGGAAAACAGAATGGAATCCAAGCTCCTCGAACAAAATAAAAAGGCCCCCATTTCCAGGATCAGTTTTTTCCTACGGTCCTTTCCTGACGCATAAGCACATATGGGCAGCTCAATTCGAGCTCTCGAAAATACTCGATGATTACTACTTGAAGTCTCCGAGTTATCGTCTAGCTTTAAATGAGTAACCATCCAGTATCCTAGGAGCTTCGATGAACAACGAAAATGTTGGAAATGAGGAATGCGTGACGGTTTACACATGTCGTGGAAAGAACAGGATCATTGCTGAGGGGGGGAGTCAGGCTTGGCGGATTGATATGTCAAAAGCATCAAAACACAGGTACTTGATCTGTGTTCAAAACAGAAACCAGACATGGGGCCAAGCCACAGCAGATCATCAAACAGCATTTCTCATTGCCAAGATCTCAACGGTCGAAAAATCTCCTGTGGAGAAAGATGCCGACAGAGCGATCATTAGATTTTCCGAGTTCGCGGATTTGGCTGTTCCGAACTCATGGGATGGGAATAGAAACCCTGTCGCTTACCGAACTCTGTCCGAATTTGGCATAAACTCCAGCGATGATCTTGAAAACCTAAACTGGACCCGACTCGGTTCACACTTCAATCTCTGGGAAGAAACCCCCACCTTAATTCTTGGTGATGATTATGAAGCAGCGAAGCTCGATGACACGTCGAGCCCGGAATTAACAACTCAAGATTCATTATCGATTGATGATGCCAAGAGAGGGCTGGCATTGAGGTTTGGCGTGAGTGTTGAGCAAATTGAAATCATCATCCGAGGGTGATTAGGCAAATGATGATTTTTAGCCTGAAAACAAAAAAGCCCCGTAGCTTCTCAGCTACGGGGCTTTTTCTATGTATGGCGGAGAGATAGGGACTCACCATACGTATCCGAAAAGCCCAACAAGTACCGTATTTACTAGCTTTCATGGCGATATTACGTAGACTATTTACGTAGAATAATCGGAGCAAGTGACCATGCCGAAGGCCAACAATCTCGAACTTCAGGGTGGCACCTACCACGTCAGAATGGATATACCCAAGGACGTGCGAGAGGCTTTCGGCGGTCGTCGTATTCTGTCGCTGTCGCTGAAAACTGGGTCGCGAGAAGAGGCAATGTTCCGCCGCCTGCCCATCCTGCACGCTTGGAAGAGCCAGATAAAAGTTATACGTGAGGGCAAGTTACTGGGGGATGGCTGGCAAGAAGACATAGTGCAAACCCTCGAGGGTTTGGACGCAATCACCCAAGGACAGAAGCGAGCACTTGTCGGCGAGACTGCCCCGCCACTGCCTGATGTTGATCCAACCCTCAAAGCGAAGCTGATGAGCAGCCCTCGGTTCATGGAAGCAGTACGCATGCTTGTGGGCGACCACCTCAAGGATGGAATCGGAGGGAAAGTACAGATTCAGGATGAACTGAATCGAGGACTCAAGGACATGCTGCAAAAGCGTCTTGGCACCGAATACAAGCTCACCGTTCAGCAGGGCCAAGAACTGGAAACACTGGTGAAAGATCCGGCCAGCTACAAAGCTCGCTCGCCGATTACGAAGGCACGGTTAGCCTCATTCCGCACCTACAGGCTTGAGCACCATGTCGCCCTCAAGACGATAAATCAGCAGGAGTCGAAGCTGTTGAATCTGTCGGAGCATCTGCAAACGACTGGCAGTAAGCTCGACTTTGATTCGGTGAGTGCATGGCTACAGGGCATGAAGCTCAGCAGCAAGACTAAACAACAGTATTTACTTGCCGGTAATCAGTTCTGGCAATGGTCGATGCAGCATGAACCACAGTGGCGACAGACCTTCAAAGGGCACGTGAACCCGTTCGAGAAACACACCCTACCCTCACTCAAAGGCAAGGCCAAGCTTGACGCAAAACGGAAGGCTTTCACCATCGAGGAAGTCGGCACCCTGTACAAAGCAGCGAAGGAACAGAATCTCGGCGCGCTACCAGACTTGATCTTGCTGGGTGGGTATACCGGCGCTCGCATTGAGGAACTGTGCCAGCTTCGCAAGGAACATCTGATTACCGTCGATGGGGTGACGATGTTCGATATCGTCGATTCAAAAACCGTCGCGGGGATCAGATCGGTACCAGTGCATCCCAAGCTAACAGCGCTGGTGGATCGTCTCGCCAAAGCGTCCAAAGACGGTTATTTGGTGCCTACCGATAGCAACAACAAATATGGGATTCGGTCGGATGCACTTAGTAAAGCGTTCGGTCGGTTGAAGACCGCCATGGGGTTTGATCGCACCCGAGTGTTCCACAGCATCAGGGCAACGTTCGTAACGTCACTGGTGCGGGCAGACGTTCCAGATAGATTGATTCGAGAGCTTGCAGGCCATGAAACCGGCACCGTTACTTTCGACACATACAGTCAGGGATCATCGCCAAAGCAGAAGCTCGCGGCAATCAAGAAGCTTCCCACCCTACTGAATGCGAACAGAACTCAGCTCTAGGTATTGTTGCTGCCCGCGAAAGGTGAGATCAAGGTAGGAGTTACCCCACGGATCTCGGGCAACGCGAATAAGCTCATAATGAAACAGCACATCTAGGGCGGTTCGAGTAGCGATTACAGACAACCCAGAGAGTTGACGTACATTCTCGTGCCCAATTTGGCGACTGTTCTGGATTGCCTCCCCGACGACTGCAAACGCGAGCTTCTGGTCTTCGGTTAGTGTTTTCCAAGACGCCGTGCTCTTCTCGAAAAAATTGCTGTATAGGAAGATCAGGAAAAGCAGCAGCAAAAGAAACGAGCCGACACAGAGTAGACTTAACACCCAGAAGGATACGGTGACGTCTCGAACTAACCAGTACCCGAAAGACTGTATTACATTCCAAAATGCCGTGATCGATGGACTAAAAAACGACACATCGTAGTAGCCTTCTACCCACTTTGTGATTGGCACCCCGAAGCCGGGCAGCAGCACCGCTGCACATACAGCCTTCAGCCATGCATACCTAGACTTCTTTGCGACGCCCCGACCCATCTCTTCACCATCATCCGTTTGATCCCGAAATATTATCAGGTATGACGAGATGATGGCACGGTGCCCAATGACCGAAAAGAAGTGATCATTTCCGCCCATCGAAACGAGCACTCATCGCGCCCTCTATATAGAAGGATTTTTGTGAAAGGGTTCGCTTGCGCAAAAAAGACGTATGCCCAGAAATCAGTGACAAAGGGTCAACGCCAGCGGATTGACTGCTTTCTCACTTTCGTTACACAGGGTTATCCACAGGCAGTACGTTGCAACACCCACCAAAAACACACTATCTTGTGGTCGCCTCCCTACGAAACCCTACATGCTGGGGTTTACGCCTCCTCTGACTCTCATTTTGTGAGAAAACTCTTTTATCGGAGGGGAGAAATTCGCCTCGAAAGACCCTTTTGAGGGCCTCATTAGGGCCTCTTGAAGGGCTATAGGAGCGTTTTTGGCGTCAAAGCCGAGTGACGAGGTGGTCAGGCACAGAAAATTGCTCTAAATGCGCTAGAGGGGCTTGCAGAGGGAAATCGAAGTCTATATATTCCACAGGAACGCAGAGACCGCCAATTAAGGCGGTCTCGGCTGAAGATGTTCACGAGCAGTCATGTCACGTTTTCTGAGGACAAAGACGTAACTGCTCGCCCTCTTCCGCATGCGTTAGCACGGTCAAGAGAAGGACGCCATTTAACCGAATTGATGCCACTACGTCAATCGGTGTTTGATCGGCGGTCGTTCCGGATCTTGATGTGTGCGATCAACCCAATCGCATAAGGAATGACCATATGCCTAGCTTTGAATGCAACACCGTTGGCAAGAAGACTGTCCCTGTCCGTCAGTATCGCCGTTTTCGTTTCGGCGAGTGGGAGGATGTGTGTCACCACCACCGTAGCCCACCACGCTAACGGTTAGCGACAAGCCACCAAGCTTGTGCTGATTTGGTGGCCCTACCCGCACAACATTTTCAGAACCTGGCCCCCGCCAAAATCCACTGAGCACTGTTCCTCAGCTTCTGCGTTTGCGTCTGAAAAATAAGATCGGCTCAGTCTTGCTTACGCTGCTTAACGGCGTTCGACAGGGGCTTATCCAAACGCTGAAAAAGTAGAAATAACCTAACGCCGCGCAGCGTTCTCAGACGCTCTCAGAGGCACGCAATCCTGGAGACGAAGCGAGCTGATAGACACAACAAAGCCCGCTCTAGGCGGGCTGATGTGGGTGTACAGGGTCTAATTCAAACCTTGTTCCAATGTCTCTTGATGGTGGGCAAGCTCACCTTGAGTTCGGCTGCTGCCTGAGCCTGTGTCATGCCTTTAGCCTTGAGCTTTTGCACCGCTTCCGTGGTGTCTGTAGCCACTGGACGACCACCCTTCTTGCTCGACCTTGCAAGGCCCTCTTTGGTGCGCTCCTTGATTCGATCACGCTCAAAGGCTGCAACTGCTGCGAGAACTGTTAGCTGTAGCTTCCCGGCTGCACTGGTGAGGTCTACACCATCAAGATCAAGGCTACGGACATGAATACCATCCGTTGCCAGTTTGGAAACGGTGGCGAGAACGTCTTGCACGTCACGGCCTAGCCGATCCAGTTTCAGCACCACCAACGTGTCACCCGTCTCCATGCGTTCGGCCATCTTGCTGAACTGGGGACGCTGGAGGGCTGGTACGCCGCCACTGATTTGTTCAGAGAACCAGCGGGTGGGCTTGATATCGAAACCCTTAGAGGTGAGCGCCACCAGTTGGTTGTCGGTGTTCTGCTCCGTCGTACTGACGCGACCGTATCCGAATAGACGACTCATTTACTCACCCTCCTAATATTCCTCACGCCGCTGGCGAGGTATCAACAATGGAGGGATCATAATGCATGAGTATCAATAACCTGTAAACCCGCACTTGATGATACCTATGTAGGCATCGGATAGACGGTATCGTTTAACGGTCGTTTGATGACACTAGGGAATCGGCGGGTACGGAGTTTCATTCAGCATGTAAAGGTCACCCTCGCGGGTGGTACAAACACCCTTGTACCCATCAGGACTGCCATCGCCGTTGTAAAATACCAAGCCCAATTGCAACAGTCTTTCAAAGACACCGACCTCATCCCCTGACACGTCGATCTGCCCCTCTTGAATCTTGCCTAGCAAAGCCCGAAGTGCTTCTGTGCCATATACGGTCATTTGAACTCTCCTTGAGCCCGATAGGGGCGCCATCAAGTGAAGTCCCCCGTTCAGCGCCTGTCAATGTCGTGAATTTGCAGAAATCGGTGATTCCGGCTCAAAACTGCCGTTTTGGCGAAGAAACTTCGGATTGAAGCGGTCTCACCGGATCGAGCTTGACCCAGATTCACTAGACCCCACGGAAACACTGGCCTATAGGTCGGTGGTCTAACCAGCTGCATGGTTATAACCAGCGATAGCAGCATGGTTTACCGTGGGTTTTAGGGTGGTTTCTAGAAGTTATTCCCTGTGACCAACTGGCTACCCGCCAGCATGTACAATGGAGCTATCAGCACGCGGCCAGCTTTGACCGATAAAAGCGACAACATGATTGAGGTGGCAATGGATTTCTCACAGCGAATGGGATTGATGCCTGAAAAATTGGCACAGATTGACTCCATGGATGATGACTTAAGGGTTGGTCTCTGGAATGAACTGACTAACTGGTTTTGGCTGGAGTATGAGTCTCCCTACGCCTATGAGCAGCCCGTGCGAGGTTCTAATTTCTCTCTTTTTGCAAAACTTTTGTACAGTCTTCACTATAAAGCTCCGATCGACGCGATACCGGAAAACTGGAATTTCTTCTTAGCTGCGGTCAGAAAAAGGCATTTCTCTGATGAGTGGCATCGTATTTATAGTTTTCTGGAGTTTATTGTTGAGCATGGGCCCGGAGAAAGAAGCCACAACGGTAATCGAGTCGTAGACTTTATGGATTCTTGCAATATCCTGCTGGAATCTGAGAACTCAGCCTATCGCTTTGTAGATGGGAAAATAACTGCAATCACCTCCAAAGAAGAGATTGCTGAGGTCGAGAAAGCCATTTCAGAGACTAAGTATGCCGGTGTGACTACTCATCTAAAAAGGGCACTTGGCTTGCTGAATGATCGTCAGAGCCCTGATTATCGCAACTCAATCAAAGAAAGCATCAGTGCTGTTGAGTCCCTTGCGAAAAGGCTCGTTGGTGATGACAAGGCTACGCTAGGGCAGGCACTCAAGATTCTTGAGACCAAGCACAATCTGCACGGGAGCTTGAAGTCGGCATTCCTCACCCTCTATGGCTACACCAGTGATGCGAGTGGTATTAGGCATGCACTGTTAGACAATGCCACTGCACCAACTAAAGCTGACGCTCGTTTCATGCTCATCTGTTGTTCAGCCTTCATCAACTTCGCAATCGACAGCGTCGAAGACTGATGTGTGTTGGTGGTCACACCGAAAGCGTTTAGCTTTCACGTAGATTCAGCTATGGCGTGACCGCCGACTACCCTCCGCGTATACCTCGACACAAATACAAATAAACAAAAATCCAGCTCTTGCCTTTGATCTTGCCTTTTGCTTCGGTGCATAAACGAATGCGGATGCATTCAGTAGTAACCCATCAGCGGACGCTGATAGTGATTGCACGTCACCTTCGGTGTAGCAGATCAAAAGCAAAGAGCTTTGATGTGTGTTGATATTGGTGTATTGGACTGTAAGCTGATCCTGAATCGGGACGATGCGACTAACGCTCTCTCAACGGTGAGATTACATTAGTGCTCACGCACTGACGTTTTCTATATCCGCGTGTAATTAATTCAGACCTACGGTCTAGGGTCGTTCGCTTCTCTCTCTTATCCGCGTGTATTTCAAGCGGTCATATCTTCCACCAGTGAAGCCCTGTACGACGCGATGAAATCAACCTCATAACGTAGAGCGTCCATAACCTCGGGATTGCGTGAAAGGTAGAGGTCAATACCGCCAATAGCGAACTTTGCCGCATTGGCAATACGTCTTGCCTGACTCTCAGAGACTGGTTCAAAGCTACGTACTCGAATCACAGACCTAACGGTCTCCGTGCTGATGATGGGCAACATACACACCCTCAGAACATCGGTAGGCGAGACATTAAGCGCTCCATTACTCGTTCCGCCTGATGTGTAACAAGCACCGTAGACAAAGTCATCCAGCCACTGCATACCCTCGGAATGAGCCACTTGAACGTAAGGTGCGAGTGTATTTACGAAGACCTTCGGCTTAGGCCCTCGCCTGGCCCTCACCGCATCCAAGTCAATAACGCCGACAGGGATTACGCTCGGTTCGAAGTCTCCGACGACCACATGAGAATCTGGATCAATCAGGTAGCGTTCCTGTATGCCATCGATAGCGGGTTGAGGTAGTTCGTAATCTTGTTGTGTAGGTGTGTACGCAGTAATGACGTACTCACCGTAAATTTCCCCAGTTTCCTGATCGACTCTGAAACCATCGATGTTACTGGTGTGACATTGTCGCGGCAGCGATGATTGGTTATCCAATTCTGTGTCTCCTGTATTCAGTTCATGTCATAGGCAGATGCCTCTTGGTGTTGGGTAGGGTCAAATTTCAGGCAGCACGAAACCGACGCCTGACATCACTCTGTAGTGTGTCGAGAACGTTCGGTGCGGACTGCTGGAAAGAGCGCTTTTATACGCCTCTTGCCCCTGTTTTGTCAAGTTGTATTTAGTACTGGTAGTTGGGGCAACTCAAACCACAGCTCAGGCCTCCTGTGGTGCGTTATGGGGATTGCTATCTAACGAGACAACCCAGAGTGGCGCCCCATATTTATTAAGCGCCATATAGCGCATTACAGGGCGTCGTAGGAGGCGGGAGAAATAGTGAGCGGCTTTCGCCGCCCCCGTTGCACTTGTGTAGAGTTGCTTCATTGTTTGGCGCCTTGTGATTGGTTGATACGGAGAGCAACGATTTTCTCCACGTATTCCTTCATTGAACTGCGCTCATCCGAGAACTGGACTTGCAACTGATTGTATTGCAATCGCAATGCATTATCGGTGTAATCATGGGATAGAGCACTTGCACGATCCAACATGTAAGTGGTGAACACGCCGCCTACCACGATCTGTAAGGCACAGGAGAAGATTATGCTTTTAATAATCGATTTCATCATTCAATCTCCTTCTGTTGTGCTCTAGCTTCTTGGAGGATCTGTCTCATCCTGTCGTCAACCTTCTTCCCAACAGCCTCCCCTACAGCCTCGCCTAATGCATTTCCATTCGGATCAAGAGCGTTAACCGTTACATCGACTTTGATATCCGTGTGCGTTGATTGATCGATGTTCCCGTTATGGCTTTTGCCTGAAGCGGTATTAGTGTAATCACCGGGAGCAATGTAGGCCGGTTGAACAAACTGTCCCGAGCGCACTTTCTCATTAGCTGCTTGCATAACATCGCTTGATGTAATCGGCTGATAACGGAACTGCCTCAAGCTTCCATCTGCCTGATTCTCAGGGTCTTTGCCAAGATCAGGAGATCCGATACGAAACACATCAAAATTCATCAGCTCAACAGGATTGATACTTCCTGCCCAGCGCTCTCGGTTTTCATCGGCTTTCGCCTGATCGCTTGCAACGGATTCACCTGTAAATAGACGACGTAGGCCATTCAACAATCCGGGCTTTGCACGCTCATCCAAATCTGCTTGAGCATTCGGCGACGCTGGTTTCAATCTTGGGCCAAGTGCTGCACCAACCGTACCCGGTAGAGCATTCGGATCTTTCTGCATGGCATTTGGCGTGGAGTTACCATTTGCATCGTGTCCGATTAACATACGGATCAACGATGTGTTGAACTTGGTAAGTCCTTGGTCGAACTCCATCAGCGTGTTCTTCAAAGGCTGCATTGCCGTATTCAACTCATTCTCTGCCTTGATTCGATCCAGAATGACCGCCTTCAACTCAGAGTTAGTATTCGCTGCGTTGTCATTCAGATAGGCTTGGTTTTCTGCCCGCTGTTGATTCGCTGCAATGGAGTTCATCTGTCTGGCGAGAAGATCCCTGTTACCGTTCAGGAAGTTGGTCATACCCTGATCAAAATCAGCAGCCTTAATCTTCCCATCGGTTACAGACTGCTTGAACCAACCGGCCTGCTCTTCCACCTTGCCTTTGAAGTTCAAACGCGTGGCCGCTGCCTGACGAATTGAAGCGGCAACGACACCGCCCACGGCGTCAAACAAATCGTTTACGTCGCTTCCCTCAGGCTTCCCCTTTGCCCTGATCTGGTTGAGCTGGTATGC
This sequence comes from Pseudomonas sp. PHC1, assembly GCF_046487845.1. Taxonomy (NCBI): domain Bacteria; kingdom Pseudomonadati; phylum Pseudomonadota; class Gammaproteobacteria; order Pseudomonadales; family Pseudomonadaceae; genus Pseudomonas; species Pseudomonas sp. PHC1. The sequence goes on from NZ_JBJXHJ010000007.1 coordinate 110,015, forward strand.
AGCGCGCTTAGCCTGTTCCTTATCTGCCCCGGCGGCTAATAGCGTTGCAGACTGATCCTCGAACATCTTGGTGGCTTGGGTGAGCGTCTTGCCGAGTGCCAGCTGCCCTTGGATAAACAGCGCGAAGCTCTTCCCTGTCTCGACCGACACTTCTTGCCCATAGCGGTTGCTAATGTCGATGAATTGATCGCGAGCAAACTTCTGGTTTGCTGGATTCTTGCCGCCAGCACTTTGAAGAGCTGTATTGAATTGCTCTGCCGTACTCGCACTCTCCTGACGCTGTTGAATCCTTTCGTTCAGGTATCCAATGCCTTTCACAAGGCTGTACACCGCTGCTGACGCAGCTGAGAAACCCACGGCCAGACCACCAAAGCCCATTTCCTTTGGCGCATCCTGACGGGCCTTCCATGCGGCGAAACGCTCAGCCTGAAAGGCAAAACGCTGGTTTGATTGGTCGTGTTTAACCGCCGCTCGGGCTTCACGTACAGCAGCCGCAGCCTTAGAAGCTTCGTATCGTTCGGCTTGGCGAATGCCACTAGCACGGGCGTTCTGTAGAGCCGCTTCGGCACGCTGCAAAGCTGTTTGATGTGCTGCTGCTTTTCGTTGAAGCTCTACTGTTCGAGCCTGACGTTTTTGCAGAACGTCAGCCAATCTCGCTTGGCGAAGCTGAGACTGTTCGGCACTGGCTTGAACCTTCGCACGGCCTAATTCAACTTTCAGAGCCTCTTGCTGTGCCTTGTGTTGCTTAGCTTGAAGCACCGCACGCGCCACTTGCTCTTTGAGCGCATTACTTTGCAACAGCCCCTCTTGACGGGTTCCTGCACTGATAAGGCGCTGCTCGGCAAGCTGTGTTGTAAACTGTTGACGGCGTAGTTTGGATAGTTTGGTTTCAGTGACGAGTTCTTTGTCCAATGATCTACGGATGTCGGCATTGAGCTTGATTCGCTCTGATCCCAGGCCCTTGCCTGACACTCCGAAAGTCTTATTCAACTGAGCCTGTAGTTGCTGGGCTTCTTTCCCAACACGTGCCATAGCAGTTTCAGCGGTCTTGAGCATTCCGAGAAACTTAGTCAGCGGCGCGCTTGAGACTTCGAATACCAGCTTACCGGTCAGACGTGCAATTTCTTCTTGAATGCTCATTTCGTTTCACCGTAAGCGCCAAGGCCATGTTTCAATTCCATGAGTCTGGCGAATGCACGGTTGAATGCTACTGAGTTATTCCCGTATTGCGTTACGGTCGCACTGTCGTAGTAATCGCCTCGATTGTTTTCTAGGTACTCGGCAAAGACGGTTTGCACGCTGCGGGAACCTGATAAGGCGAAGTAGATAGATCCATCCTGAGTTTTAACCCAGCGGTAAGAGTAATCGACAGCGAATCCGTGGCACTTGCGGAGCCATTGACCCATTGCACAGGCGAACATGCGAATCTTGGGGTGGCCAGTCATGCGGGTGATGCTGTGATGTTGCGGAGATTTTTTCAGCTCTTGTTTCGGTGTAGCAGTTTCTGTCATTGCTTTCCTTTGTTCTTATGGGCTTGTTTAACGGATTCCACTAACTTACGAGCACGCTCTTGTAGTAACAGCATCTCTGCATCGCTCTCTGCTTCGTTTTGAGAGGCCTTAATCACATCTTTATACGCTGGTAGCGCCCCATCTAATACAGCGTCTTGCAGAGCCTCTGGCGAGCTTGTAGCGAGGGTATCTTTCGCATATTTAAGTCTGAGCAAAAGCTCCGTACCCGATAGAGTGCTCGGATCGATTTTATCGGTCATTGTTTACCTCCAAGAGCTGCCAACACTTCAGCTTCAACACGGGCGTATTCCTCGGCTTCTTGTGCTGCCTTGGCGTCAAGTTCGGCCTGTTGCTTTCTGCGCTTCTCGCCAGCCAAGAGCGATTCAACTTCCTTAGCCACGCACGCTGCTTTGTCAGCTTCCAAGCGCTGCAAATAATCCTGCTCAACTTGAGACTTGATTTGAGCGATATCTTTTTCGATTTGTGATTCTGGCTTACGCAGCGAGAGGATTACCCAATCCACTGTTGGCCCTGCAATCAGTTTGGGCAGATGGGTAATCTCGCCAGTCGGCGCGAAGCCTTGAGCGACAAGCTCGACGTATTTATCGAGGGCTTGTTGCAAGCCTTGCACCTCAAACTCTTCCATAATGCCGAGCTGTTCTCGGCCTTGGATACTACATTGGGTGCGGGTGTTGTACTGACCTACTTCGAAGTCTTGTAGACGTTTAAGATGCGCTGCATCTGGTTGGAACAATTGACTCATGGTTTTGCTTCCTTCATTTTGGGTTTGTTGTGGTGTTATGGGTGTTCCGATTTTCTTGTCTTGCCTATGACTTTGCACTCGGCACTTGGTAGAGCAAAATTTAGCGTGGGGGGCTTGGGGTCTTACTGGAAACTTGGTACTACACACAGCACAAGGCTGGTATGTGACTTTTGCCATATTGGCTCCTTTGGTATTTGGTTTTCTTGTAACGCGGACTTTGCAGCACAAAATTTTGGCCGAGAGTGTTTAAGTCTCGGCCAACAAGAGTTGCCTTGAAGGAGGCAGCATTTAATTTGGAGCGAGGGGAAAGCTAGGAACCCCTCTCAACTCTCGTGGCCAGCCGGAGTTGTTTCGGCGTTGACACTCCCAAGGGGAGGAAGCCAGTTTGACAGAGTATCTCGACCTATCGCCCCTATCAGACGACGCACTGGGTGAACTAAGCCCGGTCTAGCAAGAAACGGCCATCGCCTTGCTTGTGCGATTAGAGAGGTCTGTGGAAACCTTCGGCCTACAGCGAACGGAACACCGCCAGTAGCGGGTTCAGTTTGATGTTCGTTGAAATCTGGACGCACGAATACCGCGCTCAACGTTCGGCTGGCCCGGTATGTGGTCTGGAATTTGGTTTGGTGCTGTGAGGGACGAAAAGAATGGAAAAAAACCTGTATCTCTTACTTCCTAGTTTACACTACAAACAGTTAGTTGTCAAGCAAAATTTGTGCCATCAATGAAATTAATTTCTACCGGCGACTTGCTGAGCGCCCTGCCTCCCGACCTGAATCGTCACCAACCATTGGTTTGTTTCGAAAAGAGAAGTCACATTGCTATTACTTGGATCCAAGCTACGCTCTTGTTGCTTTCAGGTTGCGTGTTGCAGCCTGAGCAATACCTGCCATGGGGATATAAAAATGAGCAAGTCACCAATCGGAACTACCCGCAAAACCGGCGAGAAGTCACCTGAAAGCGGTGTATGGCAAACGCAAGACTCGCCTTCTACCACAGGGCCATTCGCGGAAGGCAACGTGTTTCCACCACATAACGGCAAAGCTGTCACGTGGAAGCTGATCTCCTACGCTTAAAACGCGTTGCAACAGGAAAGCCTCAGCGTATGAGGCTTTTTAAATACTCCCCCCGACCACCCTCTGCTTACCCCCCCCCCCCCCCCGCTCCCGCTTGACGCCCCACGACCCCGCATAGGCGCTGAGACGGTTCGACGCAGGCGATGAGTGCGAATGACAGAATAGACTCTGTAGGAGCGCTCAGGAGGGTCTGTAGCGGCGGGTATTTTACGTAGAAAGGTTACGTAGAATCCCAGAATGCAAAAAGCCCCGAGACGTTAATCTACGGGGCTTTTTCTATGTATGGCGGAGAGATAGGGATTCGAACCCTAGGTACCGGTGAAGGTACAACGGATTTCGAATCCGTCCCATTCGGCCACTCTGGCATCTCTCCAACGGCGCGCATCATAACAACACTTTCGCTGAATGGGAAACCCCCAGACGAAATTTTTTCCGTGCTATCAGATGCTTGCGTCGATTAAAGCGGTACGCCCAGACGGTTGGCGACTTCTTCGTAGGCTTCGATGACGTCACCGAGGCCCTGGCGGAAGCGGTCCTTGTCCATCTTCTTCTTGGTGTCCTTGTCCCACAGACGGCAGCCGTCCGGGCTGAATTCGTCGCCCAGGACGATGGAGCCGTCGCTGAACACACCGAATTCAAGCTTGAAGTCCACCAGCAGCAGGCCTGCGTCGTCGAACAGTTTGCTCAGGACTTCGTTGACCTTGAGCGACAGTTCTTTCATGCGCGCCAGTTGCTCGGCGGTGCCCCAGCCGAAGGCGACGACGTGGGATTCATTGATGAACGGGTCGCCCTTGGCGTCGTCCTTCAGGAACAGTTCGAAGGTGTACGGGTTGAGCTTCATGCCCTCCTCGACGCCCAGACGCTTGACCAGGCTGCCGGCGGCGTAGTTACGCACGACGCACTCGACCGGGATCATGTCGAGTTTTTTCACCAGCACTTCGTTGTCGGCCAGCAGTTTGTCGAACTGGGTCGGAATACCGGCCGCTTCGAGTTTCTGCATGATGAAGGCGTTGAACTTGTTGTTCACCATGCCTTTGCGGTCGAGCTGCTCGATGCGCTTGCCGTCGAACGCCGAAGTGTCGTTGCGAAACAGCAGGATCAAGCGGTCAGCGTCGTCGGTCTTGTAAACCGATTTGGCTTTGCCGCGGTAGAGTTCTTCACGTTTTTCCATGATGGGCTCCGCTTGCTAAGTAGATGGGCTAGGCGATGTGGCGCCAGTCGAGCCCTGAATCTTGATCGGCCAGTTGCAGCCAGTCCGGGTCGCACCCAAGGGTGTCGACAAAACATTGCCGGGCCAGCTGCGGCAGGTTGTTCTTGCTGCTCAGATGGGCCAGGACCAGGTGTTGCAGGCCTTGCCAGCCCAACTCGGCCACCAGGAATGCCGCCTGATGGTTGTTCAAATGTCCCAGCACGCCGCCGACCCGCTGCTTGAGAAAGTACGGGTAATGACCACGGGCCAGCATGTCGCGACAATGGTTGGACTCGATCATCAACGCATCGAGGTCCCGATAGCCGTCCAGCACCCGCTCGCAGTAGGAACCCAGGTCGGTCAGCAGGCCGAAGCGCCGCTGCTCTTGATCGCTGAATACGTACTGGGTCGGTTCCTGCGCATCATGGGCCACGGCAATGACCCCGATGTTCAGAGCACCGATCTGCAACTGCTCGCCACCGGTCACGAAACCGGCAGGTTCAATCGGTTTGCGCATCCCGCGCAGTGTGCCGCGACTGAGGTACACAGGCAGATTGTAGCGCCGAGACAGCAAACCCACGCCATGCACGTGGTCGGCATGTTCGTGGGTTACGAGTATCGCGCTCAGTTGCGCCGGGTTCACACCCAGGCGCAACAGGCGTTTTTCGGTTTCCCGCAGGGAAAAACCACAATCCACCAGTACATACGTATCAGCACTGGCGATCAGCGTGCCGTTCCCTTGGCTACCGCTGCCGAGAACGGCAAAACGCATTGGATCAGCCCAGGTTGTCCTGAATCACGCTCAACACTTTGCGCGCCACATCGGCCGGCGCGACGGTGTTGATGTTTTTCTCGACGGTCACCTGAACGTTCTCGCCAACCTTGCTCAGGCGAACCTGATAACGCTCGGCACGGGCCTCAACTTCTTCCTTGGTCGGTGCGCTGCCGAACAGGCTGCTGAAGAAACCAGGCTTCTCGTCTTTCTTCTCGGCCTTCTCGGACAAGTTGATGTAGTAGAGACCCAGGCTGCGGTTGATGTCTTCAACGCGCCATTCGCCTTGTTCCAGCGCACGGCCGACGCTCGACCAGGCACGATCCAGGTCCGTACCGACGTTCAGTACCGGGTTGCCGCTGCCGTCTTCGCTCAGGCTGACACGGCTTGGGGTATCGAAATCACGCGAAGCCAGCATCGACACCGAACCACCCTTCTCGGAGGTACGGCTCATGCTCGCGAGCATGTCGTCGACCAGCGCAGCGTCGAGGCCGGTGTTGACCGAACGGTTGGTGAAATCGACATTGGCGGTGCTGCCGGCAGGACGCTCGGCGCTGACCACATAGACTTCACTGGTGTTGCGCTGCACGCCCGGCTCGATGCGTACCCGCACGCGGGTTTCGCTGTCGGTGCTGACGCCGGCGGCGCTCAGGCGCTTGGCCATGGCGGCGGACAGTTCGTCGGAATGCTGCCAGGTGGTGGTGAATTCGCCGGTTTGCGGGCGCTGTTCATCCAGACGGAAACCGTTGTCCTGGAAGTATTGCACCGCCACTGGCCAGACTTCGGCCGGCGGGTGCTGGGCCATGACCCAACGCGAATCACCGCTCTTCTGCAGCGAGTAGTCGCTGGCATCGGCCACGGTCGACAGTGGTTGAGGACGCGGAACGATGTACTCACCCTTGGCGGTGTCGTCGGCCACGTTGCGCGGGATCGGCAGCAGCGGATCCAGACGCTTGGAGGTGCTGACGTCCGGTGGCAGTTGCATCGGTGCAGTCTGTTGCGCTTCCAGGTAGTCGCTACCACGGTCACGGAAATAACCTTCCGGGCCCCAGATCCATCCGCAGCCGCTGGTGCTGGAGATAATCAAGGCAAGTGCGGAAAGTCCGGCCATTCGCTTCATGCGTTGTACTTCCTCAATTAAACCAGGACGTTGCACTGGCGCAGGGCCGAGCGCAGCGTTTCATGACAAGGAGCGCTCAGCCAGGTCAGCGGCAGGCGGATGCCTTGGTGCATCAGGCCCATTTCGACCAAAGCCCACTTCACCGGAATCGGGTTGGCTTCGATGAACAGGTCCTTGTGCAGCGGCATCAGTTTTTCGTTGATGGCCCGTGCGGTCTCGGCGTCGCCCTTGAGCGCAGCCTCGCACAGGTCGGCCATTTCGCGCGGGGCGACGTTGGCGGTGACGGAGATGTTGCCCTTGCCGCCCAGCAGGATCAGCTCGACGGCGGTCGGATCATCGCCGGACAGCACGATGAAGTCCTTGCTCACGCCGTCGATGATCGCCTTGGCGCGTTTCAGGTCGCCGGTCGCTTCCTTGATGCCGATGATGTTCGGCACGGTGGACAGGCGGATCACGGTCTCGGCCTGCATGTCGCAGGAGGTGCGGCCAGGAACGTTGTAAAGAATCTGTGGGATGTCGACCGCTTCGGCGATGTGCTTGAAGTGCTGGTACAGGCCTTCCTGGGTCGGCTTGTTGTAGTACGGAACGACCAGCAGGCAGGCATCGGCGCCGGCTTCCTTAGCGTTGCGGGTCAGCTCGACGGCTTCGCGGGTCGAGTTGGCGCCGGTACCGGCGATCACCGGAATGCGACCGGCAACCTGTTTGACCACGGCTTTGATGACGGCGATGTGTTCTTCTACATCAAGGGTTGCCGACTCGCCGGTGGTGCCGACCGCGACAATGGCATGGGTGCCGTTCTTGAGATGGAAGTCCACGAGTTTGCTGAGGCTGTCCCAGTCAAGACGCCCTTGTGCATCCATGGGTGTGACCAGTGCCACCATACTGCCCGCAATCATGAAACCGCTCCTGCCGGAAAAAGAGAGCGGTAATGGTACTGGCGCCAAGATGCTTGCACAAGCGAAGTACTGTGCCGCCATTCCCCTTGGCGCCGCTTTTCGCTACCCTTCAGACTTTGATCGGTACTGATCAGCTTGTACGCCGGGTTCCAGTCTCCCGTTTCGGCCTCCCAGGCCCCGTTCCAGTGTCGTTGCCGTACGCTTGCTTGTTCATGGAGCCGTAGCGCCACACGAATCGGGTCTTCCGGACAGGCATTGCCCCGGCCATCAACGCCCTCTCCCTACCGACCGCTCATCGCTTTAGGAATGCTGCATGTCCACCCCCACAGTTCGCGAACAATTCCTTGTCATCAGTGCCCTCGGCGCCAATCCCATGGAGCTGACCAACGTCCTGTGCCGCGCCAGCCATGAAAACCGCTGCGCGGTCGTCACCTCGCGCCTGACCCGCCACGGCGAGTGCAGCGCGCTGGTGCTCGAAGTCTCCGGCAGCTGGGATGCCCTGGCCCGCCTTGAGGGCAGCCTGCCGGTGCTGGCCAAGCGTCATGCGTTCACCGTCAACGTGGTGCGCAGCGCCGCCCTGGAAAATCGTCCGCAAGCCCTGCCGTACGTGGCTTACGTGTCTTCGGCATACCGTCCGGACATCATCAACGAGCTGTGCCAGTTCTTCATGGATCACAACGTCGAGCTGGAAAACCTGACCTGCGATACCTATCAGGCACCGCAGACCGGCGGCACCATGCTCAACGCTACATTCACCGTGACCCTGCCCGCCGGCACCCAGATCAGTTGGCTGCGCGACCAGTTCCTGGATTTCGCCGACGCCATGAACCTGGATGCACTGATCGAACCGTGGCGCCCACAGAACCCAATGTAAGGAAGCTTTCATGGCCGTTGTCATCGACCAACCGGTTACGGATTTCGAAGCACCTGCCACCAGCGGGCAGACTGTCAGCCTGTCGGCCCTCAAGGGCAAGCAAGTGGTGATCTACTTCTATCCGAAGGACAGCACCCCGGGCTGCACGACCGAAGGCCAGGGCTTTCGCGATCAGTACGCAGCGTTCAAGGCTGCCAACACGGAAATCTTTGGTATCTCCCGCGACAGCCTGAAGTCCCACGAGAACTTCAAGTGCAAGCAGGCGTTTCCGTTCGAGCTGATCAGCGACAAGGACGAAGCCGTCTGCCAGCTGTTCGACGTGATCAAGCTGAAAAAGCTCTATGGCAAGGAATACCTGGGCGTTGATCGCAGCACCTTCCTGATCGACAAGAACGGCGTACTGCGCCAGGAATGGCGCGGCGTGAAAGTGCCAGGACATGTCGATGCCGTGCTGGCTGCCGCTCAAGCGCTGAACAAGGCCTGATGCTGTCGGCGCCCTTGCGGGCGCCGATTCATTCTCAAAGCAGCGGCGCTACCACCGGCTCCTTGCGCGGCCAGGCATCAAGCACAGCCTTGAACAGCGTCGCCAGCGGAATCGCGAAGAACACGCCCCAGAATCCCCACAACCCGCCGAACAACAGCACCGCGCAGATGATTGCCACCGGGTGCAGGTTGACCGCCTCGGAGAACAGCAACGGCACCAGCACGTTGCCATCCAGCGTCTGAATAATGCCGTAGACCGCCATCAAATAGATGAACTGATCGCTCCAGCCCCACTGAAACAGCGCAATCAGCAGCACCGGCACGGTTACCACCACGGCGCCGACATACGGCACCACCACCGACACGCCCACCAGTAACGCCAACAGCGCTGCGTAGTTCAATCCGAGGGCGACGAACGCGATGTAGGTCACGCCCCCACAAATCACGATCTCGATGACCTTGCCGCGAATGTAGTTAGCGATCTGCCGGTTCATTTCCTCGGCGACCCGAGTGATCAGCGCCCGCTCTCGTGGCAAATAGCCGCGCACCCACTCGCCGATCATCGCCCGATCCTTGAGGAAGAAGAACACCAGGATCGGCACCAGCACCAGGTAGATCATGATGTTCACCAGCAGCGGCAGGCTCGACAACGAGAACGTCAACGCCCACTGGCCGAACTTGCCGATCTCGCCTCGCGCCGCTTCGATGGCTTGCAGCACCTGCTCGTCGGAAACCAGATGCGGATAGCGCTCCGGCAGCAACAACAGCAGCGATTGCCATTTGGCGAGCATCCCCGGCAGCTCGTTGAATAGGGTGATCAACTGATGCCAGAGCAGCGGCAGCACCACGACGATAAACACCATCAGCACGCCCATGAACAGCGCAAACACCAGACCGACCGCCGCGCCACCGGGCACGCGCAGACGTTCGAGCGTGAGCACCAGCCCCTGCATCAGGTACGCCAGCACCATCCCGGCCAGCACCGGCGCGAGCATTCCGCCCAGCGTCAGTACCGCGGTGAAGGCGAGAAACAGCAGCACCGCCAACACCACCGCCTCCTCATCGGAGAAGTAGCGCTGAATCCAGTCGCGCAACACTTTGAACATCAATTTTCCTTAGGACATTTACGCGGTCGGTTTCAGGCTTTTTTCAGCCAGTAACGGTAGACACCCGCCTCGTCTTCTTCGCACAGCAGCGTATGACCGGCCAATTTGGCAAAGGTGCGAAAGTCACGTTGCGAGCCCGCATCAGTGGCGATCACCTTGAGAACTGCGCCGCTGGGCAGCTTGTTCAGTTCCATCTTGGCCTTGAGCAACGGCAATGGACAATTCAGGCCACTGGCGTCCAGTTCACAGTCATGGGCTACAGCGTCGGTCATGCGTCACTCCGGATCAGGTGGTCAGGCTGCCTAGAATATCTGGTCGCAAGCCCGGTGTCCGGCTACAGTAAGGTCTTTGTCGACTAAGGCTTTGTGCATGACATTTCTGCGCCCTACCCTGCTGACGCTCGCTTGCCTGCTCGCCTCACCGGGCTTCGCCGACGACCTGCCGTCACTCGGTGACGCCAGCTCTGCCATCGTCTCGCCACAACAGGAATATCAACTGGGTCGCGCCTGGCTGGCATTGCTGCGCAGCCAGGTTTCGCAGCTCAACGATCCACAGCTCAAGGACTACGTCGAGTCCAGCGTCTACAAGCTGGTGGAAACCAGTCAGGTCAACGACCGACGCCTGGAGTTCATTCTGATCAACAGCCCGCAGCTCAACGCCTTTGCGGCACCGGGCGGGATTGTCGGGGTCAACGGCGGTCTGTTCCTCAACGCCCAGACCGAGGGCGAATATGCTTCGGTACTGGCCCACGAACTGGCTCACTTGTCCCAGCGCCACTTCGCCCGCGGTGTCGAGGCTTCTCAGCGGATGCAGGTGCCGATGATGGCGGCGCTGCTGGCCGGCATCGTGATCGCTGCGGCAGGCGCAGGCGATGCCGGGATTGCAGCGATTGCCGGCACCCAGGCCGCGGCGATCCAGGAGCAACGGCGTTTCTCGCGTCAGAACGAACAGGAAGCCGACCGCATCGGCATCCTAAATCTGGAGAAGGCCGGCTACGATCCGCGCTCGATGCCGACCATGTTCGAGCGCTTGATGCGCCAATACCGTTTTGACGCCAAACCGCCGGAATTCCTGCTGACTCACCCGGTCACCGAATCGCGTATTGCCGACACCCGCAACCGCGCCGAGCAGGCTAAACCCGGCGGCATCGAAGACAGCAAGCGCTATCAGTTGATCCGTGCACGGGTGCAGTTGACCTACGAAGAAACGCCCGGCCTTGGCGCCAAACGCTTCCGCGCTCAGCTGGATGAAAACCCGAAAAACGACGTGGCTCGCTACGGCCTGGCAATTGCCCAGATCAAGGGCGGCCAGCTGAACGAGGCGCGGGAGAATCTCACGCAACTGCTGGCCAAATCGCCGAACGAGATCATCTACAACCTGGCGCAGATTGATCTGGACATCACCAACAACAAGCTGGCTGATGCCCAGTCCCGGGTTGACCGGATGCTCAGTCAGTATCCTGGCAATTACCCGCTGAATCAGGTGCGCGTCGATCTGTTGCTGAAACAGAACCGCACCGCCGATGCGGAGAAGGCGCTGGAGGGTTTGTTGAAATCGCGTCCGGACGATCCGGACGTGTGGTATCAGGTCGCAGAGACTCGCGGACTGTCCGGCAACATCATTGGCCTGCATCAGGCCCGTGCCGAGTATTTCGCATTGGTCGGCGATTACCGCCAGGCGATTCAGCAACTGGATTTTGCCAAGCGTAAGGCGGGCAGCAACTTCCCGCTGTCGTCACGTATCGACGCCCGTCAGCGCGAACTGATGGAGCAAGAGCGCATGGTCAAGGACATGATGGGTTAAGCCCACGCCGAGACAAATTCCGGACGCAAAAAAACCGCCTCTTTCGAGGCGGTTCTTTTTACTTCTTAGACAACTGGATCATTCAGCCAGTTTGAAGGTGATGAAGCTGGCTCGGCCCTGACGCAGAACGCGCATCGACACCGAACGGTTCTTCGGCAGCGCCTTGGCGATCTCGGCAAACTCCTTGGAAGAACCAATGGCCTGATTGTTCAGGTGCGTGATGATGTCGCCCGGTTGCAGACCGATCAGGGCCGCAGGACCGTCCTGCACTTCCTTGATCACCACACCACCTTTGAGGTCGTAGGTTTTCTTCTGCTCGGCGGTCAGTTCGGCGACCGATACCCCCAGGCGATTGCTGTTGGTCTCGGCACCGGATTTGGGCAGCGCATCCAGCTCCTTGTCTTCGTCCGGGATGGCGCCGACTGTCAGCTCGACATTCTTGCGTTTGCCGTCGCGAATCACTTCAAGATTGGCTTTGGCACCAGCCTTCAACGCACCCACCAGATGTGGCAGGTCAGCGGACATGACGATCGGCTGACCGTTCATGCTCAGAATCACATCACCCACTTGCAGACCGCCCTTGGCAGCCGGGCCATCATCCTGAATCTGTGCAACCAGCGCACCGGCCGGTTTGTCCAGACCGAACGACTCGGCCAGATCCTTGTTCACTTCCTGGATCACGACGCCCAACCAGCCACGACTGACCTTGCCACCGTTTTTCAACTGATTGGAAACGTCCATGGCCACGTCGATCGGAATGGCGAACGATACGCCCATGAAGCCACCGGAACGGGTGTAGATCTGCGAGTTGATCCCGACCACTTCACCGTTCAGGTTGAACAACGGGCCACCGGAGTTGCCCGGGTTAATCGGTACGTCGGTCTGGATGAACGGCACGTAGTTTTCGTTCGGCAGGCTACGGCCGACGGCACTGACGATGCCTTGGGTCACGGTGTGGTCAAAGCCGAATGGCGAACCGATTGCGACCACCCACTGACCGGCTTTCAGATCCTGGGATTTGCCAAGCTTCAGCACTGGCAGATCCTTGCCTTCGATTTTCAGCAGCGCCACATCGGAGCGCGGGTCGGTGCCGATCAGCTTGGCCTTCATTTCACTGCGATCTGCCAGACGGACGAGGATTTCGTCGGCATCGGCGATCACGTGGTTATTGGTCAGAATGTAGCCATCCGGCGAAATGATGAAGCCCGAACCCAGGGATTGCGCTTCACGCTGGCGATCACCACGCGGAGAACGCTGTTGTGGCGGCATGCCGCGTTCGAAGAACTCGCGCAGCATCGGTGGCAAGCCTTCAAGGTCAGGCATCTGCTGGTTCACTTTGCGATCCGGCAGCTTTTGCGTGGTACTGATATTCACCACCGCAGGCGAGGCCTGTTCGACCAGTTGGGTGAAATCAGGCAGGCTGGCCGGGCTGACCGCTTCAGCCGCCATGGCTGCAGGAACAGCCTGACCGAGCACCAGCACCGTGGCGAAAATGGAGAGATAAGACTTCAAGCTTGGTATCGACATACAGCTCCCGTTACGACGAGCAGGGTTAAGCGATATGGAGCAAGGAACACCGGAAACCACAGGCCGGCATTTTTGTTCCGGGAACAACAAACAAGGCCAGAGCCGAGAGGCTCTGACCTATAAAAAATTTTCGGGTATTTTGCAAATGAAAATGCTCAGCAAACATTTCATGTCTCGAAGACGAAGTGGAGATCGCTGAAATCCGCTCACTGCTTGCTGGTTGCAGCGCCATCGTTGCGCATCGACAGGGCAATCCGTTCGGCGGTCCCGATTGGGATCTCACCAACCACCGTCACCATCATTTCGCCTTGAGGCGTTGTCAGGCGGCGGGATACGGCAACGGTCGGACCTAGCTGAGTCCGGGTATCGGTGACGGTTGCACCGTTTAGCGGCTCCAGGAATACAGAGAATCGGGCAAGTCCATCGTCATACATCAGGCTGTTGACCTGAGTCTTGGTCTCCGGATCCTTGTGCGAGGAACTGCTGGTGAGTTCGAAGCCGGGAGGTAACCAGTCAGAACGCCAGACCTGTGCAGCCTTGACCGCAGAAGCCTTGTCGCTGTCGAGCGTGACCGCCTTGCAATCGGAGTCGGCTTGCAGATCTTTATCGGATGGAACTCCAGAGGTATCCAGCCGCGTGAACTGGAATCTCTCGAGCAACTGCCCCTTGTCGTTCAACAGCAGCGACTTGAGCGGCAAGCCCGTTTCCTTATCCAGATGCAGTTCGAAACCGTAGCGGTGCTGATCGCGCGGTGTCAGCGCTACTATCACCGCTTCACGCCCGGCAACACGTGACTTGCCAATGACGGCAAGCTCATACCAGTTCTTGAGCTTTTGAGGATCGAGAGGGCGAGCGGCGGAATTGGGTGAATCCCCCAGGCCCGCAATCAGGGTGCCGCTGATACATTGAGTATGTCCATCAATGCGCACGACTTCCTGAGCCGATCCGTCGAGCTGAAGCAAACGTTCGCGAACCTGGCCATTCTGGACGCGATGCCAGATGTTATGGGTAGAAAAACTACCGTTACGCTCGTAAACGAATGTGCCGTGAAAGCTTTGCTGCTGCTCGGCCTGGCCCAGACGGGTCAACCAGTCCTGAGCCTCGTCGGCGTGGGCTGGAACAATGAACCAGCCGCTGAGCAGAAGCGAAAGTAGAGGTATGGCGCGCATGATCCCCCTTAACGGTTTTCCAGGCTTGCTGCACGTGCATAAGGCAGCGCGCTCTCGGTGCCTTTCAAGGCAGCCTGTTGAGCGTGTTGACGCAGGTAACCTGGCAGACGCTGATCGTGCCAGCCTGGCTGACCTTGCAATACGCCATTGGCCATTGGGCCAGTAGCTTCCGAACTCTCACTATAGCCTGCCAATACCGCCGGGCCTTTGACCTGAGGTGTGGCCAGGACTGGTTGATTGGATTGCTGAGCAAGCTCGACGCCGGCGATTTCGTCCTGGTTGTACAGACGAACACCCGCCAGTACGGCAACGGTCACCGAAGCGGCTACGGCCAGACGACCGAGGCTGCGCCATGGGCCACGAGACACTTTGGCAGGGGTGGCTTCATCTTCCAGCGCAGCAGAAACCGCCGAAGCGAGATCCAGACGTGGAAGCAACAGATCCTTGTGCATGGCTGCCCGAGCGATCTGGTAACGAGCCCAGGTTTCACGGGTTTCAACATCGTCCAGTGCATTGAGCACTCGACGCAATTCCAGTTCGTCCGCTTCGTTATCCATCACTGCGGACAGCGATTCCTGCAGGGCTTCACGACTCATGGCGTTCCTCTCTTGGCTGTCGCCGCTGTCTTTAGTTTTCCTGCAACAACGGCTGCAGGGCTTTGTCGATGGCCTCCCGGGCGCGGAAAATCCGGGAGCGCACGGTACCAACCGGACATTGCATGACGCTCGCGATGTCCTCGTAACTCAGACCATCGAATTCGCGCAAAGTTAATGCTGTGCGCAAATCCTCTGGCAGTTGCTGAATGGTTCGATGGACGGTGCCTTCGATCTCATCCCGCAGTAATGCCCGTTCAGGAGACTCGAGATCTTTCAGGCCGTGATCGCCGTCATAGAACTCTGCATCCTCGGAACTTACATCACTATCCGGCGGCCGACGGCCGCGTGAAACCAGATAGTTCTTCGCCGTGTTAATGGCGATACGGTACAGCCACGTATAAAACGCACTGTCACCGCGGAAATTTCCAAGCGCTCGATACGCCTTGATAAAGGCTTCTTGTGCGACGTCCTGGGCTTCATGGGTGTCGTGCACAAAACGCACGATCAACCCGAGAATTTTGTGCTGATACTTCAGCACCAGCAGATCGAAAGCTCGCTTGTCGCCACGCTGAACGCGTTCGACCAGCTGCTGATCCTCTTCCTGGGTTAGCATGAACACTCCTCGATAAACTCGAAGGAGGCTTGCATGACCAAACGACCGGACTTGCAAACATAGACTCGGGCTTTTCGCAAAAGTTCTCCCCCTCCAAGCAAGTTTCCTGCGGGCTCTGATTTGGCACGCACGAAAAACGCAGCGCGGGATGAACCGGCTGCGCGAATAATCTTGTCATCGGCTCGCCGGCAAGAACCCAATCGCAGGTTCCGCATTGAAGCCGACACTGTCCCTTGTTTCGGGCAACGGTCTATTGATCTTGGGCCTCTGGCAAAAGTTCCAAATATTTATAGACGCGTCGCGCCGACACTGTGCAACCGTGAGAGGAAAAAGCCTGTTTCATCTGCGATACAGTCGCTTTTTCCCAACACCACCGAAAAAACTTCCGACAAAGCGTTCGTATTTTTCCATCACGGTAGTCTCACAATGCCATATCGGCCCGGCTATTGTGCCGCCCCACCCCTCTATATACTAGTGGGCTGTGTGGCTGTCTGGACTCGCCCATCCGCCTGTCCTGCGCCAACCCCGACCCGGGTCGCTTTGAGCGGAATCCTGAAATGAGCCAACAGTTTCAACACGATGTTCTGGTGATCGGCAGCGGCGCTGCCGGTTTGAGTCTCGCGCTGACCCTGCCCGGTCACTTGCGCATCGCCGTCCTGAGCAAAGGCGATCTCGCCAACGGCTCGACCTATTGGGCGCAAGGTGGCGTCGCGGCCGTGCTGGATGACACCGACACCGTCGAATCCCATGTCGATGACACCTTGAATGCCGGCGGCGGACTGTGCCACGAAGACGCGGTGCGTTTCACCGTAGAGCACAGTAAAGAAGCGATCCAGTGGCTGATCGACCAAGGCGTGCCGTTCACGCGAGACGAACAGTCCGGTACTGAAGACGGCGGCTTCGAATTCCACCTGACCCGCGAAGGCGGCCACAGCCACCGACGAATCATCCACGCCGCCGACGCCACCGGCGCCGCGATCTTCACGACCCTGCTGGCTCAAGCCAAAGAGCGGCCGAACATCGAACTGCTGGAACAGCGAGTGGCGGTCGACCTGATCACCGAGCGTCGACTGGGGCTGGAAGGCGAACGCTGCCTAGGTGCCTATGTGCTCAACCGTACAAGCGGGGAAGTCGACACCTTCGGAGCACGCTTCGTAATTCTGGCGTCCGGCGGTGCAGCCAAAGTCTATCTCTATACGAGCAACCCCGACGGGGCCTGTGGTGATGGCATCGCCATGGCCTGGCGTTCGGGCTGCCGGGTGGCGAACCTGGAGTTCAACCAGTTCCACCCCACTTGCCTCTATCACCCGCAAGCCAAGAGTTTTTTGGTAACCGAAGCCCTGCGCGGCGAAGGCGCCCATTTGAAGCTGCCGAACGGCGAGCGCTTCATGCAACGCTTCGACCCGCGCGCCGAACTGGCGCCACGGGACATCGTCGCCCGCGCCATCGACCACGAAATGAAGCGTCTGGGCGTCGATTGCGTCTATCTCGACATCAGCCACAAACCCGAAGCGTTCATCAAGACGCACTTCCCGACCGTCTACGAGCGCTGCCTCGGATTCGGCATCGACATCACCAAACAACCGATCCCGGTCGTACCGGCCGCGCACTATACCTGCGGCGGCGTGATGGTCGACCAGCAGGGCCGCACCGACGTACCCGGTCTGTACGCCATCGGCGAAACCAGCTTCACCGGCCTGCACGGGGCCAACCGCATGGCCAGCAACTCGCTGCTCGAATGCTTCGTCTACGCCCGCTCGGCAGCGGCGGATATTCTCGAGCAACTGCCCGACGTTGCGATCCCGCGCGCGCTGCCCGCCTGGGACGCCAGCCAGGTGACTGACTCCGATGAAGACGTGATCATCGCCCACAACTGGGACGAATTACGGCGTTTCATGTGGGACTATGTGGGCATCGTGCGCACCAACAAGCGCCTGCAACGGGCACAGCATCGGGTGCGTCTGCTGCTGGACGAAATCGACGAGTTCTACAGCAACTATAAAGTCAGCCGTGACCTGATCGAGTTGCGCAACCTGGCGCAGGTAGCGGAGCTGATGATCCGCTCGGCCATGGAGCGCAAGGAGAGCCGAGGTCTGCATTACACCCTCGACTACCCGGACCTGCTGCCCGAAGCGCTCGACACTATTCTGGTGCCGCCCACCTACGTCGGCTGAACTTCAGGCGAACCCGCAGGCGTCGGTGCAGATCCGCCGCCTGCGCATCCCGCGGCACACAGATCGACCTGACCCGCCGCTCACCGCGCAATCGAAAGCGCAGCACCACGATCAGTGGCAGCGCCAGGCTGTCCGGACGCAATTGCACCGCTTGCCAGCCATCGGCCCGGTTCCACAATTGCCAGCCATCGGCGTCCCGGCGCAATCGGCAAAATGCCTTGGAATGACTCAACAGGATCTGCCGCGGCAACACCCACGCCGCATGGCCGAGACACGCGAATGCCCCGAGCAGAGAAGCCCAGAACGGAATCGACAATATAAGCAGAGTACCCAGCGCGAATGCCTGGGCCAGCAGATACGCCGCCAGCAACTGCCGTGAGGCATGCCAGCGGCATTCGAACGTGTTACTTGGGCTGGACACGATCCAGAATCATGCGAACCATGCGTTGCAGCTCGGGATCTTCCGATTCGCTGCGCTCCATGAACCAGCCGAACATGTCCTGATCCTCGCACTCGAGCAGGCGGACATAGAGCGCGCGATCCACCTCGTTCAGATTGGCGTAGACCTCTTTCACGAACGGCACCAGCAACACGTCGAGTTCCAGCATGCCGCGACGGCTGTGCCAAAAGAGGCGATTCAGTTCAACTTGTTCGACCATGGAGCCCTCCTCAAATAGGCCGCAAGTATACAGGCCCGAAGCGGCCCGAACAGTCGGCTTTGGTCGGGCACCATCGATCCTTTATGAACTACCCATTTCAACACCACCCCCTTATGATGTGCCCCAGTCTATTTACCCTGCGATGACCCATGGCCGATTCTGCTTTTTTCTGCACCCTGTCTCATGAAGGCGTTCTCGCGGTCCGCGGCGCGGATGCCGGCAAATTCCTGCAAGGCCAGCTGACCTGCAACATCAATTACCTGAGCGAAACCCAGGCCAGCCTCGGCGCCCGCTGCACGCAGAAAGGCCGAATGCAGTCGAGTTTCCGCATCGTGCTTGAAGGCGACGGTGTGCTGCTGGCGATGGCCGTCGAGCTGCTGGAGCCACAACTGGCGGACCTGAAAAAGTACGCGGTGTTCTCCAAATCGAAACTGACCGACGAAAGCGCCTCATGGGTGCGTTTCGGCCTCGATCATGGCGATACGGCGCTGAGCAACCTGGGTCTGGAACTACCGGCAGAAGCCGACAGCGTGGCCCGCCACGAAGGGCTGATCGCGATTCGCGTCTCCCCTGACCGTGCCGAACTCTGGGTGCCCGCCGATCAGGCCGAGCCCGTCAAAGGCAAACTGTCCGCGCAGTTGAGCGAAGGCGAACTCAATCAATGGCTGCTGGGCCAGATCCGCGCCGGTATCGGTCAGGTCATGCCGTCCACCCGTGAGCTGTTCATCCCGCAGATGCTCAATCTCCAGGCCGTCGGCGGCGTGAGCTTCAAGAAAGGCTGTTACACCGGCCAGGAAATCGTCGCGCGCATGCAGTACCTGGGCAAACTCAAGCGCCGTCTGTACCGCGTGCAACTGGACGCCAGTGAATTGCCGGAGCCCGGCACCCCGCTGTTCGCCCCGAGCCACGGCAGTTCCATCGGCGAAGTGGTGCTGGCCGCCCACAGCGAAAAGAATATTGAACTGCTGGCGGTGTTGCAGGCCGAAGCTGCCGAAGCGGGCGACTTGCATCTGGGCTCGGCCGAAGGTCCGGCGCTGCACTTGCTCGACCTGCCATACGAACTGGATCGCGACCGCGAAATCCAGCGCTGATCGCAGCATTTGTTGCAACACCCTAGAGAAACGACATGAGTGAGCTGGCGGATAAGGTCCAACAGGATTTGGTTGAGGCCATCGATAACGATGACCTGGTTCTGCCAACGTTACCGGAAGTGGCCCTGCAGATTCGCAAGGCCGCCGAAGATCCGGACATCAGCGTCAGCGACCTGAGCAAAGTGATCGGCCGCGACACGGCGCTGTCGGCGCGCCTGATCAAAGTGGTCAACAGCCCGCTGTTGCGCGCGACTCAGGAAGTCACCGACCTGCACACCGCCATCACCCGGCTGGGCGTCAACTACAGCAGCAACCTGGCGATCGGTCTGGTGATGGAGCAGATCTTCCACGCCCGCTCCGACGTGGTCGAACAGAAGATGCGCGAAGTCTGGCGCAAGAGCCTGGAAATCGCCGGCGTCAGCTACGCCCTGTGCCGCCGCCACACTCAGCTCAAGCCCGATCAGGCCGCGCTCGGCGGACTGGTTCATCAGATCGGCGTACTGCCGATCCTGACCTATGCCGAAGACCACTACGAATTGCTGTCCGATCCAGTCAGCCTCAACCATGTGATCGACCACATTCACCCGTTGCTTGGCGACAAATTGCTGCGGGTCTGGGAATTTCCCGAGCGTCTGGTGGAGTTGCCGGGGTTGTATCAGGACCTCAAGCGCGAATCGCAGCAGATCGATTACGTCGACATCGTGCAAGTGGCCAGCCTGTATTGCCACAAGGACACCGACCATCCGCTGGCGCGCATCGATCCGTTCAGCGTGCCGGCGTTCCGCAAACTCGGCATCGACCCGGACAACAAGGCGTTGTGCGCCGATCTGGAAGAATCGCGGTCGATGTTCTATTGATCAACCGGCGATAAAACTCACCCGCACCTTCAAACCTGCCTGCTCACCATCATGCAGACTGATCTGCGCCAGATGCGCGCGGCAGATTTCCCCGACAATGGCCAACCCCAGCCCCGAACCGGCGACCTGCTGGTTACGCCGGTAAAAGCGTTCGAACACCCGATCCCGCTCTTCCAGTGGAATGCCCGGCCCATCGTCTTCAACCTCCAGCACCGCCGGCGCCGTGACCCGCAGAATCACGTTGCCACCCGGTGGCGTGTGGGCCAGCGCGTTGTCCACCAGATTGCTCAGCAATTCGTTGAGCAATGTCGGCTCGCCGCGCAGCCAAACCGGCTCGTCCGCCTCCAGCGCCAAGGCGACCCCGCGAGCGTGGGCCAACGGCGCCATGGCCATGCCCAGTTCGCGGGCCAACTGACTCAGATCGAGCAACTGCGCACCGCCCTCGGCGATCGCCCGGGCGCCGTTTTCTACCCGGGCCAGCGACAGCAACTGGTTGGCCAAATGGGTCAGGCGATCCGTGCTATGTGCCGAGGACTCCAGCGTGTCACGCCAGGTCTGCGGCTCGTTTGAACGCAGGCCCAACTCAAGACGCGCCTTGAGCGCCGCCAGTGGCGTGCGCAGTTCGTGGGCCGCATCGGCGATGAATTGCGCCTGGCGCTCGAACTGGCCGCGCAAACGCTCGGTAAAGTGATTGAGCGCCTGTACCAGTGGCCACAACTCGTGTTGCACTTCGACCAACGGCAACGGACGCAGGTCATCGGGCTGACGCTCTTCCACTGCCGTGCGCAGACGTTCGATCGGCCGCAGCGCGGCACTCACCGCAAACCACACCAGCAACAACGCGCCAATCGCCAACATGCCCAGCCGCAGCAAGGTATCGGCGGCCAGACTGCGGGCCATGCTGACGCGCGCCTCATCGGTTTCAGCAACGCGGATTTCCGCCATACCGTTCATGTTCGGCTCGCTGACCGCTTTGAGCAGACTCACCACACGCACGTTCTGCCCCTGATACTTCGCGTCGTAAAAGCGCGCCAGGGCGGGATAACTGTCGGTTCTCGGCGTGCCGGGCGGCGGGCCCGGCAGGTTTTCATAGCCGGAAATCAACTTCTGGTTGATGTCATTGACCTGGTAATAGATGCGACCCGCACTGTCGTAAGCAAACGTATCGAGCGCCACATAAGGCACGTCGGCACTGAGACTGCCATCGCGCTGCGACAGACCGGCGGCGATGGTCCGCGCCGAGGCCAGCAGCGTGCGGTCGTAGGCGGTGTCGGCGGCTTCGCGACCGTTCCAGTAGGCGCTCAATCCACTGGCGAGCATCAACACCACCAGCAACAGCGCGAGGTTCCACAGCAACCGCCAGCGCAGGCTGCTGGGCTTATGCATCGCGGCTTTCCAGCAGATAGCCCAGGCCCCGAAAGGTCACGATGGCCACCGAATGACCGTCGAGCTTCTTGCGCAGGCGATGCACGTAGATTTCGATAGCGTCGGGGCTTGCCTCTTCGTCGAGACCGAACACCTGCGCAGCCAGTTGTTCCTTGCTCATCACCCGCCCCGGACGGGCAATCAGCGCTTCGAGCACTGCCTGTTCGCGAGAGGTCAACGTCAGCAATTCTTCGCCGAGGGTAAAGCGTCGAGTGTCGAGGTCATAGGCCAGCACACCGCAACGCTGCTGACGTTCGCCACCGAGCACGCTACGGCGCAGCAGCGCCTTGACCCGCGCCTCCAGCTCGGTGAGCTCAAACGGCTTGGCCAGGTAATCATCGGCGCCGAGATTGAGCCCATGGACCCGATCCTTGACGTCGCTGCGGGCGGTCAGCATCAGCACCGGCAGGTTCTTGCCCCGGGCCCGCAGGCGCGCCAGCACTTCAAAGCCGTCCATGCGCGGCAGGCCGACATCGAGGATCGCCACCGCGTATTCCTCGCTGCCCAGGGCCAGGTCGGCAGCCACGCCATCGTGCAACACATCCACGGTCAGACCGGTGCTCTTGAGCGCCTGGGCGACGCTTTCGGCCAGCGGCAAATGGTCTTCGACGAGCAGGACACGCATGGATCTCTACCTCATTCAGGGATGGCCGACGCCATTCTTTGCGGCGGAGTTTACAGCCGCAACCGCCACTGTGAAGCCCGAAAACACGCGAAAGAATACTGAAAGGTTAGCGAAAGCTTAGGGCGTTAGAGTCGCTTCACCGAAGGTCCCGACTGCCGACCTTCGCCGTTTGGTCTGTCCATACACCGTAGCTTCAAAACGTAGCTCTCGAAAAACGCCACGATGCGTTTTCGCCAATAAGAACAATAACGAGGTACTGCACCATGCTGTCCACACAGCTCCAGGTTGACCCGTTCCATTCTTTTTCTCGTATTTCCCCGTTTTCGCTTGTCAGCGCCATCGTCGGCTGCGCGGCGCTCAACCCGTCCGGGTCTGAGCCTGTTAGCCTGCGCGCGCGAAACTGCCGCACCTGAACATCCCCAAAAACAACAACTCCCGTGGAGACACTCATGAACCGATCCCTGCGCCGTTTCGCCCTCGCCGCCGGTTGCGTGCTGTTCGCCGGCCAACTGATGGCCGAACCGAAACGCCCCGAATGCATCGCCCCGGCCTCCCCCGGTGGCGGCTTCGACCTGAC
The DNA here is from genome assembly GCF_046487845.1 of Pseudomonas sp. PHC1. NCBI lineage: Bacteria > Pseudomonadati > Pseudomonadota > Gammaproteobacteria > Pseudomonadales > Pseudomonadaceae > Pseudomonas > Pseudomonas sp. PHC1. The sequence goes on from NZ_JBJXHJ010000007.1 coordinate 132,921, forward strand.
CTGCAAACTGGCGCAAAGCGCGCTGGTCAATGAAAAGCTGCTGACCAAGCCGATGCGCGTGACTTACATGCCCGGCGGCGTCGGCGCGGTGGCGTACAACGCCGTCGTGGCCCAGCGTCCGGCCGACGCCGGCACACTGGTGGCGTGGTCCAGCGGTTCGCTGTTGAACCTGGCCCAGGGCAAGTTCGGCCGGTTCGATGAAACCAACGTGCGCTGGCTGGCAGCGGTTGGCACCAGCTATGGCGCCATCGCGGTGAAAAGCGATTCGCCCTACAAAACCCTCGATGATCTCGTGCAGGCGCTGAAGAAAGATCCGAGCTCCGTGGTCATCGGCTCCGGCGGTACCGTCGGCAGCCAGGACTGGATGCAGACCGCACTGATCGCAAAAGCCGCCGGGATCAACCCGCGCGACCTGCGTTACGTCGCCCTCGAAGGGGGCGGTGAGATCGCCACCGCCCTGCTCGGCGGCCACATCCAGGTCGGCAGTACCGACATCTCCGACTCCATGCCGCATATCCAGAGCGGTGACATGCGCCTGCTGGCGGTGTTTGCCGAAAAACGCCTGGACGAGCCGGAAATGAAGGACATCCCGACCGCTCGCGAGCAAGGCTACGACATCATCTGGCCCGTGGTGCGCGGTTTCTACCTCGGGCCGAAAGTCAGCGATGAAGACTACGCCTGGTGGAAAGACTCCTTCGACAAACTGCTGGCCTCGGAAGACTTCGCCAAGCTGCGCGATCAGCGTGAGCTGTTCCCCTTTGCCATGACCGGTCCCGAGCTGGACACCTACGTCAAGAAGCAAGTGGCGGACTACAAGGTGCTGGCCAAAGAGTTCGGCCTGATTCAGTGATCGTCTCTGTCTAGCGTCCATGGCCCTCTCACCGGGGCCATGGCAGGAGTTCCCTCATGCTTATTCAACGCATTTTTGCCTCGGTGCTGTTGCTGGCCTGTGCCGGCCTGGCACTGATGGCGTGGCCATATCAGGCGGCGTTTTCCTACGAACCGGTGGGGCCACGGGCATTTCCGTTGCTGATGCTCGGCCTGATGGGCCTGGCGCTGCTGTACATGGTTTTTCGTCCAGCGCCCATCAAGCACAGCGAAGACGAGCCGCCACTGGACCGCGAAACCCTGACCAAGATCGGCATCTGCGTGGCCCTGTTGCTCGTGTTCGCCGGCACTTTCGAACCCCTTGGCTTCATCGTCGCCAGCATCATCACCGGCGTACCGATGGCCCGACTGTACGGCGGCCGCTGGTTGCCGAGCGTGGTGATCATCAGCCTGATGGCCGTTGGTCTTTACCTGCTGTTCGACCGTTTGATGGACGTTCCGCTGCCCCTCGGCCTGCTCGACGTTCTGGAGAACTGATATGGATACTCTTGGCTATTTGGGACAGGGCTTCGGCGTTGCACTGAGCCCTTACAACCTGGTGACCGCACTGTGCGGCACGCTGATCGGCACGGTCGTCGGCCTGCTGCCGGGGCTCGGTCCGATCAACGGCGTAGCGCTGCTGATCCCGATCGCGTTTGCTCTCGGCCTGCCGCCGGAGTCGGCATTGATCCTGTTGGCAGCGGTGTATCTGGGCTGCGAATACGGTGGCCGGATCAGCTCGATTCTGCTGAACATCCCTGGCGAAGCCTCCACCGTGATGACCACCCTCGACGGTTACCCGATGGCCCGCAAAGGCCTGGCCGGTGTGGCGCTGTCGTTGTCGGCCTGGAGCTCGTTCATCGGCGCGTTCATCGCCACCTGCGGCATGGTGCTGTTCGCTCCGCTGCTGGCGAAATGGGCGATTGCCTTCGGCCCCGCGGAATATTTCGTACTGATGGTGTTCGCGATTGTCTGTCTCGGCGGCATGGCCGGTGACCGACCGCTGAAAACCTTTATCGCGGCATTGATCGGCCTGTTTCTGTCGACCGTTGGCATCGACGCCAACAGCGGCGTGTACCGCTTCACCGGTGACAACATTCACCTGACCGACGGCATACAGTTTGTGGTGCTGGTGCTGGGCCTGTTCTCGATCAGCGAAATCCTCCTGCTGCTCGAGAAAACCCACCACGGCCAGGAAGTGGTTAAAGCCACCGGCCGGATGATGTTCAACTTCAAGGAAGCGGCTTCGGTGTTCGTGGTGAACGTCCGTTGTGGCGTGCTCGGTTTCATCATGGGCGTGTTGCCGGGTGCCGGCGCGACACTCGCCAGTGCCGTGGCGTACATGACCGAGAAGCGCATTGCCGGTGCCAGCGGTAAATTCGGTCAGGGCGATGCCCGTGGACTGGCGGCACCGGAAACCGCTATCGGCGGAGCGGCGTGCGGCGCACTGGTGCCGATGCTGACCCTCGGCGTTCCGGGTTCGGGTACCACAGCGGTGATGATCGGTGCCCTGTCGCTGTACAACATCACGCCGGGGCCGTTGCTGTTCCAGCAACAACCCGACATCGTCTGGGGCCTGATCGCTTCGCTGTTCATCGCCAACGTCATGCTGGTGATCCTCAACATCCCGATGATCCGCCTCTTCACCCGCATCCTCGCCGTGCCTAACTGGGCGCTGGTGCCGATCATTGCGATCATTACCGGGATCGGCGTTTATGCCGTGCATGCGACGACCTTCGATCTGTTCCTGATGATTGGCATCGGCATCTTCGGTTACATCCTGCGCAAGCTGGACTTCCCGCTGTCGCCACTGCTGCTGGGCTTCATCCTCGGCGGTCTGATGGAACAGAACCTGCGCCGGGCGCTGTCGATCTCCAACGGAGCCCTGGAAATCCTCTGGTCGAGCCCGATCACGTTCGGTTGCTGGATTCTGACGGCGATCATGCTGCTGATGCCGATCATCCGCATCTGGCGCAAACGCTCGGCCGCGCAACGCGCCATTGCCGATGCCTGATCGGTTCTCCCTCAAAACCTGGTGGGGAACCCCGCTGGTCGGTCTGCTTGGCGGTTACATCGCCAGCCAGATCGGCTGGCCGCTGCCGTGGATGGTCGGCTCGTTGCTGGCGATCATCCTGGTGCGCTGCCTGACCCCGTGGCAATTGACCGAAATCCCTGGCGGCCGCAAGTGCGGCCAGTGGATCGTCGGCATCGGTATCGGCCTGCACTTCACCCCACTGGTGATGGAGCAGGTACTGAGTCATTTCGGCCTGATCTTCTTCGGCGCACTGGTCACCAGCCTGTCGGCGGTAGTCGGCGTGTGGCTGATGCGCCGTACCGGCGAAGATCGCGCCACCGCTTTCTTCTCCAGCATGCCGGGCGGCTCCGGCGAGATGGTCAACCTCGGCGCCCGCAACGGCGCGCTGCTCAGCCATGTCGCGGCCGGGCAGAGTCTGCGGGTGTTGGTGGTGGTGTTGTGTGTACCGGCGGCGTTCAAGTATCTGCTGGGTGACGGCACCCCGATTTCACACGCCGGCAGCGTCGACTGGCGCTGGCTGGCGATTCTTTTTCCGGCGGGCGGCCTGCTCGCCTGGCTCTGGCAACGCCTGCGTCAACCCAACCCTTGGCTGTTCGGCCCGCTGCTGGTCAGCGCAGCGGTGAGCATCGGCTGGGATCTGCACATCAGTTTGCCCAATGGCGGCAGTCAGATCGGCCAGTGGTTGATCGGCAGTGGGCTGGGTTGTCACTTCAACCGACAGTTCTTCCGCCGCGCCCCGTCGTTCATGGGGCGCACGTTGATCGGCACGGCGCTGACCATGTTGATCGCGACACTGGCGGCGTTGGGATTGAGTGCGCTGACCCATCTGGACCTGCGCTCGCTGACCCTGGGCATGATGCCCGGCGGGATTGCCGAGATGAGCCTGACGGCAGAAACCCTGCAACTGTCGGTACCGCTGGTGACCGCGATGCAGGTGATGCGGTTGCTGTTCGTGTTGTTTCTGGCGGAACCGTTGTTCAAATACTGGAACCGTAATCCCGAAGCCTGAGCCGGTTATTGATCGTTCCCACGCAGACGGTTCGACGTGGGAACCAGATTAACCGCCAGCCCTGAACGTCAGACCACCGACGGAAGGCGCCACTCGATCGGCGCTTCGCCATTCTGCTCCAGGAATTTGTTGGTGCGGCTGAAGTGCCCGCAACCGAGGAAGCCGCGATAGGCCGACAGCGGCGACGGGTGCACCGAGGTCAGCACCAGATGCTTGGTGGCATCGATCAGCTTCTGCTTGCTCTGCGCATGGGCGCCCCAGAGCATGAACACCAGATGCGGTTGTTTCTGGCTGACCACCTCAATGATCCGATCCGTGAAGAACTGCCAGCCCTTGTCCTTGTGCGCATTGGCGTTGGCGCGTTCGACGGTCATGGTGGTGTTGAGCATCAGCACGCCCTGGTCGGCCCAGCTCTGCAGATAGCCGTGGTTGGGGATGTCGATGTTCAGGTCGCGCTTCAACTCTTTATAGATGTTGACCAGCGAGGGCGGCGCCGGTACGCCCGGTTGCACCGAGAAGCACAAGCCGTGGGCCTGGCCCGGGCCGTGGTACGGATCCTGGCCGAGGATGACCACTTTCACCTTGTCCAGCGGCGTCGAGTTCAGCGCGTTGAAGATCATCGGGCCCGGCGGATAGATTTCCTTGCCGGCCGCCCGCTCCTGCTGCAGAAAAGTGCGCAACTCTGCCATGTAGGGCTGGTCGAATTCGGCACGCAGTGCCTCCTTCCAGCTCGGTTCGAGTTTGATACGGTCGTCAGCAGTCATGGTCATACCCGGCAAAAACAATGGGGCGAACCCTAGGAAAGCCGACCACGCTTGTCAATTGATCTGACGCAGATCCGGCACTTTCCCACACAGCGATCATACTGATCGTTCAAATTCCCGATCGAGGTCACGATGAATCTGCACTTCGAAGAACTCACCGGCACCGACGGCGCGCGCATCGGCATAGCCACGCTGGATGCCGAAAAGTCGCTCAATGCGCTGTCCCTGCCGATGATCCACGCCCTGAGCGACAAACTGAACGCCTGGGCCAAGGATCCGCAAATCGTCTGCGTGCTGCTGCGCGGCAACGGCGCCAAAGCCTTCTGCGCTGGCGGCGAAGTGCGCAGCCTGGTGGAAGCCTGCCGGGCCCATCCCGGTGAGGTACCGCCGCTGGCCGCGCAGTTTTTCGACGCGGAATATCGCCTGGATTACAGCCTGCACACCTACCCGAAACCGTTGATCTGCTGGGGCCATGGTTATGTACTCGGCGGCGGCATGGGCCTCTTGCAAGGCGCGAGCATCCGGATCGTCACGCCGAGCAGTCGTCTGGCGATGCCGGAAATCAGCATTGGCCTGTACCCGGATGTCGGCGCCAGTTGGTTTCTGTCGCGGCTGCCGGGCAAGCTCGGTTTGTTCCTTGGCTTGACCGGCGCACACATGAACGGTCGCGATGCGATCGATCTGGACTTGGCCGACCGTTTCCTGCTCGACGAACAGCAGCAGGAACTGATCGACGGTTTGTTGCAGCTGAACTGGCAGGAACAGACCGCCATGCAGCTCAACAGCCTGCTCAAGGCGCTGCAGCAGGAAGCCGTGGCGCAAATGCCTGAGGCGCAATGGCTGCCGCGTCGGCAGCAGATCGATGAATGGCTGGATGTCAGCGACGTGATCTGCGCCTGGAAAGCCATCAGCCTGCATCGCGACAGCAGCGACCTGTTGATGGCCCGAGCCGCGAAAACCATGAGTGAAGGTTCGCCGCTTACTGCGCATCTGGTCTGGGAACAGATCATCCGCGCCCGCCACTTGTCGCTGGCCGAAGTCTTTCAGATGGAATACACCCTGAGCCTCAATTGCTGCCGGCATCCGGAATTCAGCGAAGGGGTCCGGGCGCGGCTGATCGACAAGGATCACAAACCGCACTGGCACTGGCCGGACATCGCCCGGGTGCCGGACGCGGTGGTCGAGGCGCATTTTCACAAGGTCTGGGAGGGGCGGCATCCGCTGGCGGATCTGTCGCAATACTAAAACCGATAATTGCCCGCGATGGCAGTCTCTTGAGCTCTGTCGCGGGAAGTTTGAGCCAGTTGCAAAACTATCTGCGATCAAACATTCAACTCGTAAAACGCGATTATTTCCTTCATTGCCCGCAACGCCTCTTCATCATTTCTCGGCAAGATATCCTCTACGTCCCGCAACGGAGGTAGAGGGTGCAAAAGCTCAGCGAGTTGATTCGCCGTGTAATTTTCAACAGCTCCCTCTTCTCCTTGAACGCTGATGAAGCTGATAGCGGCATCGCCTCCTGAAAAGTGTTCGGAGACACGAATCTTTGGAGACATGCCATAACTGACTACGATGACGAGATCATCCTGTTCACGGTGGAACTTTAGATGGTCAATGGACAGCCCGACTTCTGAAAAGTCTATACCGTCAGTTCCGCCACCGGCATTGACTACCAGATCTCGTCCGAGACCATCATATTTATACACATCATTACCCCCGCCACCGGACAAAGTGTCATTGCCCTGCCCACCGTAAAGCACATCATCGCCAGAGCCACCGCAAAGCAGATCATCGCCTTGCATCCCTCTTATTTCACCAGCGCCTCTGAGGGTGTCATTACCACGACCGCCCACGAGGGGGAGAAAACGGTTGTCTCGAAAGGACTTAACCTGAGTAGCGTCCTGAACGTTGATGCCGTGATGATAGGTATCGGGGGCGATGCCTAATCGGCTAACGAGATCTTTAAAACTGATGCTCGACCCGTCAGAAAACCTCACCCGTTCAATACCGGAACCACCGATGTCATCCGGATTGGGCAAAACGATTCGTACTTTTTGAGTTCCGCCCCATTCGATATCGAGTGTGGTGTACAACATCTGGGCCCGAGGCGGTTGACGATGAGCGCTACGTGGTGGGGCGGGTGAGAGTTCGATATTTACCGTCTCAACCAACACAGCGCCCCAGGTTAGCTTCAACTTATCTGGTTTCGCCTCTTCCGGAAGAACGACTGTATCAATATCAAGCGCCCCAAACTCTTCACTCCACCCGGAAGCGCCAACCTCAGGACTCGAAAAAACAGGGTTAAGCACGTCCGCAATAATGGTGGTTGCACCATCCTGCGCTTGAACTATGTAAGTGTCGGGGCCGTTTTCACCGTAAAGCCAATCTTCTCCCGGTCCACTGATCAAATAATCGGCCCCCGCGGAGCCAAGCAGTGTGTCGTTGCCTGCGCCAGCCGATAAAAATGCGCCTGGGATCCTGTCGTTCACCCCGCCGTACTCAAGCACTGAACCAGCATAGGTAACCACCAAGTCATCTCCTGCACCGCCATGAAAGAGATTTCCCACTTCGAGATTTACCCTGCCGCCAGCGTCATTACCATGAACAACTTTATGCTTGATCGTTTGGGTAGTAGAGCTCCAGCGAAACGCTTTACGAACAGTTTCATGATTTTCAAAACTGCCAGCGGGGTACACGTACCACCCCTTAATGGCGCCCGAGTGGTCTATATCTTCGACTACAGCATCACCCACGTTGAACGAGAACCCCGAATAACTGGAGCCAGACGGGTAATATTTTGGCTTTTGTTTCGGTAATTGCGCAGTTTCAGCTTTTACAAACTTGAACGTGGTTTTCGATTCAGAAATTGACTGCCTTTCACTCACCACGGCGTCTGCGGCAATCGCCCCCATCCACTCAGGTGTATTGGAAAAGACTCCGGCTTCAACGTCCTCATGGATCAGTTCGGCGCTGATGGCATAGCCACTTTCGTCGGTAGCAATATGACTTCTAACCCAAACACCCTGATCGTTCAGTGCAAATCCTGATGCCTGCCTGTCCGCTGAGCGCTTTGCTTTCAGTTCCAAAAGAAAAAGGCTATCCCAGTCGATGTGACGACTGGTTTCACTGCCTTGCCTCTCAGTAGAAGCGGCTAAGTCATCGGGCAGTGTCTGGACGACTGCTACGCTCTCACTCTCAATGTCCTGCATTTTTCCGGCATTGGGCACCCTAGCAATTGTCGCGGACGGATCCGTTACATCTACCGGTTGCACCGTTAATTTGATTACATCCTGGAAATTCAGGATCACGCCATCGTTGAACCTGAACGTCGAACCTGCCCACTTCTCATGGTGACGAATCAGAAGCGCGTCACCAGTACCATTCGACAGCCGCAACGCTATGCCCGCATCAAGATTGACGATCTCGGCCTGCAAGTTCTCCGCAGAAAATCCATCATCAAAACTTACGACATTGTTGCCACCTGTATCGGTAACAACATCCAGTCCATCGCCCACACCGAAGTAGAAAACATCGTTGCCCTGCATCCCTTCCAGATAATCGTTGCCGGCGCCACCCTCAAACACGTTATCGCCAGGGCCGCCACGCAAATAATCGACTCCCTCCCCGCCAACCAGTGTGTCGTTTCCGCCACCGCCCAGCAAAGTGTCGTTGCCTGAGCCGCCGTCAAGATAATCGGCGCCATGTTCTGCTTCGGATGTTTGCCCGTAGTCCCCCACCAAAAAGTCATCATCGGCACCGCCCAAAAGCGTATCGGCGCCCAAACCTCCCCAGAGCGTATCGTTTCCTGAATTACCTTGAATGTGATCATCGTTGGCTCCGCCCGCTTTCAAGTTGGGCTCATCGCCATCCAGAGCGTCGGCGCCTGATCCGCCTATCAGTGTGTCGGAACCACCCAACCCACGGAGTGTGTCGTCACCCGCACCGCCATCGAGATAATCATCACCGTGATAACGAATCGGGTGTTCATGGTAATCACCGACCAATTCGTCGTTACCGCTGCCACCGAAAAGCGAATCACCGGCACCGCCGCCCCAAAGGGTGTCATTTCCCTCACCGCCATCCAGAAAATCACTTCCTAAAAAGTCTACGGCATCACCCGAAACGCCTCGCAGCACCTCGTCATCACCTTTCAGCACATCATTGCCGCTGCCGCCGTACAACACGTCGCTACCACCGTTTCCGGCAAGGGAGTCATCGCCACTGCCACCCGCCAACAAATCGTTGCCATGATGGCGACTGTCGAGACCGCCACCCCAATCCAGGTTGTCTCCCAGCAATGTGTCATTGCCACTCCCGCCAGCCAGCGTGTCATTACCCTCTTCGCCGCACAGCGTGTCGTCGTCACTTCCGCCATCGAGCAGGTCATCTCCCCAGCCACCGATAATAAAATCTCGGCCACCCTGCCCATAGAGGATGTCGTCACTGCCCTCGGTGGGACTATTTAATGAAAATTTGTCAAAGACGCTACGCATGCTGATGACGCCATCACTGAGTGGAACGTCGATGCGCTTGATTGTCCAATTTTGCTCATGTGCTCCGGTTGTTTGATCACCGGACAAATTGTCATCACCTGCTCCTCCAATCAGCGTGTCTCGACCGTTGCCGCCGAGCAGCACGTCTCGCGAGGCAGTGCCGACAAGCAGGTCATCACCCTGCCCACCATCCAGCCAGTCGCCACGGCTGGCCTTTCCTTTTGTTGCATCGGCAAAGGCTTTTTCAAGAGACGACTGCTTGTCGCCGAATAAACGATCGTTGCCTTCTTTGCCGAACAATCGATCAGACCCGCCAAGACCAACGATGAGGTCATCTTTCGGTGATCCGTAGAGCAGGTCGGCTTTGTTCCTCTGTTTAACATTAGGCAAAAGCAAGGCGTTGCCCAACTCATCATAGGAAGGCTGATCCCCACGAACATCCGGGTCGGAATCTTTGACTTTCCAGTCGCCTTGAAGGACCAGATCGGGAGCGGGGAACGCCTGGTCCTGGTAATCAGGAAGATCAATGCCGAGCATCCCCGGCTTAAAGTTCTTTATGACGATGAGATCACTCAGTCCGTATTTAATGTTCAGCGTGGTTTCAGCCAGATCTTCAATGAGCGTCAAGGTAATGGCTCGATCCTTCGTAAACCAGATATTGCTGAGCGGAGCACTGCGTTCGAGAGGCGGGATAGCAACTCCATTTATCAGCAACGCGCCATCAATGTCCGCCTCGATAATCTCGTCTATTCCATCTCCGCTGGAGAACTCATACCGATCGTTACCCGCCCCTCCAATCAGAGAGTCGTTGCCCTTTCCACCCACCAAAACATCATCACCAACCATCCCGTGCAACGCGTCATTCCCATCGCCTCCACTCAAAAGGTCGTTACCGCGAGCCCCCTGGATAAAATCATTACCGGACAGTCCGCTGATTGAATCGTTGCCGCCACCGCCGTAAAGATGATCGGTATTCGTTCCGCCACCAAATGATCGTCCGCCATCATCACCAAACATGACCAGAGGGTTTGAGACGCCTGTGGTCATCGGGGCCTGTTTGCCCGAAGCCAAATCCAAATAGGAAAAGGTCTGGACAGTATTTCGACCGAACGATCCATTGGTTCGGGAAATCAGCCGGGCCAGCATTTCAGAGCGATCGGCAAGCCACTGCTCAGTAATGAAGCCCTCGCCCGTTTCGGGATCGTAAAGCTCCAGTTCGCGTCCGGAAAAACCGTCGGCCCGCTCAATCACGATTTCGCTTAGTTGCTTGAGGGAATTGCGTAACGCGGCGCCGATGGGCGTTGCCTGACTGGCCAACGTTGCCCAGTCCTTGGCACTGCCATACTCGCCAATGGTACTGGTAACGATGCTTTGCGATTGAGACGGAGAAAGTGCGGAGAAAAAGGTGTAGGCGTTGGAGGCGAAGGTTTCATCGGTGGTAGGCGTGGCGGCCGAGCTTCCGTCGTAGGTTCGCCTGAGCATGTCAAAGAAATCATTCAGGTTATATCGCAATATCAGGCTGACAATAGGTGAGATGGGCGTACCTTTCACCACATGCTGAATCAGCGGATTGATGCTGCCACTGGCAAGAGCGATGTTTATCTGTTCGGGCAGGACTGAAAACAGGCTTTCAACCAGATTCGACCCGAAGTTTTTAATCACTGCCTGCAATGCAACACTGTATGAGTCCACGGCAAACAGAATATTCTTTAGATCGTCCAGCCTATTGAACTTAGCAAGATCATGATTACCTTTGATGTGGGAGTCCGGATCACCGGCGGAGATCAACCTCCAAGTTTCATATGGTTTTTCTCCACCCAACAGGCTGAAGCCGATTGTTCCAGACCATCCGGCGTTATGACGGGTCGCTGTATCAACGTTGCCAATATCATCACGAAATAGTACTTCACCAATCGCGCTCGCATCGATTTCTGCAATTTGGCTTATGGAGGGCACAGTCCATGGAGCCAAATCATGTTCAACGGAGCCTTTTATCAGCGTATTCATGAAATTGACAGCCACCTGATTAGATGACTCTTGCATCTTGAAATCGCTAAACTTTTTATTTAGCCTCAACTCCCCCTGCCGGATGGTGTAGGCTCGGATCAACGCAGAGTAAGCGCCCACCCCGCCATTTGCATCAATTGCTACATCGAGCCAGAGTTTGGCATCTTTAAAAATGCCCATTACGTTCTCGTCGAACGCAGAACCGTCTAAAATTTTTTCATCCAGGATATTTGACAATGTGCGGTAAAGTACAGCACAGCTTCGCCCCTCCACTGCCATCGCAATATACTTTTCCTCCTCGACATTGAATTTCATTCCCTCACAAATATTTGCAGCCTGCAAAATTTCCGACTTTTCCAAATCACTGAATATATAGCTCATATTCACTTCCCTGTAATAATTGAATGTGAAAGATAGTCGCTGACAGCCTTAAGCGCTTCTGGAGCACCCCGCAAGCCCTCGGTACCCAAATGTATGCGAGCATCCCCACCTGCAAAGTCGAAATGGTGCAACTCGACCGTACAATACGTACGTAAACTCCCAAACTCCAAATTCTCCAACTGCTCCTTATTCATTTTCAAAAGATATGCTTTACTCAAACCACTGGCCGAAGCTTTAGATTCTGGCGAATTCAAACCATTACAATTTATCCTCCGTGGCGTTCCATCACGCCGGCGCCAGTCCTGCATAACAAAAGTTACAACAGAGAATTCATTTTTGATACTGGGTGGTGGCGCGGTAAGCCAAAGTTCAAGGCCTGGATAGTTCTTCAGTTTTACAACCAGATCATCCGGCCAATCCACATGCCGTCCGCCCATATTATGCGGCTCCGTGGTATCCCTTCTGGTGTAAAGTCTGGCGGAAACATTGTAATACGTCCAACTAATGGGTGGTTCTACCCCGTGAGCTTCATATTCCGGAAACAGTTCTTTTCCCGTCCACCAGAATGACCCTGAAAGAAGATCGGCAATACAGGAACCGTCGCTCCTTAATGTCGATCCAAAATGGAATCCGGGAATCTTTGTCCGGTCCAGCAGGCTGCCGCCAAGTATCGGGACCTGCTCCATACCCGCCAGCTTCCTGCTGCACGCCCCTTGTTTCTTCTGATAAATCTCCCGCGCTTCTGCGGCCTCCTCCCATCGGATACAGAAATCAACGACCCAATAACAGATCGCTAGTAACACTCCATATTTAATTCCCCTTCTGCACTGGCGAAAAACTTCCTTGCGAGACATCTTAAGCATTTCAAATCTCCATTTTAAAATGACCAATCACATCACTTGAAACAACTCACCTCATCAACTCCTTAAACACTCCAAAGTAACCGCTTACTCCTTTAACCACATCGAATTCGCTTGCCTTCAACCTCGCCGCATCCTTCACAGACTCAAAACCAGCGAAAGACGTTAAAACCCTGCACACTGCCGTGGCGATTTCTTCAGCGTCAAAAAAATCAACAAGTATCCCGCTGATTCCATCTTCGATAACTTCCTGCACGGGAGCGGTATTTGAACCTATGACAACACAGCCAGATGCCATGGCTTCCAACAGAGACCAAGACAAAACAAAGGGATATGTCAAATACACGTGAGCCTTTGAAAGACTCAGAACCGACCTGTATGTTTGATAAGGTAACTTCCCAACGAAGTGAACATTGGAAATATCAACATCCACCTCCGCGACCATCTTGCTTCGCCAGTTCGGGTATCCAATGGGCATCCGCCCATAACTGACATTATCCCCACCCACTACAATGACCTGCGCGCTCGGGCACTTTTCCTGAACATAGGGAATGGATCTCATAAAACTATGAAAGCCTCGGTAAGGTTCGAGGTTTCTGGCGACATAAGTCACAATAGGCTGACCTGCTCTTATCACGCGCCCACTCGGCAGCGTTACAGACTCGACCTTTTCTGATTCGGCAAATTGAACAATGCCTTCGTGAATGACACGAATTTTAGACTGATATGTTTTAGGAAAAAGACCGCGCTGCCATTGTGTAGGTGCAATCCCGGCATCACACTGTTCAACATTCAGGAGATGCATCGAGTTCAAGACTCTAAGCCTTGAAGTCGCGTCCATCGCACTGGAAAATTCAGGATCAAAACCAGAGTCGGCCCCGTGCGCTCGGTAATAGTACTCACAGAAATGAACCAGAGGTACATCGGGATACACATCTATGACGAATAGCGATTCACCCCACCCAGGATGAGCGAGAACTACGTCAGGCCGAAAGCCTGCCTGACTGATCCTCTTCAATATTCGTTGAACTTGTTGCCCGTCCGAAACAGCCTCTTCGTATCTGTACAAATAGTTATGAACGCCATTAATCATCTTCCTTGAGGGTCGATATCGAAATAACTTTACCCCGGCAATACCTGGCGCTGTATCGCGTCCAATTGCAATGACGCCAAGACGCCTGCGCAATGCTTCCAACGCCACATGACGAAACTGACCGGGAAAATTCTGATGAATGATAAGAAGATTCATATCTGAGCAATAACCCGCGCTTATACACCTCCATGAAATTGAAGTTTTTCAACGTCAACATGTGCATACAAACGCTAACAAATGGTCAGAAATAAAACTGTAGGAGGGTTCCGAGAACCTCCTAGGAGATGGTGCAATTCACACCAACATAAAAAACAGGCACAAAAAAAGCGGCGCTCAATGCGCCGCTTTTTTGCGGGGGGTTACCAGCGGTTGCCGTGTCGGTTGTAGTCGCCACGTCCACTGTGACGGTCGTAGTGGCCACGACCCCGGCGGTCATCCCAGCCACCGCGACGATGGTCATCCCAGCGTCCGCGATCATGACCGTGCCAGCGACGGTTCTCGTGATAGCGCGGGGCCGGTTGGTAGTAACGAGGCGCCGAGTAGTAGCGTGGAGCCGGTTGGTAATAGCGCGGTGCTGGCTGGTAGTAGCGCGGCGCCGAATAATACGTGCTGCCGCCGGTGTAATAAGTGCCACCGCTGTAATACGAAGGTGCCTGCGATGTGTAGACCTCTGAGCTGTAGTAGCCATCTCCGTAGGAATAAGGGACGCATCCGCCAAGGGAAAAAAGCATCACGGTAAACAGAAGAATTCGGCGATACATGGCGGCCTCCTGGACCGCGGGTAGCCACACCAGCGACGCTGGCAGGCGTCAGTCTTTCATTCGGCGACTGACGAGATATCTGACAGCGTTTTCGGCATCCGGTGCGTTTCTGCAACAACTTGAAATAAGTGATTCATGAAACCTTGTTCATGCGAAAACGCCGTCATTCAGCCGCTGATTAATGGTGCCGGCCATGGTATCCGCCGCCGTGATAACCCCGTCCGTAACCACCGCGATAGCCATGGCCGCCGTAGTAATAGCGGGCGGCACCGTAGTAACGCGGACCGTAATAACCACCGTAGTAATAGGGCGAGTAATAGCCGGGATAGTAATAGGGCGTGGAGTAAACATCGTAGCCGCCGGCGTAGTAGTAACAACCGGACAGCCCCAGACCGAACACCGCAGCGAACAGTGCTCGACGCAGTATTTTCTTGAGCAGCATGGCGGCCTCCTGAAAGACCTGTGACAGCAGTCGGCACAGACCGGCTGACACCAGATTTGACTGGCGGACCGGCAACGAGTGCCCAACCCTTACGGGCATCGGATCAGCGGCAGCGGACGCTGCATGACGGTGCAACCGCGCACCAACACAAAGCGCCCACAGGCGTTCGCCGTCCGCCGCAACGTCACGAAAGCCCGTAGCAGAGCGCCCGACCCGACTTGGCACGCCTCTCGCTTTAACAAACCCGTGCAGGAGTCATCACAGGTTCGCGGCACCACAATTTGCAATGGCTGACTAGGGTTCCGGCTCGCATCTGCGAGTGGCTGGTCCGAGAGTTGGCGACCTCCAGTTGAGGTTACACGGCGGGACAAAAGCCCGGGAGACAAGCCACCGTTCGCGGTGCCGCGTTGCCTTCCTGTCCGCCCTCGATCAACTGGAGAAGCCGCTATGTCACGACTACGTTTGCCTGCCCTGCTCGCCGCCGCGTTCACCGCGCTCATCAGCACTCAATCCCCCGCCGCGCAGAAAGACCACTTCAGCGTCTGCTGGACGATTTACGCTGGCTGGATGCCATGGGAATACGCCGGCAGCCAGGGCATCGTCGATAAATGGGCGAAAAAGTACGGGATCAAGATTGATGTCGTGCAACTCAACGATTACGTCGAGTCGATCAACCAATACACCGCCGGCCAGTTCGACGGCTGCACCATGACCAACATGGATGCCCTCACCATTCCGGCCGCCGGTGGCGTCGACAGCACCGCGCTGATCGTCAGCGATTTCTCCAACGGCAACGACGGCATCGTCCTCAAGGGCGAAGGCAAGAAAGTCGCCGACCTCAAGGGCATGGACGTCAATCTGGTCGAGCTGTCGGTTTCCCATTACCTGTTGGCCCGCGCACTGGACTCGGTGGATCTCACCGAGAAAGACCTGAAAGTGGTCAACACCTCTGATGCCGACATCTCCGCCGCCTTCAACACCGAGCAGGTCAACGCCGTCACCACCTGGAACCCGATGCTTTCGGACATCAAGGCCAAACCCGGTGTGACCGAAGTCTTCAATTCCAGCCAGATCCCCGGCGAAATCATGGACATGATGGTGGTCAACAGCGCCACCCTCAAAGACAACCCGGCCCTGGGCAAGGCGCTGACCGGCGCGTGGTTCGAAGTGGTCGAGTTGATGAACGCGAAAAACGCGGCGAGCAAAGCCGCGCTGGAGCACATGGCCAAAGCCTCGGGCACCGATCTGGCCGGATTCCAGGCGCAACTGGACACCACCAGACTGTTCGCCACGCCAAAAGAAGCCCTGGCGTTCGCCACCAGTAAACAACTGCCGGAAACCATGCGCCGGGTCGCCGAGTTTTCGTTCCAGCACGGTTTGCTCGGCGAAGGCGCGAAAGACACCAGCGCGGTCGGCATGGCGTTCGCCAACGGCGTGACCAGCGGCGACACCGGCAATCTCAAGCTGCGTTTCGATCCGACCTACGTGCAGATGGCTGCCGACGCCAAGCTGTAAGCCACGGAGGATTTGGCCATGCGCCTGATCAATCGCCACCCGGATCGTCCGAGTCGCCTGTTGCTGGTGATCCTGCCGTTCGCTCTGGTGCTGTTCGCCTATTTCATGGGCTCGGCCGAGCGTCTGGCGGACAATCCCAACGACAAACTGCTGCCCAGCGCGGTGCAGATGACCGACGCGGTGAAACGCCTGGCCTTCAACGCCGACCGCCGCACCGGTGAATACCTGTTATGGCAGGACACCGCGTCGAGCCTGCAACGCCTGGCTGTCGGTCTCGGTATCGCCGCACTGGCCGGGTTGTGCCTGGGCATGGCCGCCGGCACCCTGCCGCTGTTCGGCGCACCGTTGTCGCCACTGCTGACGGTGCTGTCGATGGTGCCGCCGCTGGCGATCCTGCCGATCCTGTTCATTGTTTTCGGCCTCGGCGAGTTGTCGAAGGTGATGCTGATCGTGATCGGCATCACCCCGGCCCTCGCCCGAGATCTGGAACAGCGCGCGCGGGACATTCCGGTCGAACTGCTGATCAAGGCGCAGACCCTCGGCGCCTCGACCTGGACCCTGATGCTGCGTGTGGTGCTGCCACAACTGTTGCCGCGCCTGCTGATTTCACTGCGGCTGATGCTCGGCTCGGCGTGGCTGTTCCTGATTGCCGCCGAAGCCATCGCGTCCACCGACGGTCTGGGCTACCGGATTTTCCTCGTGCGCCGCTACCTGGCGATGGACGTGATCCTGCCGTACGTGGTGTGGATCACCCTGCTCGCCTGGCTGATGGATTGGGGCCTCAAATACCTGACCCGTCGGGCATTCCCCTGGTATGAGGGGGCCGCCAAATGAGCTTCATCACGGTGAAAAACGTCTGGCAGCAATACGCCGACCAAGTGGTGCTCGAAGGCTTGAACCTCAACGTCAACGAGGGCGAGTTCTGCACGCTGGTCGGTGCTTCGGGCTGCGGTAAATCGACCTTCCTGCGCCTGCTGCTCGGTCAGGAAACCGCCAGTCGCGGCGAGATTCTGCTCGACGGCCAGCCACTGGCCCGCGAACCGGATGCCAGCCGTGGCGTGGTGTTCCAGCGCTACTCGGTATTCCCGCACCTGAGCGTGCTGGACAACGTTGCGATCGGCCTGGAGCTGCCGCGTGCGCCACTGCTCGGGCGTCTGTTCGGCAGCGCCAAACGGGACGCCCGCGAACAGGCCTCGGCGCTGCTGCACAAAGTCGGCCTCGGCCATGCGCTGGACAAGTACCCCGCGCAACTGTCCGGCGGCATGCAACAGCGGCTGGCGATCGCCCAGGCGTTGATCATGAAGCCGCGGGTGTTGCTGCTGGACGAACCGTTCGGCGCGCTCGATCCGGGCATCCGCAAGGACATGCACGCCCTGCTGCTGGAGCTGTGGCGCGAGACGCAACTGACCGTGTTCATGGTCACCCACGACCTGTCCGAAGGTTTCAGCCTCGGCACCCGTTTGCTGGTGTTCGACAAGGTGCGCCTCGATCCGCACGCCCCCGGCGCCTATGGCGCCCGCATCACCTACGACATCCCTTTGAACAGCGACCGTCGCGCCCAACGCGCCGCCGTCGACGCCCTGCCCGCCGCGCTGGCCGGCACGCTTCGCATTGCCTGAGAGGACTGCTCCCATGACTGATTCGACCCAACTGTTTCCCCCCTTCGCCGAAGAAACCCTGCCCGGCGGCGGCCACCGCTCCTTCGTCCTGAAACGCGGCCAGTTGCTGCGCCTGACCGACCTGCGTGGCGGCGCCAACGTCAGCCTGACCCTGCTCAACGCCAACGAGAAAACCGAGCGCCTGAACCTGCCCGACAGCCTCAAATGCCAACACACCGCCAAGCTGACCGTTGGTCACTGCCTGTACTCGGACATGGGCCGCGTGCTGGCGGCGATCACTGCCGACACCTGCGGCTGGAGCGACAGCCTGGGCGGCGTGCTGTGCGCCGAGGAGGTCGCAGAAAAATACGGCCGGGGCCGCTATCAGGAACTGCGCAACGGCTTCTTTCGAAATGGCACCGACAACCTGCTGGTGGAACTGGGCAAGTGGGGGCTGGGCCTGTCCGACCTGCTGATGACCCTCAACCTGTTCAGCCGGGTCAACGTCGACGACGACGGACGCTTGCACTTCGTCGAGGGCCATTCGCAGGCCGGTGACTACATCGAACTGTATGCACCGATGGACACCCTGGTCGTGCTCACCGCCCTGCAACATCCGCTGGATCCGTCGCCGCAATACGCGCCCAAACCGCTGAAGCTGAGCTGGATGAACGCCGACGCCAGCGTCGCCGAACACTGCCGTACCTCGCGCCCGGAGAATGAGCGCGGCTTTATCAACACCGACCGTTTGTTCGCCTGAGGATCATCGCCATGTCAGTTGCTGTCGCCACTTCGCAAAAACAACCCGACGCGGCGGTGTACCGCGCCACCATTCCCGCCGGCGAACCCTGGCTGATGGAGGTCAAGGCCGGCCAGACCCTGCGCATTCTCGACCTTGAGGGCAACCAGGCGGTCGATACGCTGTTCTACAGCCTCGCCAATCCCCGTGAGCGCTACGACGTGCAACGCACATTGCGCCGACAAAACAACGTCTACCTGAGCACCGGCAGCGTGCTGTATTCCAATCTCGGCAAACCGATGTTGACCATCATCGCCGACACCTGTGGCCGCCACGACACCCTCGGCGGCGCCTGCGCGCAAGAGAGCAACACCGTGCGCTACGCCCTGGAAAAACGCTACATGCACAGCTGCCGCGACAACTACCTGCGTGCCTGCGCCCATGACGGTCGGCTGGGCAAAGGTGACATCGGGCCGAACATCAATTTCTTCATGAACGTGCCCGTGACCGCCGACGGCGGCCTGACCTTCGAGGACGGCATTTCCGCACCGGGCAAGTACGTCGACCTGCGCGCCGAGATGGACGTGATCGTGCTGATCTCCAACTGCCCGCAACTGAACAACCCGTGCAACGCCTACAACCCGACACCGGCGGAGCTATTGGTATGGAACTGACATTCGTCCGTCTGCGTCGTTGGTTGTTTGCCCTGTGCCAGGCGCGCTCAGGCCAGTGCCTGAAAAAGTGAAGTGATTTTGCCGTCGGGGACGACCCTGGCGCCTGAACAAAAACGGCGGGACGGCCCGCCTCCCAGTCGAGCCCGCACCCTGCGCGGACTCCGGGGGTTTCTCCATGTTCGAAAAAGTCCTGATTGCCAACCGTGGCGCGATTGCCTGCCGCATTCTGCGCACCTTGCGCGAACTGCACGTCGAAGGCGTCGCGGTGTACTCCGAAGCCGACGCCGCCAGCCTGCACATCCTGCAAGCGGACGAAGCCCACAGCCTCGGCGACGGCGCAGCGGCCGGCACCTATCTGGCCGTGGACAAGATTCTCGCCATCGCCAAAGCCACTGGCGCCACCGCGATCCATCCGGGCTACGGCTTTCTCTCGGAAAACGCGGCGTTCGCCGAAGCCTGCGCAAACCAAGGCATTACCTTCATCGGCCCGACCCCGGAACAACTGCGGGTATTCGGCCTCAAGCACACCGCACGGGCCCTGGCCAAACAGCATGGCGTGCCGATGCTCGAAGGCACCGAACTGCTCGACAGCCTCGACGCCGCACTGATTGCCGGGGCACAGGTCGGTTATCCGGTGATGCTCAAAAGCACCGCCGGTGGTGGCGGCATTGGCATGCGCGTGTGCCGCAACGCCAGCGAATTGAGCGAATCGTTCGAAGCGGTAAAACGCCTGGGCCAGAACAATTTCAGCGACGCCGGGGTGTTCATCGAGAAATACATCGAACGTGCACGGCATCTGGAAGTGCAAGTATTCGGCGACGGCCACGGCGCAGTGATCGCCCTCGGCGTGCGCGACTGCTCGGTGCAGCGGCGCAATCAGAAAGTCCTCGAGGAAACCCCGGCGCCGAACCTGCCCGATGGCATGGCCGATGCGCTGTGCGCGGCGGCGATCAAACTGGCCAAAGCGGTGAATTACCAAAGCGCCGGCACCGTCGAATTCGTCTTCGACAGCGATGCGCAGCGCTTCTATTTTCTGGAAGTGAACACCCGGCTGCAGGTCGAACACGGCGTCACCGAACAGGTGTGGGGCGTCGATCTGGTGCGCTGGATGGTCGAGTTGGCAGCCGGTGACCTGCCGCCGCTGGCCGAGCTGTTCGCAGGCCTGCAACCGCAGGGGCACGCAATTCAGGCGCGGCTGTATGCCGAGGATCCGGGGCGCGATTTCCAACCCAGCCCCGGCTTGCTGACGGCGGTCGATTTCCCCGTCGCCGATGGCCAGCAGCTGCGCATCGACACCTGGGTCGAGGCCGGTTGCGAGATCCCGCCCTACTTCGATCCGATGATCGCCAAAGTCATCAGTTGGGCGTCAAGCCGTGAACAGGCCCGCGCCGATCTGCACCAGGTCCTCGGCAACAGCCTGCTGTATGGCGTGGAAACCAACCGCGACTACTTGCGGCAGATTCTGCTCGATACGCCGTTCGCCAGTGGCCAGCCGTGGACCCGTTGCCTGGAAGGCCTGGTGTATCGCGCCAACACGTTTGAAGTGCTGAGCGCCGGCACCCAGACCAGCGTCCAGGACTACCCCGGTCGTCTCGGCTACTGGGCGGTCGGCGTGCCACCCTCGGGGCCGATGGACAGCCGCGCGTTGCGTCTGGGCAATCGCTTGCTGGGCAATGACGAAGGCGCGGCGGCACTGGAAATCACCATGAACGGGCCGCTGCTGCGCTTCAATTGCGACGCGGTGGTGGCGGTGACCGGGGCACCGTTGACGCTGACACTCGACGGCGAAGCCGTGCCGATGAACACCGCGCTGTTGATTGAAGCAGGCAGCCAGTTACATCTCGGCGGTTTGCTCGACGCTGGCGCCCGCAGCTACCTGTGCCTGCGGGGCGGCTTGCAGGTGCCGGACTATCTGGGCAGCAAAAGCACCTTCACCCTCGGTCAGTTCGGCGGTCATGGCGGGCGGGCTCTACGCGCCGGGGACGTGTTGCACCTGGCCCCACTGAGCGACCGCAGCGCCGGTCAGACTCTGGCGTCGCATCACGTCAGCGAACTGCCCGCCGTGCGCCGGATCCGGGTGATCTACGGTCCCCACGGTGCGCCGGAATATTTCACTGAACACTACATCGACACGTTCTTCGCCACGAAGTGGGAAGTGCATTTCAACTCCAGCCGTACCGGCGTGCGCCTGATCGGACCAAAGCCCGAATGGGTGCGCGCCGACGGCGGCGAGGCCGGGCTGCATCCATCGAACATTCACGACAACCCCTACGCCATCGGTGCGGTGGACTTCACCGGCGACATGCCGGTGATCCTCGGCCCGGACGGCCCGAGCCTTGGCGGTTTCGTGTGCCCGGTGACGGTGATCGAGGCGGATCTCTGGCAGCTCGGGCAACTGAAGGCCGGGGACAAGGTGCAGTTTGAGCCGATCGATCTCAAGACTGCCCGCGATCTCGCCCGGAAATGGGAGACCGGCGATGGGACCCGAGCAGACAGCGCATCGACTTCATCGCTGGCAAGCCAGCTCCCACCGGGTCTGGTTTCACCTGTGGTTCTGGAGTTGGGTCAGGGCGACAAGCGGCTGGTCGGGCGGCTGTCCGGCGATACCCATCTGCTGCTGGAAATCGGCGCGCCGGAACTGGACCTCGTCCTGCGCTTTCGCGCCCATGCCCTGATGCAGTCGCTGGAAAGCAAAAACCTGCACGGCGTGATCGACCTGACACCGGGCATTCGTTCGCTGCAGATCCACTACCAGCCCGAACAACTGCCGCTGGCCGATCTGCTCGGGATCGTCGCCGGAGAATGGGATGCGGTGTGCGCCGCCCAGGACTTGCAAGTGCCGTCGCGCATTGTTCATCTGCCGCTGTCCTGGGACGATCCAGCCTGCCGGTTGGCCATCGAGAAATACATGACCACCGTGCGCAAGGACGCGCCGTGGTGCCCGAGCAACCTGGAGTTCATCCGCCGCATCAACGACCTGCCGAACCTCGACGAGGTGCAGCGCACGGTGTTCGACGCGAGTTATCTGGTGATGGGCCTCGGTGATGTGTATCTCGGCGCACCGGTCGCCACCCCGCTCGATCCGCGCCATCGGCTAGTGACCACCAAGTACAACCCGGCGCGCACCTGGACCGCCGAGAACTCGGTGGGCATCGGTGGCGCTTACCTGTGCGTCTACGGCATGGAAGGCCCCGGCGGTTACCAGTTTGTCGGGCGCACCTTGCAGATGTGGAACCGCTATCGCGAGGTCGCCGCGTTTGACGGCAAACCCTGGCTGCTGCGGTTTTTCGATCAGATCCGTTTCTACCCGGTCAGCGCCGACGAACTGCTGCGCATCCGCCGCGACTTTCCCCTCGGGCGTTTCGATCTCGACATCGAACATAGCCAGCTCAACCTCGCCGACTACCAGGCCTTTCTGCAACGCGAAGCCGAAAGCATCAGCGCGTTCCGGGCGCAGCAACAGGGTGCCTTCCAGGCTGAGCGCGAACGCTGGATTGCCAGCGGCCAGGCGCACTTCGACAGCGAAGAAGCCGTGCCGGACAGCAGCGAAGACACACCGCTGACCAGCGGCCAACAAAGCATCGACAGCCACATCGCCGGCAACCTCTGGCAGGTGCAGGTCGAGGTCGGCAGCCGCGTGGCGGCCGGCGATGTGCTGGTGATTCTGGAGTCGATGAAGATGGAAATCCCGGTGCTTGCGCCCATGGCCGGGGTGGTGCAGGACATTCGCGTACAGCCGGGATCGGCGGTGCGTGCCGGACAACGGGTCGTGGTGCTGGAACTCGACTGAAACCATTTGCCAAAGGATCAACCCATGAATCTGCAACTCGATGCCCTGCGCCAGGCCTACCGCAATGGTGACACTACACCCCGGCAACTGCTGCTGGCGCTACGGGACAAAGCGGCGGCGCTGAACCCGGACTATCACCTGTTCATTCACCTGCTCAGCGTCGAAGAACTGGAACCGTATCTGGCCGCCCTCGACGGTCGCGATCTCGACAGCCTGCCGTTGTATGGCGTGCCATTCGCGATCAAGGACAACATTGACCTCGCCGGCATTCCCACCACCGCCGCGTGCCCGGCGTTCGCCTATGTGCCTGAGCGTTCGGCGACCATCGTCGAGCAACTGCTGGCGCTGGGGGCGGTTCCACTGGGCAAGACCAACCTCGACCAGTTCGCCACCGGCCTCAACGGCAGTCGTTCGCCTTACGGCGCCTGCCCGAACAGCGTATTGCCGGAATATCCATCGGGCGGTTCGAGTGCCGGTTCGTCGCTGGCCGTGGCGCTCGGTGTCGCCAGTTTCGCGTTGGGCACCGACACCGCCGGCTCCGGCCGGGTGCCGGCGGCGTTGAACAATCTGGTGGGACTGAAGGCCAGCAAAGGCCTGATTTCCACCGCCGGCGTGCTGCCGGCCTGTCGCACGCTGGACTGCGTCACCACGTTCACCGCAACGGCCCGGGAAGCCAGCCAACTGCTGGCACTGACCGCACGTCTCGATCCACGGGACGAGTACAGCCGCTGCAATCCGTCTTGGAATGACGGTTCCGCGTTCGGCGTGCCACGGCCGTTCCGCTTCGGTGTACCGCGTGCGCAAGACCTGGCGTTTTTCGGCTGTGAGGAAGGCCCGCGGCTGTTCGGCGATGCCATCGACCGTCTGAAAGCTCTGGGCGGTGAAGCGGTCGAACTGGACCTGTCGCCGTTCCTCGAAGCGGCGCGGCTGCTCTATGAAGGGCCGTGGGTGGCCGAGCGCTACAGCGTGGCCGGCGAGTTGATGGAAAAAAATCCCGCAGCGGTGCTGCCGGTGATCCGCGCGGTGCTGGCCAAAGCACCGGCCGTCAGCGGCGTGCAGACGTTCCGCGCGCAATATCGCCTGCAAGCGCTGAAAGCCGTTTGCGATAAAGCACTGGAAGGACTCGACTGCGTGCTCACACCCACCATCGGTCGTCCGGTGACGCTGGCGGAACTCGACGCGGAACCGGTGCTGCGCAATTCCGAACTGGGCTACTACACCAACTTCATGAACCTGCTCGATTACGCCGCCGTCGCCGTGCCCGCCGGCTTCATGGCCAACGGGCTGCCGTGGGGTGTGACGCTGTTCGGTCGGGCGTTCACCGACCAGTACTTGCTGGGTGTAGCCGATGCCTTGCAGCGCCAGCAGGATCCCGCGCTGCCGACGCCGGACAACCCGGCGCGCCATGACCGTGCACGGCTGGTGGTCTGCGGTGCGCACCTGGACGGTCTGGCACTGAACTGGCAACTGCGCCAGCGCGGCGCACGCCTGATCGAAGCCACCCACAGCTCGAAGGACTACAAACTCTATGCGCTGGCCGGCGGCCCGCCGTTGCGCCCGGGGATGCTGCGCGTGGCGGAGGGTGGCGTGGCGATTGCGGTGGAAGTCTGGGAGTTGCCGAGCAGCGAACTGGGCTCGTTCCTGACCGGCATCCCGGCGCCGCTGGGCCTGGGCAAGGTGCAGTTGGCGGATGGCCGATGGGAAAGCGGATTCATCTGCGAACCTTACGGCCTGGAAGGTGCAATCGATATCAGCCATTTGGGTGGGTGGCGAGCGTATCTGCAAACCAGAGGCTGATCCAAACACCGGCCCCCTCTCCTTCCGGGAGGGGGCTGGATGAGCAAGCCATTCTCCAGACACCCCTGCCCGGCTGATCCCCCCGCATTTCAGGCACAAATCCCGCAGTCTTTTCCCCGCCGTGCCACTAGAATGCTGCCCATCGGGTCACTGTCAACGGAATTGCCAATGCCGCTCAGATCTGCGTTTCACTCCCAACGTTCGCTGGTCCTGACCCTGGTCGCCCTGCTCGGCGCAGGTTTTCTCGCCACCTCGCTGCTCAGCTACTACGCCTCGCGGGCGTCGATCCGCGACAACATCGTCAACACCGAACTGCCGCTGACCTCCGACACGGTGTACTCGGAAATCCAGAAAGACCTGGTCAGACCGATCCTGATTTCCTCGATGATGTCGCGCGATACCTTCATGCGCGACTGGGTGGTGAACGGCGAAAAAGACAGCGACCAGATGACCCGCTACCTCGACGAGGTCATGACCCACTACGGCGCCTACACCGCGTTTTTCGTCTCCAACAGCACCCACACCTATTACCACGCCAAGGGCGTGCTCAAGCAGGTGAAAATCGACGAACCGCGCGACGCCTGGTACTTCCGCGTGCGCGACATGAAGGATCCGTACGAAATCAACGTCGACCCGGACCTGGCCAACAAAGACAACATGACCTTCTTCATCAACTACAAGGTCTACGACTACGACAATCGCTTCATCGGCGCCGCTGGCGTGGGGCTCACGGTAGACGCGGTGATCAAGCTGATCGACAAGTATCAACAGCGCTATCAACGCAGTGTGTACTTCGTCGACACCTTCGGCCGACTGGTACTGACCGGCGCCGAGGGTGGACCGGAAGGTGCCCAGGTCGGGAAAAGCCTGAACGACCTCGACAGCATGAAAAGCCTGGTCAGCCAATTGCCCAAACCCCATAGCGGCAGCTACGAATATTCCACCCACGGCCAGGGACATTTCCTCAACGTGCGGTTTATTCCGGAATTGAACTGGTACCTGTTCGTCGACAAACGCGAAGACGGCGCGCTGAGTGAAATCCGCCAGTCGCTGTACCTCAACCTGTTCATCTGTCTGCTGGTGACGCTGATCGTGCTGGCGCTGGTCAACCGCTTGATCCGCCGCTATCAGGAAAAGATCCACGCCCAGGCCACCCTCGACAGCCTCACCGAACTGCCCAACCGCCGTGGCTTCGACCTGCTGGCCGCGCAAGCTTTAACTGAGGCCCATCGCGAGCCGAAACCGCTGACGGCGCTGTTGCTGGATCTGGACCACTTCAAGGCCTTGAACGACACGTACGGGCACATGGCCGGCGATCAAGTGCTGATCGGTTTCGCCCGGGACCTGCAGAGTTGCCTGCGGCATTCCGACATCGTCTGCCGTTGGGGCGGTGAGGAATTTATCGTGCTGCTGAAGGACACCGACGGCGAGACCGGTCAGAAGATTGCCGAGAAGATCCGCCAGCACGTCGAACAGCATGAATATGCCTACAACGGTCACACCTTGAATCTGACCGTCAGCATCGGCGCCACCACCCTGCAACCGGATGACACCTTGCACAGTCTGCTGTCCCGGGCCGATCATGCGATGTACCGGGCCAAACAGACCGGCCGTAACCGCACCTGCATGGAAATGCCTCACTCGACCTATGCCTGACGCCAAGAACACACCTGACCTCTGCCCGGCCTGCGGCGCCCGCAACGACTGCACCCTGGCCGACCCGCGCACCGCCGACCGCGCCTGCTGGTGCTACGGCGTATCGATTGACCCCGCAGTGCTCGAAGCCCTGCCGACGGAACTGCGCGACAAGTCCTGCCTGTGCCCGCGCTGCGCCCAGGTCGAAGCGCAACTGCAAGCGGCCAGGCCGTCGATCCCGTAAGATGCGCGCCCCGCTTCCTGCCGATTCCTGATCATGCGCGTCGACCGTTTCCTCAGTAACCTGCCCCGCTACAACCGCAAGCAGGTTCGCCTGCTGCTGGTGGAAAAGCGCGTGCGCATTGACGGAAAAGTCGTCAGCGACCCCCACAGCGACGTCCTGGCATTCAGCCGCGTCGAAGTTGACGACGAAGTGCTGCAACCCGGCAAAGAGGCGCGCTACTTCATGCTGTACAAACCGCAGGGCTGCGTCAGCGCCACCCACGATCCCGAGCACTCGACCGTGCTCGACCTGATCCATGAGCCGGACAAGGATGACCTGCACATCGCCGGGCGTCTGGATTTCAACACCACCGGGCTGATGCTGATCACCAACGACGGCAGCTGGTCGCGGCGCCTGACCCAGCCGCAGACCAAACTGCCGAAGGTCTATTACGTCGAGACCGAACAGGACATCGGCCCGGAATATGCGGTCAAGTTCGCTGAAGGGATCTACTTCGCCTTCGAAGACCTGACCACCCAACCGGCGCAACTGCAAGTGCTTGGCCCGCGAATCGCGCGGCTGAGCATCGTCGAAGGTCGTTACCATCAGGTGAAGCGCATGTTCGGCCACTTCAACAACAAAGTACTGCGCCTGCACCGCGAATCCATGGGCCCACTGCCGCTGGATCACGCCCTAAAACCGGGCGAGTACCGTGCTTTGCGCACCGAAGAGATTCATTTGTTCTGAGCAGCCGACCGCTCAGCAGAAGTTGTCGAACAATTTACCAACGGCACTTGCGCGATCCGGATCCCCCTGCTTGAATCAGGTCGTCGGCC
Organism: Pseudomonas sp. PHC1; assembly: GCF_046487845.1. Lineage (NCBI taxonomy): Bacteria > Pseudomonadati > Pseudomonadota > Gammaproteobacteria > Pseudomonadales > Pseudomonadaceae > Pseudomonas > Pseudomonas sp. PHC1. The sequence goes on from NZ_JBJXHJ010000007.1 coordinate 160,440, forward strand.
AAATTGTGACCGATGAGTCACACATAACATCCAAGAAACTTTTTGTCGGTAGACAGCCCATCAGGGCTGCGCCTCAGCCGACAGACTGCCCGCCAATAACAATACCCGTCGACCTGCCGTACCGGATCGACATGGGCCACAAAATTCCAGGCATATGCCTACCTGTCACAAAGCTCGTGCAATCTCATTTGCGCGCATACCCGCTTGCTTGCCAGGAGTCTTATGACATGAGGCCAGAAATCGCTGTGCTGGATATACAGGGTCAGTATCGGGTTTACACGGAGTTCTATCGCGCAGACGCCGCAGAAAAGACCATCATCCTGGTCAACGGCTCGATGGCCACGACTGCGTCGTTTGCACAAACCGTGAAAAATCTGCACCCGCAATTCAACGTGGTCTGCTACGACCAGCCCTACGCGGGCAAGTCGAAAGTCCACAACCGCCACGAGAAACATCTGACGAAAGAAGTTGAAGGTCTGATCCTGCTGGAGCTGATCGACCACTTCGCCGCCGAGCACGTTCTGTCGTTCTCCTGGGGTGGCGCCGCGACCCTGGTTGCCCTCGCCCGTCAGCCTCGGCGGATCGAAAAAGCCGTGATCAGCTCGTTCTCGCCAGTAATCAACGCGCACATGCTTGATTACCTCGAACGCGGCGTCGAATGCCTCGGCAAACGCGACGGCGATCGGGTCGGGCACCTCGTCAACGACACCATCGGCAAACACTTGCCGTCGCTGTTCAAGCGCTTCAACTATCGCCACGTCAGCAGCCTGGCCGAGCACGAATACGGGCAGATGCATTTTCACATCAACGACGTGCTGCACAGCGACCGCCAGTGCTATCTGAACGCGGCGAAGAAAATCAACGTACCGGTGCTGTTCCTGAACGGCGAATGGGACGAATACACCGCCGCCGAAGACGCCCGACTGTTCGGCAACCATGTCGCGCAGAGCACCTTCACCACCCTGCAGGCCACCGGGCACTTCCTCGACATGGAACACAAATCCGCCTGCCGTGACAGCCAGAACGCCCTGCTCGGTTTCCTGAAACCTGCGCAACAGGCCAGCCGAACGCGTTACCAGTTTGTCCAGGATCACCATGCATTGGCCATTTGAAACAGTGTCGTCGCGAGCAAGCCTGCGAGGCTGAGATTAAGCCGTCCTCCAGCCCGCAGCGCTTGCCCGCGATTGATCGATTTCGGCTCTGTTTCAGGACTTTGCGTAGTTCGCGTGCAAAGAAAACTTCAAATCCGTGGCCGAGTCTGGTACAAAGTCAGCCGCTCTGAGCGGGTGTCGTATAATGGCATTACTCCAGCTTCCCAAGCTGATAACGAGGGTTCGATTCCCTTCACCCGCTCCAATCGAATTTATGTCCTGCGTCGTGGTTTGACGGGGGATGCGGAAACAGAAAAAACCGGCCTTGATGGCCGGTTTTTTTTGTGTCTGCGTTTTGAGGTCAACTGCTTGTTCGGCAAAGAACAATTCAGAAACACACCGTTGATTGCAGATACGGTATCCCTCTCTACTCTTCATTCTCTCCAGCAACAAGAAACACAGTTTGCTCAAAGGAATGGTCCATAAGTACGATTTCCCATCAAGATTTTGACCGATTGGAAACCACTACACTGCGGTAAATCCAGAGCGCAAACCATAAATGGCCTTTCAATCGAAGAGGGTTCACATCCAGTGCAGGAAGACAAAAGGCTTGGAATGACGGATGAAGAACAGGCCATCTGGGACGATGCGATCAGGTTCGCACGATCAAACAAGAAGGCTATTGGCAAGCGACTCACGGATCAGACCCGGTATCCGCCCGAAAAAGAGCCTGTTTCAGTTTTCATGGCTGGATCGCCGGGCGCTGGCAAGACAGAGGCATCATTAGCCCTGCTGAACCTTTTCTCTGATACGCCGATCCTGCGAATCGATCCAGACGACCTCAGAAACGAATTTGAAGCCTATCAAGGTGGCAATGCCTGGCTTTTCCAAGGCGCCGTTTCAATTCTGGTAGGGAAGCTGATTGATCTTGCCCTGGATCGAAAACAATCTTTCCTGCTCGACGGGACGCTTTCGAATATAGAAATCGCAAGGAACAATGTGCGGCGTTGCCTGGACAAGGGAAGATTTGTACAAATTCTCTATGTCTATCAAGACCCCAGGCTTGCCTGGTCCTTTGTCAAGGCTCGTGAGGAAGCCGAAGGACGTAGGATTCGACCGGAGCATTTCGTCGACCAATATTTTGCAGCACGTGACGTGGTAAATACGCTTAAGCTAGAGTTTGGCAAGGATCTTCATGTCGATCTGCTTGTGAAGCACATTGATAATTCTGGCCGTCTCTACAAGGCTGGCGTTGACAAGATCGACTACCATATCCCAGAGAAGCATACGAGACACGACCTGATGGCCATGCTTGGGATAAATGACGGAGCAACCCCATGTTTTCCATGAAACTCGGATCCACAAAGGAGTCCACGAGTCCATTCGCAGACTTCATTCGTAATGCGAAATCGGAAGAAAAAAAGCGCGTTTACAGTGAAGTGCTGACCGAAGCCACCAAAAAACAGAATGAAGTGATGCTGGCTGTACGTGAAAAGCAAGCCTGATTACGTTAGTGGATTCCAAAATTGCCCGGCCAAGTGCCGGGCTTTTTCATTCTGCCGTTGATGTTCTTTACGTGCTCTGGTGTACATCTGACACTGTTCCAACCGGCCTTCGAGCGATTACGCCTCATGTCAAAGGTGGTGCCAAAGGCAATCTTGCAGTGAGGCTTTGTGGTTCAGCACGAACCATGGGGGCTGCTGCCCCTACTGCTCATTCGTGATCAGCTTATCGCTGCAAATTCCCCATACGTATGATCCTTCTCCGACGGCGAAATCAGGATTAAACCCTCATAAGCAACGCTCCGTATTCAGGCCAAAGAACCTGATAACCAACCGGCACAGGGATCGACCATGAACGACACAGCTATTCCCGAGGGCTTCACTCCGCTGACCCGCAGCAGTCCGCTGCTCGACTTGCTTGGCCCGATCTATACCAGAGGCAGTGGCTTGCAACTTGAAATCGGTCTGCGGACAGACTCACGACATGCCAATGGACGGGGCACGTTGCATGGCGGTGTATTGGCGACGTTGGCGGATGTCGGCATGGGGTACGCCATGGCATTCTCCAGCGACCCTCCCCTGCCATTGATCACGGCGAGTATGACCCTGGACTATCTCAGCGCGGTGCAGATCAATGAGTGGCTTGAGGTACGCGTTGAGCACTCCAAAAAAGGACGGCAGCTGGCGTTTGCCACCGTCGGGTTGCATGTCGGTGATCGAATGGTTGCCCGTGCCAGCGCGGTGTTCGCTGTGCCGCAGTAGTACCCACCCGAACCCAACCGGTCTTGATGACCGGTTTTTTGTGCCCGTTTCATTTCGCAGCAACGGCCCGCAATACACTCCCCATCCCGCTGAAGTATCCCCGCCTAGACTTCTTCGTGACCGCCGCCCCATCAAAGGACGATGACCGCTCGGTGGTTATAGTGTTGATCGATAAATAATCGTGGGTATAGTACCCACCAAGCACACCACAGGGAGGTGTTGTGAATAGCCGTTTTCTAATTGGCCAGCTCGTCGCAGACGGTTGGTATCTGGTGCGGGTCAGGGGCAGTCATCATCACTTCAAGCATCCGACCAAACCTGGTCTGGTCACAGTGCCTCACCCGAAGAAGGATCTGCTCAAGAAAACGGCCATCAGTATTTTGCAGCAGGCGCTGCTTTGACTTATCAGGTCAATTGCGCCGTGGAGGACGACACACATGCTTTACCCGATCGCGATTTCAGTGGGTGATGAAGGACATGCCTGGGGAGTGGAGGTGCCGGATATTCCGGGCTGCTTCTCCGCTGGAGATGATCTGGACGACGCGATGGCGATGGCCCGCGAAGCCATTGAAGGCCATTTCGAGATTCTGGCCGAAGACGGCTCGCCCATCCCGCCAGCCAACAAGGTCACGCTGCATGCCGCCAATCCAAAATACGCTGGCTGCACGTGGGCGGTGGTGGACATCGATGTGACCAAATACCTGGGCAAAGCTCAAAAACTCAACATCACATTGCCCGGCTATTTGCTCAACCGCATTGATGAATACGTATTGCACCATCCGGAAGAGAAAAGCCGCTCCGGATTTCTGGCCTCGGCGGCGCTCAAGGTGTTGCAGCAACGTTGAAAGTGAATTGAGAAACCGGTCCTGATGACCGGTTTTTTAATGTCTGTCTTTGATGGAACCTCAGGCCGTCACTCCTTGATAAATAATTCAGATCACATGCTTCAACGTGTGCCCCTACGCTTACGACAAAGCGACTCACCCGCTTTGCTCAATGGATATCAGAGATTGCATCTCTGTTAGGCGAAGACTAATATCTCCCAAAACGGGAGGAGGCATGGATGCGGATAATTGCAAGAGCAACCTTACGGGAATTTTGGGAGAGCAACCCGGCTCATCTTGATTCCCAGACCCCGCTGGTTGAATGGTATCGCCATATGGAAAAGGCACTCTACCGCACGCCACAAGAGATCAAGGCCGAGCTCAGAACAGCCAGCATCCTCAAGGGTGCAAGGGTTGTCTTCAATATCGGTGGCAACAAATATCGAGTGATTCTGGCAATTGATTACCAGCGGCAGCTTGGCTTCATCCGGTTCGTCGGCACCCATGCCCAATATGACCAGATCAACGCGGAGACCGTGTAATGAACATCAAGCCAATTCGCAGCCCGGAAGACCTGACTGCGGCGTTGACACGAGTGGAACAGCTCTGGGGAGCCGAAGTCGGCTCGACTGAAGGTGATGAACTGGAAATCCTCGTGCTACTCATCGAGAAGTACGAAGAAGAACATTACCCAATACCGCCGTCTGATCCGATTGAGGCGATTAAATTTCGCATGGAACAGCAAGGCCTGACTCCTCGTGACCTGGAGCCTTTCATTGGCACCAGCGGACGCGTGTCAGAAGTACTAAACCGCAAACGAAAATTAAGCCTGTCGATGATTAAACGTCTGCACGATGGATTGCGAATTCCTTATGAAAGTTTGCTTTCGGGCGTTTCTTGACAGAAAACATCCAGGGATACGGGAATGAAAAAACCGGTCGCGATGACCGGTTTTTTTATGTCTGCCAGAGCAGCTGCAATTCAGTCCTTCACCTCAACATGATCCAGCGCCTGATTCACCGCCAATTCCCCCAGCATCACCAACTGCGCAATGCCTATCGCGGTTCTGCGGTGGGCGGGGTCTAGGGTGGCGGCGAAATTGTTGAGCATCTCGGAGGCCGAGCCCAGTGATTCGCTGGCGTTGGCCAGCAGGGATTCGGTGTCGTAGGCCGGGTTGGCGAAGTACATCGGGTCGGGCTGGTTGTTCGTGCCCATGACATGGGCGCCGGGGCGGAGGTAATGATCGAGGGCGCGGTTGGCGGCGTCGTTGAGTTTTCTGCAGTCGATCGAGACGTACGGGGACGTTGGGTCGGTTTCGACTTCGGGGGGATTCGGGGTTGGCTTCTTCATAATGGCTTCTTTCTAGTCGATAGGTGGAGCTGACCTACTCGGTTCCAATCGAAGAGGTGGCAGCTGTACACGAGTTGGAACCCGGGCGAAAAAAGCCAAAAGCCCGACAGACTCGAAGTCTCTCGCGCACAGCCGCCATAACAGAGTGCACACCATGAAGGCGGGCAAGCATACGTCATGAAAGCTGCTTTTGCTTTTTTGGGAAGTCGCCGGGGTTCCAATCCCGATCGCCGATTCATCAGCGACCCTCACAGGCTAGAGCCCGCACTTCCGACGGACAACCTGAAAACCGTGTGGGAAGGTTCAGTAAACAGAGCCAACGCTTTAAACATCCCGTAGCGAAAAACCACGTTTACAGATCCCCAACACTCCGCCAGTTCTCACATTCGCCACGACCCGCTAGCATTTCCCCATCGCCCACCACCCTCCCCCTGCGCGGCCATCGACGAATACGCGCCATCACGTTTCGAGGGATTCAAAACCGTGGCCTGCGAGCCACCCACATCCAATTCAAAAGAGCAGCAAACCCATGACCCAGAACATCTACGACGACCCCGAATTTTTCCACGGCTACAGCCAGATGAACCGCTCTATCGGTGGCCTCGATGCCGCGCCGGAATGGCCTGCGCTGAAAGCCTTGTTGCCCTCCCTGCACGGTTTGCAGGTGGTGGATCTGGGCTGCGGCTATGGCTGGTTTTGCCGCTGGGCCAGCGAACACGGCGCTGCCGAGGTGCTGGGGCTGGATGTCTCGGAAAAGATGCTCGAAAGGGCAAAGGAAACCACCTCAGCTGCAAACATCCGCTACGAACGCGCCGACCTGGAACACCTCGACTTGCCTGCGTGCACTTACGATCTGGCCTACAGCTCACTGGCCCTGCACTACATCAAGGATCTTTCGGGGCTGTTTAACAAGCTGCATGCGGCGCTTAAACCCGGCGCGCACTTTGTGTTTTCCATCGAGCACCCGATCTTCATGGCGCCGCGCAATCCGGGCTGGCTGATCGACAGCGAGGGCAACAAGCGCTGGCCGCTGGACAGTTATCAGAGGGAAGGCGAACGGGTGACCAACTGGCTCGCCGATGGTGTGATCAAGCAGCACCGCACGGTCGGGACGCTGCTTAATGCATTGATCGACGCCGGGTTCACGATTCAACACGTCAATGAATGGGGCCCGAGTGACGCGGAAGTGGCCGCGCAACCGGCCCTCGCTGAAGAGCGTGAGCGCCCGATGATGATGCTGGTCGCCGTACAGCGCTGACCGCAAAAGAAAGGGCCGATCAAATCGGCCCTTTTTCATTTCAACGTGTGGCGACAATGAACAACCGCGGAAACGGCAACAACACCGAACCATCCGCCAGCGCCGGATAAGCCTTCGCGACCTCCGCCAGATACTGCGCCAGATAGTCCGCCCGCTCGGCTTCCGTCAACGGACTGAGGAACGGAATCAAACCGCTGCCCTTGAACCACTCGACAACGCCTGAAGCCCCGCCTGCCAACTGATGGTGATACGTGGTGCGCCACACATCGACCCGTGCGCAATGCGGCCGCAACATCGAGAAATAGGCACTGGCATCCGCCATCTCGGTCCGCTGCCCCGCCGCGCCCGCCAGTTTGCTGGCCCACGGCCCGCTGGCAGCCACTTCACGCATCAACCGATGGGACGGCTCGTTGAGGTTGTCCGGCATCTGAATCGCCAGACTGCCGCCCTGCGCCAACTTGCCCGCCAGCGCCGGCAGCAACGTCGCGTGATCCGGCACCCACTGCAAAACGGCGTTGGCGAAGATCACATCGAACGGCCCCGCATCCGCCCATTTATCAATGTCCGCCACCTCGAACTGCAACTGCGGCAGACGCTTGCGCGCGGCGTCGATCATGTCCGGCGAACTGTCGAGGCCCTGCACTTTCGCCCCCGGAAAACGCTCCACCAACAACTCGGTGGAGTTGCCCGGACCACACCCGAGATCCACCACGGAACGCGCCTCGGCCGTAGGGATCGCCGCCAGCAGGTCGCGGGCCGGACGGGTGCGTTCATCTTCGAAAGTGACGTATTGCTTGGCGGACCAGGTCATTGCGTTCTCCTGTCTTGGACGTATTGGCGAAGCGGGGAAAAGCGGCTGCCATCACGATACAGCGATCATGTTGACCTGCCTTCCCCTACGTACGTCCGATATCGCCAGGATTACAGGCGTCGTCCGTGCCCACCGGAACAGAAAATTGTAAGTAGAATTTTCACACCACCCCCGATGTCTGAATTTCAAGCGCCCCCACAAGGAACACAGCCATGAAATTCGCAAAGATCTCCCAGACGCTCGCCCTCTGGGCCGGCAGCCCCAAGACGTTCATGGGGGCGCTGATTCTGATCGGGCTCTGGGGGTTGAGCGGGCCGATTTTCGATTACAACGATACCTGGCAACTGATCATCAACACCTCGACCACGATCATCACCTTCCTGATGGTGTTCCTGATCCAGAACACCCAGAACCGCGACACCGACATCCTGCATTTGAAACTCGATGAACTGCTGCGGGTGAACAAGGACGCGCAGAACGCGATGCTCGGGCTGGAGTCGCTGGAGCTCAAGCAGCTGGAAGCGTTGCGTCGGCATTACCGGGCGATGGGTGAGAATAAGGTGTTTGACCTGCAAGGTCTGGGGGACAAGAGCAAGCCGAAGCAGGATCTGAATGAATGCTGACAGGCAAAAAAAACGGCGCTAAAAAAGCGCCGTTTTCATTGCTGCGGATTCAGCGACTGGCCTGAAGGGCCCGGGCCATTTCCAGATGACTCTGCAATTTCGGCAGGGTCTCGTCGGCAAACGCCTTGATCTCGGGCACGTCAGTGGTCTGGGCCTCCTGCTGGATCTGCTGAATGGCCTCTTCCGTGGCTTTGACCTGGCTGGCGGCGTAGGCCTGATCGAAGCTGGCGCCCTCTTTGACTTCGGGCATCAGCGCTTTGGCCTTGTCGGCGACTTCTTCGCGGGGCGCCACCGGCAGGTCCAGTTTCTTGGCAATTTTCGCCAGATGCTGGTTGGCGGTGGTGCGGTCGTTGATGACGACGATGGTGTAGTCCTTGACCTCTTTGGACTCGGCCTTGCTGTGCGCCAGACGACTGGCTTCGATGTCGGCCATGCCTTTGGCCGAGGCCTCATTGATGAAATCGGCGGGCGACTGGGCAAACGCGCTGCTGGCGAACAACCCCAGCAGGCTGACAAAACTGATGTGGCGTACTCGGGTGGCCATGCGGCTCATGATCGCGCCCTCCTTCTCTCAAAATTCAAGCGGGAGCTTGCGCCCCCGCCTCTCAATCAAAACAACCTTCACCGACTACTTCGACTTTTGAGCAGGCTTGCGGCCCATGTCGGTTTTAGGCTCTTTATCGACCGTCGTGGTGGTGGTTTTCCCACCTTTGCGACCGGCTTCAGACGCCTTGGTTCGATCGTTGGCGAAGTTTCCCGAGTTCGAGTTTCTTGAGTTAGGCATGATTCTCTACCTCTTGGCATTGACCGTAAGCGAGCAGGTGCCCGCCTAGATTGAGAATTTCCTGACTGCCAAAGGTTTAGAAAAGTTGCCGTCGCCGCGACGAACGGTGACCCGCCGATCAGCGGTCCAGCCTCTGATGATTCTGCCGTTTGGCGGCGTACATCACCTGGTCGGCGTGACGAAACAGTTGCTGTTCCTCATCGCCATGCTCGGGATAGCGGGCCACGCCGATGCTCGGTTCGATGTGCAGGTTGTGCCCGTCCAGGCGCAGGGGTTGCACCAGTACCTGTCGGATTTTTTCCGCCACGCTGTCGGCATCTTCGGCGGCATGGACGCTGTGCAACAGCACCACGAACTCGTCGCCGCCGATCCGCGCCACGGTGTCGGTCTCGCGCACGCAGCCCTTGAGCCGGTTGGCCACCGCCTGCAACAGCATGTCGCCGACCGTGTGTCCGAAGGTGTCGTTGACCTGCTTGAAACGGTCCAGATCGACGTAAAGCAGCGCCATGTGCCCGGACCGCTCCCGGGCGCAGGTCAGCGCAGCCTTGAGGCGTTCACGCAGCAATTCGCGGTTGGGCAACTGGGTCAGTTGATCGTATTGCGCCATGCGTCGCAGGCGGGCGTGCAGTTGTTGGCGCTCGATGGCGGTGGCGACCTGGGCGCAGACGTATTGCAGCAGTTCCTTGTCGCGTTCGGTGTAGCGCTCGCCGCCGGGCAGGCTTTTGACGATCAGCGCGCCAATGGTGCGGTCTTTCGAGCTCAGCGGTACGCCGAGCCAGCACGGCGATTGTTGCCCCGCCACCAGCGCAGCGAACTCCGGCGGTGCGTGGGGGCAATCCGGGGTCAGGAGGATTGGCTGGCCGCTGCGAATCACTTGCGCGCACAGGCGTCCGGTGACAGTGCCGGGTTGCTCTGGTTGCAACTCGTCATCGTCGACGTGATAGGGGAAATTCAGCTGCGCGCAATGCTCGTCGTACAGCGCCACGGAGAAATTCAGCGCCGGCAGCCACTCGCCGATGATCAGGTGAATGCGCTTGAACAGCGCCAGCAGATCCTCCGCCGCGTGCGCCGCTTCGGAGATGGCGTACAGCGCCGCCTGACGCGACTCGGCCAATTTGCGCTCGGTGATGTCCCGGGCGACGGCGATGCGCAGTTGGTCGACTTCCGACCAGCGCGCCGACCACAGGATATGCACGACGCTGCCATCCTTGCGCACGTAGCGGTTTTCGAAATTGTGCTTGGGCTCGCCGCCCATGATGTCGCTGGCGGCGGCCAGGGTGCGCTCCCGGTCGGCCGGGTAGACGTAGTCGATCATCGACTGGCCGATCAGTTCGTCAGGCGTGTAGCCGAGAATCCGCTCGCAGGCCGCGCTGACAAAAACGAAACGGCCCTGCTTGTCCACGGCACAGACGGCGTCCAGCAACAGATCGATGTAACTCGCCAATGGCGTGGAATTTCGGCTTTCCATGGTTCAGAAAAGGTGTCCGGACAATGCAGCACTGTTCAACCATCCGTGACCTCGAACTCGCATCCCAGCGAATGTTTTCAAGCCTTGTTCGGCATCAACCCCGGCAGCGCATGCGCCAGCGCGTTGATGGCGAAACCGATGAACATGATCCCGCACAACCGGGTGATCGCCAGTTCATGGCGCTGGTACAGCGTACGCACCTGCCGCGCCCCGACGATGCCAATGAGGATAGCGTAGGCGAGCAATCCGCCGAGGAAACTCAAGGCGATCAGCATCGGCAGCATCGACCAGTTGAGCAGTTCGGCGCGGCTCGACAGCAATGCGGTGAATGTGGCCACCGCCACCGGGTAGGCCTTGGGGTTGGTCAGGCCGAACAGAATGCCGTGCCAGAACGGCTGACGCGCCGCGCCCTGCGGCTGCTCGCCGTTGCTGCGTTTGGCCCGCACCGCGCGCCAGCCGAGCCAGAACAGGTACAGGCCGCTGAGTACGCCGAGCACATCGAATGCGGTGCTGCCGATTTCCCGGGCGCCGACAATCGCGATCAGCGCGGTGCTGCACCAGATCACATCCCCCAGCAGGTGCCCGCACAGAAACCCCGCCCCGGCCCGCCGCCCTCGCGCGGCGCCGATGCCGAACACCGCCAGCACGCCCGGCCCCGGCGTGATGCCGTAGATGAACCCCGAAGCCAGCACGGCCATTAGCAACGATGGAGTCATGGAAAACCTGCAAGTCCCGGAAAACGTGGCCGCCAGTCTATCCCAGCGTCCGGCGAATGTTCACGGCTCGTTGAAAAAACCCATGCCCGCGTAGGGTTTTTGCCGACACGCGGCCAATCGCGAGGCCAGATCGCCGACATGGGCCTCGAGTTTGTGACCGTCCGGGTCGAGGAAGTAGAACGACGCACCTTCGCTGCGGTTGTCGCGCCATTCCTGCACGTTGGCGGCGCGAAGCTGTTGCACAAACAGCGGGAAATCCGCCGCGCCAATGCTGAAGGCGTAGTGGGTGTAGTCGGCGGCGGGTTCGGGATGGCGCTTCGGATCAAGGGACAGGCACAACCACAGGCCCGAAAGCGACAGGTAGGCACCGGCGTCCCAGGTGGCCTCGACTCGCAGCTTCAGGATGTCGCGGTAGAACGCGAGGCTGCGGTCCAGGTCGGTGACGGCGAGGGTCAGGTGGTTGAGGCCGGTGAGCATCGGTCAGTAACCTCTGAGGTCTTCGGGGACGGTGTATTGCTTGCCGTCGTAGGTCAGGGTGATTTGGGTTTTCTTCAGTGGGGAATCCTGGGAAACGCATTCCTTACCGGCCTTGACGGTTTTCATCGCCGTGCCGCTTGAGGTGATGATCAGGTCGGCCAAGCCATTGTGGCTGGTCGGGCCGATTTCCACGGTTCGGCGAATTTGCTGACCTTCACCTTCGCATTCATCCATCCACTCAACATGGTTCTTGTAGACCACCAGACCTTCCAGTACCGGGCGCAGTTTGCCACCTTCACGCACATACAGCGCCAGATCGGTTTTTTCGTATGGATTGGCGCGGGAGCTGTGCTCGAACTTCGAACGCAAACCAAAGGCACGGACATCCGGAGCCAGCCTGTAGCGGGCAGTGTCGATCACCAGATCGTCGAACCGGATGGCATCAGAGTTGTAGGCCCCGGGTTTGGAGTAAGTGGCAATCGGTTTGGCGTTGGTGCTGTTCAGCACCGCCAGATCCAGATCAAACACGCCCGCATCGTCATTACCGGCATCCGGTACATAAGTGGACTTGAGGGCAATCACCTGCTCCTTGAACGCCGGCCATGGTTTGCAGCGCGAGAGCGATTGGTCGTCATGCTTCTTTGTTACGCAGGCCGGTTGCGCCTGGGCGGTGATCGCGAAAAAGCTGAGGGCGATGAAAAGTCGGGTTGGGGTGAGCATTGTTCTTCCTTGATAAAAGTCGCGTTGGTTCTGTATCACTCGACCGCCTGGAAACCTTTAGGCAAGACGTAGGATTTTCCGTCGTAGCGAAGGGTCGTCAACACCGGGCTGCCGACACTGGTTTTATCTTCGCAGGCATCCCCCTCTCCCACACTAGTCGTATCTGTTTGCTGGGTTTTGACAATCAGATCCGCATAGCCGTGAGAGCTGGTTTTAGCGATTTCGACTGTCCTCGAAATCTCGAAACGCTGGCTATCGCAATTGCCATCCCATTCGCCGCCATACTCATAAACAACCAACTGACGCAGGACCGGGCGTAACTTTTCGCCCTCTCTCACGTAGAGCGAGAGTTGAGTTTCATCCACCGGAGTAAGACGAGATCCGTTTGAAAGCCGCACTCGGACACCAAACGCTCGAAGGTCAGAAGTGAGCTTGTAACGGGCAGTATCAAGAGTCAGCTCATACACCGCCACACCATTTTGCTCAAACGCAGCGGCTTGGTGATAGGTAGCAAGTGGATCTGTTTTGCCGTCCTGAAAAACTGACAAGTCGAAGTCATAGATGCCGTTCGAGTCGACATCACCCGGCGTAGGTTTACGCTTGAACAGAGCCTTGGCGCCAATAGTCAACCCCGGATACGCCGGCCATTCCTTGCATACGGAATAGTCCAGCTCTCCCGTCACCGGCGCAGGCACACAATCAGCCAACACCTGCCCCGCCATCATCGCCCCACACAGCGCCACCCAACCAACGACCCCAGACTTCAATGTCACGCCCCGCTCCTGGATGTTTTTCAGCCGCGCACTATCCCCTGCTCAATCCGCCGATTCAACCAGTTCAACGCCTGATCCCCGCCCCGCCGCTTGTGCCATGCCGACACAAACGTGAACGGCGCAATTTCAAACGGCGGCGGCAGGACGATCAGCGATGGGTCATCCACTTCATTCAACGCCCGCGAAGCAACGGTCAGGATCAGGTCCGTGCCGCTGATCAAGCGTGGCGCGACGCTCCAGTGCGGCAGGCTGACCGCGACGCGGCGGCGTTCGCGCAGGGCGGTCAGGGTGCGTTCGATTTCCGGGGTGCCGCTGCCGCGCATTTCCAGCAGAACGTGCGGGCGTGACAGGTAGGTGGGCAGGTCGAGCTGGCCGTCTTCCGGCAGGCTCTGGCGATCCAGGAGGCAGACGTAGCGCTCCTCGAACAGCGGCGAGCTGCGCAATTCGCCGGGCAATTCCGGGAGTACGCCGGCGGCGAGGTCGATGTCGCCGTTGAGCAAACCTTCGACCATGCCTTCGCGGCTGGCGTGGCTGATTTGCAGATCGATGCCCGGCGCTTCCTTGCGCAGCGTGCGAATCAGGCCAGGCAGAATGATCGCCGCGCCGTAATCCGACATCGCGAGCCGAAAGGCCCGACGGGCACTGGACGGGTCGAAGGTATTCGGCGCCAGCAGCGATTGCACCTGAGCCAGGGTTTCAGCCAGCGGCGCCGCCAGCTCCAACGCCCGCGCGGTGGGGACCAATCCCGAACCGGCCCGCACCAGCAGCGGATCGCCGAGCAAGTCACGCAGTCGCGCCAACGCGTGGCTGACCGCCGGTTGACTCAGGTGCAGGCGCTCAGCGGCGCGGGTCACGTGTTGTTCGCCGAGCAAGGCGTCGAGGATCACCAGCAGGTTGAGGTCGATGCGGCGCAGATCATTCATTCGATGCATGTTCCGAATACCAAAACAGAATTTAAATCTGCGCGACGAATACCCTAGAGTCCAGCAAAACCTTGCCGGAGAACGATCATGGGAACGATGCAGTGGGTCGGTTTGCTGCTGTTGGCGGTATTTGCCGGGGCGGTGGTGCCGTTTCAGAGTGCGATCAATATCAATCTGGCGCGGGGGTTGGGGCATCCGCTGTGGGCGACGTTCACCTCGCTGGTGGTGAGCGTGCTGGTGTTGTTGCCGGTGATTGTCGTCTTGCGCTTGCCACTGCCGTCGCCGTCCCTTCTCGGCAAATTGCCGCTGTGGATGTGGACCGGCGGCGCGTTCGGGGTGTGCTTCGTGGCCTTGGCGGTGGTGTTGCTGCCGAAACTGGGGGCTTCGGGATTTCTGGCGCTGGCCCTGGCCGGGCAAATGTTCACGTCAATCGTGCTGGATCACTTCGGCCTGTTCGGGCTGGTGGAGAAGCATCTGACATTGCCGCGCGTATTCGGCGCGGTGCTATTGATGGCGGGGGTGGTGCTGATCCAGTTCTCCCCGGCGCTGGAGAAGAGCGCCAGAGCCGTCGGATAAGGGTTCAAGCGTAGGCACTCCAGCGCCGGGTTTGTCGGTTTTTTCATCGCCTCACAGCCCGGCAGGGTTTCGCCCTACAAGCAAATCTCCAACAGCCCTCAATGCTATCGGACACAGCCGATTCTGAGCCTGTGTAGCTCTCTGTAAAGTCTGGCAACACACACAAATTGAAACACCCCATGGATTGCCACGCTCAAGGAGAGCTGCCTTTGAATCATCTGCCGGAATCCGCCCACTTCTTCTCCAATTACCGCAAAGTCATCGCACTGGCGGACCACGATTGGGAAGCCGCCGAAGCTGGAAAAATTGCCGCCCTCAACGTCGAGGTCAAAGGCTGCAATCGCTTGCTCGATCAGCACGGGCGCCAGCTCCATCATTTTTGCACCACGTCCTATCTGGGCCTCGACCACCACCCTGCCCTGCTGGAAGGCGCCATCGCGGCGCTGCGTGAAACCGGGACACTGCGCGTTGCCAACTCGAAAAACCGCTGCAAGCTGGCGCTGCTCGCTCAATACGAAAACGAGCTGTCGCAATTGTTTGGCGCGGTGTGCCTGAGCAGTCTGTCCTGCAGCGCCGCGAGCGCTGGCATCCTGCCGTTGCTGGCCAGTGGCGTGTTTACACACAACCGTCCCCCAGTGATGGTGTTCGATCGCCTGGCCCACTATTCGATGCATCACCTGAAAGCCAGTTGCGCCGACGAAACCCAGGTACTGACCTGCCCTCACAACGACATGGATTTTCTCGAATCGGTGTGCCAGCGTCACTCCACCGTCGCCTATGTCGCCGACGGTGCCTACAGCATGGGTGGCGTGGCCAATCTGGACGGTCTTCTGTATCTGAAGGAGCGTTACGGCCTGTTTCTTTATCTCGATGACTCCCATGCGTTGTCGGCGGTCGGCAGCAACGGCGCCGGTCTGGTACGGCCAAGAATGCCGGCGCTGGAAGAGGACTGCCTGATCGTCGCCTCACTGGCCAAATCGTTCGGGGCCAGCGGCGGGCTGGTGATGCTCGGGAATGAGCGGCAGAGGAAGTTGATCCAGCGTTACGGCGGGCCGAGCAACTGGTCGCAAAGCCTCAATTGCGCGGCCATTGGTGCCGGCCTCGCGTCGATCCAGCTGCATCGCAGTGCAGAACTGAAGGCCTTGCAGGTTCGGCTCCAGGCCAATATTCGCCTGTTCGACAGCCTGTTGAGCACCGAACAGCACAGCAGCCCCATGGCCATCCGCTTGATCCACTGCGGCGAGGCCACTCTGGCCACCCGAATCGCGATTGAACTGGCCGAGCACGGTTTTTTCACCAGCGCGGTGTTTTTCCCGGTGGTCGCCCAAGGCAAAGCCGCGATCCGCGTTACCCTGCGCGCCGACATGGAATCGACCCTGATCCACCACTTCTGTGATTTGATCACCGGATTGTTACTGACTCACAGCGGCCATCGCGACCGCTGAACCTTCACGGACGCCTCATGAACCCCAGCCTCATCCTGCTCATCACCTGCTCCACCGTGTTCCTCGCCCAACTGGGCATGAGCATTTACTTGCCGGCGCTGCCACAGATCGCCGGGCATTTGCAGGTCGATGCACCGCAGGTGGCCTGGGGCTTGTCGCTGTACCTGGTCGGCATGGCGCTGCCGATGCTGCTGTGGGGCAGTCTGGCCCAGCGCATCGGCCGCAAACCGGTGCTGCTGGCGGCGCTGGGGATTTATGGCCTGGCGAATATGGCACTGCCGCTGGGCTCGACGCTGGAGTCGTTCCTGCTGCTGCGACTGGTTCAGGGGATCGGCGCCAGCGGCATTTCGGTGATGGCGCGGGTGTTGATCCGTGACAGCTTCCGGGGCGATCTGCTGGCGAAGGCGCTGTCGTGGATTTCGATTTCGTTCGTTGTCGCGCTCGGGATCGGGCAATACGCCGGCTCACTCATTCAGGTGACGCTGGGCTGGCAGGCGATCTTTTATCTGCTGGGTGCGGTCAGCCTGTCGATGGCCGCGATGGTCTCGCGCCTGAATTTTCCGCAGCTCGTCGAAGCGCCCGCAACCGCTTCGCCCTGGGCGGTCTACCGAACGATTCTGCTCCATCGGGCGTTTCTTCTGCCGGCGCTCGCGGGTGGTCTGGGGTATGGCGTGATCATCGCGTTCAACAGCGCCGCACCGTTGATTCTGCAAGGCCCGTTCAATTGGTCGACGACCGACTACGGGCTGCTGGGCTGGCCGATCAGTGCGGCGTATTTTCTGGGGGCGCTGGCGGTCAATCGCTTTGTCCTGCGCACCGGTCAACAGCGGTTGATGGCAATGGGGGTTGGGTTGGTGATGGCCGGCAGTGGGCTGATGCTGGCGGGCAGCCTGTTGGCCAGCTCGGTTGCCTGGCTGCTTTGGCTGCCTTATTGCGTTGCCGTGTTCGGCCAGTCGCTGAACTATCCGATCAGCCTGTCACGGGCCAACGATGGCGCGCCGATTGCCGGCGCCTACGCGATGGCCCTGAGCGGGTTCATCCACCAGTTGATGGCGGCGCTGATCGGCGCCGTGGCCAGCCTGCTCGCCAGCCCGCAAGCGTGGCCACTGTCGTCGCTGTGCTGCGTTCTGGCGTTGGGCGCGCTGCTCTGTACGAGATACACGCCCGCTCGCCTGTCCGCTTAAAACGCGCTGCGGAAAATCTCCTCGATCTGCCGCTGATCCGCTGCGCGCGGATTGGTGAAGCCGCAGGCGTCTTTCAGGGCGTTGGCGGCGAGCACCGGGATATCGGTGCACTTGGCGCCCAGATCACGCAGCCCACCGGGAATCTCGACGTCCCTGGCCAGGCAGCGAATCGCATCAATCGCGGCTTTTGCGCCCTCCTCCGGACTGAAGCCACGAACGTCGGCGCCCATGGCATGGGCCACGTCGGTCAGACGATCGGCGCAGACCTGCGCGTTGAACGTCTGCACATGGGGCAGCAGCACTGCGTTGCACACCCCGTGAGGCAGATCATAGAAACCGCCCAACTGGTGCGCCATCGCATGCACATACCCAAGGGAGGCATTGTTGAACGCCATGCCGGCGAGGAACTGCGCATACGCCATGTTTTCCCGTGCGGCCAGGTCGCTGCCGTCGCGCACGGCCAGGCGCAGGTTGTTGCTGATCAGGGTCATCGCCTTCAGCGCACAGGCATCGGTGATCGGGTTGGCGGCTGTGGAAACGTAGGCTTCGATGGCGTGGGTCAGCGCGTCCATGCCAGTGGCGGCGGTCAGGCCTTTCGGCATGGCGACCATCAGCGCCGGGTCGTTGACCGACAGCAGCGGCGTGACGTTGCGATCGACGATGGCCATTTTCACATGACGGGTTTCGTCGGTGATGATGCAGAACCGGGTCATCTCGCTGGCGGTGCCGGCGGTGGTGTTGATGGCGATCAGCGGCAATTGGGGTTTGGTCGATTGATCGACGCCTTCGTAATCGCGGATCTGCCCGCCGTTGGTGGCGCACAACGCGATGCCCTTGGCGCAGTCGTGGGGCGAGCCGCCGCCGAGGGACACGACGAAGTCGCAGCGACTCTCCTTGAGCAGCGCCAGGCCTGACTCGACGTTGGCAATGCTCGGGTTGGGCCTGGCGCCATCGAAGATCACCGAATCAATGTCCTGCATCGCCAGTTTCTCGGCAATCATCGTCGCCACACCGGCCTTCGCCAGCCCGGCATCGGTGACGATCAACGCCTTGCGAAAACCGTAGTTGCGAATTGCATTCATGGCGTCGTCCAGGCAGCCGCTGCCCATGATGTTGACTGCTGGAATGAAAAAGGTGCTGCTCATGGCGCATCTCCTGACAGGGACCGAGTCGAGTTCTGCGATTCGGCGGGGTGCACACAGGATCGACCGATCGGTCACCGCGGATGTTGATCTGGCTCAATGCCCGCTCGTGATAAAGTCGCCGTCCATCTGCCCCTTAGTTTTGAGACGTGCCCTGCAATGACCGATTTTCTGGATGTCGACGCCACCCTCGAAGACTGGAACGCGTTGCGCGCCACCACCGACTTCAGCGGCCTGCTGCTGGGCAACGGCGCCAGTCGTGCGGTGTGGGACGATTTCGGCTACGACTCGCTGTTCGAAAACGCCCGCACGGTGGAAGAAAAACCGTTGAGCCCGTCGGAGCTGAGCGTGTTCGACGCCCTGCACACGCGCAGTTTCGAGCAGGTGCTCGGCGCGCTGAAAACCACCAGTCGGGTCAACAAGGCGCTGGCCGTCAGCTCGGCCGCGCCGCGCAACCGCTACTACGCGATCAAGGAAGCGCTGATCAACACCGTGCACGCGGTGCACATCCCGTGGCGGCTGATCGAAGCCTCGACCCTGGCGACCCTGAACAGCGAACTGGCAAGTTATCGCACGGTGTTCACCACCAATTACGATTTGCTCAATTACTGGGCGCTGCAACATCAGGGCGAGGTCATCGACGACCTGTTCAACGGCCCCGACGCCAGTTTCGATCTGTGCGAAAGCCACACTGAAAAACCGCGTCTGCTGTACCTGCACGGCGGCCTGCATCTGGTGCGCAACCAGGACGGCACCGCGCGCAAACTGACCGCCACCGAGGGTACCCTGCTCGGCAGTTTCGCGATCAACAACACGATCAAGACGCTCGACGACGTGCCGCTGTTCGTCAACGAAGGGCCGAGCGCCGACAAACTCAAGACCATCCGCAGTTCGGATTATCTGTCGTTCTGCTACGACCAGTTACTCGGTCACGGCGACAACCTGTGCATCTTCGGCCACGCCCTCGGCGAGCAGGACAGCCACCTCGTGCGTGCCCTGCGCCTGGCGAAACCGAAGACCGTGGCGATCTCGATCTACCCGCGCAGCGCGGCGTTCATCCAGCACCAGAAGCGCCACTACGCCAAGGTGTTCGAGGGCACGGGCGTCGAGTTGCGGTTTTTTGATTCCAAGAGCCATGCGCTGGGCCATCCGAAGTTGTCGGTGCCGGTCGAGGTCTGATCACTCCTCGGCGCTGTGCACCACCACCAGCAACTGCGCCTGCACCTCGCCCACCGAGCGGATGCGGTGGGGTTTCTGCGCATTGAAGTGCAGCGCATCGCCCCGCTCCAGCAGCACCCGTTCGTTCCCGAAGTCCACTTCGACCCGGCCTTCGTGGACGAACAAAAACTCCTCGCCCAAGTGTTCCTTGAAAGTCTTGTCAGTGAATTCGCTCGGCGGGTAAATGATGAACGGCAACAGGCTGCGCTCGCTGACCTGATGGGCCAGCACCGCGTAGCCGGGGCTGTGATCGTTGGCTGCCAGCGACTGGCGCTCGTGGCTGCGCACCAGGCTGTAGCTGTCGAGGCTGACGTTGTCTTCGGAGAACAGCTCCTCGACTTTCACGTTCAGCGCCTTGGCCAGTTTCAGCGCGGCAGCAATCGACGGTGTGTTCAACCCGCGCTCGACCTTCGACAGGTAACTCTTGGTCATGCCGGATTTCTCGGCCAGCGCCTCAAGGGTTACGCCAAGTTTTTTTCTCAATAATTTCAAACGGATAGACATGCGAAGCGATTAATCCAGCAAAGGAAAGACGAGTTGTCCTTGCCAATGACACAAAGTGTCATATAGCCTCTAAAGTGTCATCCATGGGCAACCACCACAGGACACGGATATGGCCAAGACATTAGCACTACCCAAAGACGAACTGGTCAGGCAAGCGCTGACCCAGATGCAAAAAACCCTGGCGGATAATACGTGGACAGACCGGCAAAAGCTGGCCCTGACCTGCCGGATTCTGTTCGAGAACGGCCACGATTCGGGCCTCGCCGGGCAGATCACCGCCCGCGGCCCGCAGCCGGGCACTTACTACACTCAGCAACTGGGCCTGGGTTTCGATGAAATCACCGCGAGCAATCTGCTGCTGGTCAACGAAGACCTGGAAGTGCTCGAAGGCCACGGCATGGCCAACCCGGCCAACCGTTTCCACAGTTGGGTATACCGCGCCCGGCCGGACGTGAACTGCATCATCCACACCCACCCGACGCACATTGCCGCGCTGTCGATGCTGGAAGTGCCGCTGCAGATTTCCCACATGGACCTGTGCCCGCTGTACGACGATTGCGCGTTCCTTGAAGGCTGGCCGGGTGTGCCGGTGGGTAACGAAGAAGGCGAACTGATTGCCGGCGCGCTGGGCGAAAAACGGGCGATCCTGCTTTCCCACCACGGACAGCTGTCCACAGGGGCGACCATCGAGGAAGCCTGTGTCATCGCGCAACTGATCGAACGCGCGGCCAAGCTGCAACTGCTGGCAATGGCCGCCGGGACGATCAAACCGATCATCCCCGAACTCGGCCGCGAGGCCCATGACTGGGTCACGAAACCCAAACGCCACGCCGCGGCCTTTAACTACTACGCCCGGCAGAACCTGCGTCAGCATGCCGATTGCCTGAACTGAACCTCTCATCCCTGCGGAGCACTCTCATGTCCAATATTCACGGCATCATCGGCTACACCATCACCCCGTTCGGCGCCAACGGCGAAGGCGTTGACCTGCCGGCCCTCGGCCGCTCCATCGACCGCCTGATCGCCGGCGGCGTCCACGCCATCGCGCCACTGGGCAGCACCGGCGAAGGCGCCTATCTGAGCGATGCGGAGTGGGATCAGGTCGCCGAGTTCAGCATCAAGCACGTCGCCAAACGTGTACCGACCGTGGTCAGCGTGTCCGACCTGACCACCGCCAAAGCGGTGCGCCGCGCACGCTTTGCCGAAGCCCATGGCGCCGACGTGGTGATGGTGCTGCCGACCTCCTACTGGAAACTCACCGAGGCGGAAATCCTCGCCCATTACCGCGCCATCGGCGACAGCATCGGCGTGCCGATCATGCTCTACAACAACCCGGCCACCAGCGGCACCGACCTGTCGGTGGAGCTGATCCTGCGCATCGTCAACGGCGTGGAAAACGTGACCATGGTCAAGGAGAGCACCGGCGACATCCAACGCATGCACAAGCTGCAACTGCTGGGCGAAGGCCGGGTGCCGTTCTACAACGGCTGCAATCCGCTGGCGCTCGAAGCGTTCGCCGCCGGAGCCAAGGGCTGGTGCACGGCGGCGCCGAACCTGATCCCGCAACTCAACCTGGATTTGTACGAAGCCACGCTGGCCGGAGATCTCGACAAGGCGCGAGCACTGTTCTATCGCCAGTTGCCGCTGCTGGACTTCATTCTCAAGGGCGGCTTGCCGGCGACGATCAAGGCCGGTCTGCGCCTGACCGATCTGGAAGTCGGCGATCCGCGTTTGCCGGTGTCCCCGCTGAGCGAGGCCGGGCGTAACCAGTTGCAGGCCATTCTCAACACACTGAGCTGATTTCAGCCACGGCAAAAACCCTGTGGGATCGACGCACTGTCGGACCCACGGGGTTTTGGGCTGAAGGTGGATTCAAAGCACCGGCAGGGTTTTGTCCTTGATCACCTTGGAGGGCCCGTTGGCCTTGACGCTGGCGATGCCTTTGGCACATGCCGCGTCGGATGAATAGGATTCGCTGCTGCCGATGATCTGGTGATTGGCCGCCTTGAGGTTGAAATAGGGGTGACCGTCCTTCGTCGACTTCTTCTCGTAGCGCTCGTCCAGCGGGCTGTTCGCCTGCACCGAGGCGATGCCGTTTTCGGCGGCCGTGCGGGTGGTGTACAGCTCGCTGGTCAGAATGGTTTCGGCATTCGCCGCTTTCAGCACGAACTTGTACTGGCCGTTGCTGCTTTTGCTCAACTCATACCATCCGGACATGGTGTGTCTCCTTATCGATGTGTCACAGGGTGATTTTGGTTCCAAGCAACCCCAGGAAACCGGCCAGCCAGTTCGGGTGCGCCGGCCAGGCGGGCGCGGTGGCCAGGTTGCCCTGGACATGGCCGTCCGTGACCGGGATGTCGATGTAGGTGCCGCCGGCCAGCCGCACTTCCGGGGCACAGGCCGGATAGGCGCTGCATTCACGGCCTTCGAGAATCCCCGCCGCTGCCAGCAGTTGCGCGCCATGGCAGACAGCGGCAATCGGCTTGCCGGCCTTGTCGAAGGCGCGCACCAGTTCAAGGACTTTTTCGTTCAGCCGCAGGTATTCCGGCGCACGCCCACCGGGCACCAGCAAGGCGTCGTAATCCTTGGCATCGACCTTGGCGAAATCGAAGTTCAGGGCAAACTGATGACCGGGTTTCTCGCTGTAGGTCTGATCGCCTTCAAAGTCATGGATCGCGGTACGCACAGTCTGGCCGGCGGCCTTGTCCGGGCAAACGGCGTGGACGGTGTGGCCCACCATCTGCAGGGCCTGGAACGGCACCATCACTTCGTAGTCTTCGACGTAATCGCCGACCAGCATCAGAATCTTTTTCGCGGCCATGGGCAGGGCTCCTCTGGTGAATGCGCAGGAATATTCACAGTAGCCCAAGGACCGCGATCGCGTTCGCAAACTGTATGGATAACTCTGCGCCCAGCTGTAACAGCCCGATTGCCGTGGTTTGTGGCTAGATGAAGGCACCTTCCTGTCACCTTCGAATCGAGTTGCCCTCATGTCTTCGCGCGAAAACACCGGCATGGCCCTCGGCCTGCTTGGCGTGGTGATTTTCAGCCTCACCCTGCCCTTCACCCGCATCGTGGTGCAGGAACTGCACCCACTGCTCAACGGCCTGGGCCGTGCGCTGTTCGCGGCGATTCCGGCAGCAGCGCTGTTGTTGTGGCGTCGGGAAACGTGGCCGACCTGGAAGCAGGTCAAAGGCCTGAGCCTGGTGATTGCCGGGGTGATCCTCGGTTTCCCGGTACTGTCGGCGTGGGCCATGCAGACTTTGCCGGCGTCCCATGGCGCGCTGGTCAACGGTTTGCAGCCGCTGTGCGTGGCGCTTTACGCCGCGTGGCTGTCCCATGAACGGCCGTCGAAAGCTTTCTGGACCTGCGCCGCATTGGGCAGTGCGCTGGTGCTGGGATACGCGTTGTACACCGGCGCCGGCAGCATTCAGGCCGGGGATCTGCTGATGTTGGGTGCGATTGCGGTAGGCGGTCTGGGTTACGCCGAGGGCGGGCGGCTGGCCCGGGAGATGGGTGGCTGGCAGGTGATCTGCTGGGCACTGGTGCTGTCGACGCCGCTGCTGATCGGCCCGGTGCTGTACCTGGCGTGGCAGCATCAGGGCGCGGTATCGGCGAAAACCTGGTGGGCGTTCGGTTACGTCGCGCTGTTTTCGCAGTTCCTGGGTTTCTTCGCCTGGTACGCCGGGCTGGCCATGGGTGGCATTGCCCGGGTCAGTCAGATTCAGTTGTTGCAGATTTTCTTCACCATCGCGTTTTCCGCGCTGTTCTTCGGCGAACACGTGGAGCCAATCACCTGGCTGTTCGCCTGCGGGGTGATCGCGACGGTGATGCTCGGGCGCAAGACCACCGTGCGCCCGGCTCAACCGGGCACGTTACCGGCGGGCGTTCAGCTCAAGCCTTGAGCTTCAGAAGGCCGTCAGCGAGCAGCAGGGTTTCGAGGCAGTGCTCGCTGATCTGGTAGAACGCTTTCAATTCCTGAATTTTCATCAGCAACTGAGTCGGGTCCCCGGGCTCGGCGCGTTTCACGGCGAGGATCATCTTGTTCTTGTTGGTGTGGTCCAGGGAGATGAACTCGAACACCTTGGTCTCGTAACCGCAGGCTTCAAGGAACAGCGCACGCAGGCTGTCGGTGACCATTTCCGCCTGCTGGCCCAGGTGCAAACCGTATTGCAGCATCGGCTTGAGCAGCGCCGGGCTCTGGATCTGCAAGCGGATCTGTTTGTGGCAGCACGGCGAGCACATGATGATCGACGCGCCGGAGCGGATGCCGGTGTGGATCGCGTAGTCGGTGGCGATGTCGCAGGCATGCAGGGCGATCATCACGTCCAGTTCGCTCGGCGCAACGCTGCGCACATCACCGCATTTGAACACCAGCCCCGGGTGTTCCAGCTTCGCGGCGGCGGCGTTGCACAGGTTGACCATTTCTTCGCGCAATTCGACGCCAGTGACTTCGCCCTCGGCCTTCAAGGTGTTGCGCAAATAGTCATGGATGGCGAACGTCAGGTAACCCTTGCCCGATCCGAAATCCGCCACCCGCACCGGTTTGTCCAGGGCCAGCGGCGACGAGGTCAGCGCGTGGCTGAAGACTTCGATGAACTTGTTGATCTGCTTCCATTTGCGCGACATCGCCGGGATCAGCTCGTGCTGGGCGTTGGTCACGCCCAAGTCCTTGAGGAACGGCCGGTTCAGATCGAGGAAGCGGTTTTTCTCGCGGTTATGCCCGGCGGACGGCACTTCGCGCAATTGCTGGGGTTTGCTCATGAACAGTGAGCTCTTGCCCTTTTTGCTGTATTCGAGCTGGGCTTCGTCCGTCAGTGCCAGCAAATGCGCATTCTTGAACGCCGCCGGCAGCAGCCCGGCAATCGTCGCCACCGCTTCGTCCAGCGGCAGGTTCTTGGTGATGTCGCGGGTCTTGTAGCGATATACAAAGGACAGGCACGGCTGCGCCTTGACCGTCACCGGTTTGATGATGATCCGCTGCAGGTCCGCTTCTTCGCCGACGTACTTGGCCAGCACCAGTTTGATGAAGCCGTTCTGTTCGAGGCTGGTTTGCAGCAGCTCGATGAACCGGGCGTGGTGATCGGGCGCCGGTTTGGCAGATGCGGAGGGAGCGGTAACGGACATGGGAAAAAGCGGCCTCGGACGGGCAAATCGGGAATGGCCGCTAGTTTAGGGGGGATGGCGTTCGAGGGCACGGCTAATTTCCCGAACGGCTTATCCCAGAACCACCAGACGATTGGGCAACTCATTGCGCACCTGGGTCACCGGCACATGCACCTTGAGCAACTCCCCGCACGCCTCGATGCAAGTGACAAAGCCCTGCAACGTCTGCCCCCGCCGCACCTGCTCGGTAAACGTCGCGACAATCGAATCCCAGCTCTTGTTATCCAGTTTTCTGGAAATCCCTTCGTCCACCAGAATCTCCACGTACCGCTCGGCCTCACAGACAAAAATCAGCACACCGGTGCTGCCCACCGTGTGATGCAGGTTCTGCTCGAGAAACTGCCGCCGCGCCAGGTTCGAGGCGCGCCAGTGCCGGACACGGCGCGGCACTAGATGGGTAGTGATCTTCGGCAGGCGAAACAACAGACACAGCACGATGAAAATGCCCCACTGCACCAGCAACAGGCTGTGCATGGTCAGCCAGCCGGTCAGGTAATGCACGATCCCCGGCACCACCAGCGCCAGCAGGCTGGCCCACAGCAACGGGATGTACGCGTAGTCGTCGGCGCGTGCCACGAGCACCGTCACCAGTTCGGCGTCGGTGTCACGCTCGACCCGGGCGATGGCCTCGGCGACCTTGCGTTGTTCGTGTTCAGTCAGTAGTGCCATGTCGTGAAGTGCCTGCTCATTATTGTTATCACCAGCCGCCGGAAGACCCGCCCCCGCCGAAACTGCCACCGCCGCCGCTGAAGCCTCCGCCGCCTCCGCCGCCGCCAAATCCACCACCGCCAAAGCCGCCCCCTCCTCCGGAGCCGCCCCGGCCGGCGGGAAGGATACCGAGCATCTGGCAGACAAAAACAGTCAGGATGAACAACATCACCAGAAATACGAACAACGCCGGGTGCCGCGAGACGAAATCATCCGCAGGATCGCCGGCCGATTCATACACCGTGGACGGCTCGTCCAGCGGATTGCCGCCCAGCACCACCAGCATGGCCGCGACACCGTCGCTGATGCCCTTGCTGAAATTGCCGGCCTTGAATGACGGCGTGATCACCTGATGGATGATCACCGAACTCTGGGCGTCGGTCAGGCGATCCTCCAGCCCGTAGCCGACCTCGATGCGTAACTTGCGCTCGTCCCGGGCGACGATCAACAGGGCGCCGTTGTTCTTGTCCTTCTGGCCGATGCCCCAGTGCCGGCCGAGCTCGACGCCATAGTCCTCGATGGTCGCGCCTTGCAGATTCGGCAACGTCACCACCACCAACTGTTCGCCGGTCGCCTGCTCGTGGGCCTGCAATTGCTGGCTCAGTTGCGTGCGCACCGACGGCTCGATCATCTGCGCCTCGTCCACTACCCGCCCGGTCAGCGCCGGGAAGGTCAATTCGGCCCGGGCGCTGACGGCGAACAGCCACAGCATCAGCACCAGACCCATCTTCAACACACGCATGGGCATCCCCGGCTCAGAACTTCACTTCCGGGGCCTTGTCCGCGCCGGGGCTGGTGGCTTCGAAGGTCTCGCGGATCGGCAAATTGCTGTACATCACGCTGTGCCACAAGCGACCGGGGAAGGTGCGGATCTCGGTGTTGTATTTCTGCACCGCCAGAATGAAATCGCGACGGGCCACGGCGATGCGGTTTTCCGTGCCCTCGAGTTGCGATTGCAGGGCGAGGAAGTTCTGGTTGGCCTTCAGGTCCGGATAGCGTTCGGACACCACCATCAACCGGCTCAAGGCACCGGTCAGTTGATCCTGGGCCTGCTGGAACTGCTTGAGCTTTTCCGGGTTGTCGAGGGTGCTGGCATCGACCTGGATCGACGTCGCCTTGGCCCGCGCCTCGATAACCGCCGTCAGGGTTGCTTCCTCGTGTTTGGCATAGCCCTTGACGGTTTCCACCAGATTGGGGATCAGGTCGGCGCGGCGCTGGTACTGGTTCTGCACCTGGCCCCAGGCAGCCTTGGCCTGCTCGTCGAGGGTCGGAATATTGTTGATGCCGCAAGCGGTCAACAACGTGGCCAGCACCAGCAGGGTGGCCACCTGCAAACGCGAGCGGTAGACAGGACTGACATTCATCGGACGGGTGCTCCCTTGCACATTTCATGAATAATGAATCGCGAAACATTCTCGGCCGACGGTTGGGGCATAATCGCCCGCGCCACTGGATTGCGGCGGGCCGATGGGCTAAAAAGAGGCCCTGCGCGATCACGTCGCCGAAACGTTCGACGTACATTCGGCTGTCGTTTTCTGAATCAGCACCCGAACAACAATAGTCGCTCCCTACATTTTGGCTGGCCGGTGTTGTAACGCCGTTTAGGCCCTTGAGAAAACTATTCATGAAGAAGCTGTGTTTGCTGGGCCTGTTCGTCAGCCTGGCCAGTCATCAAGTACTGGCCGCCACGACCCCGGTACCCCTGGAAAACAAGGACGCGTTCATCAGCCACCTGATGAAGCAAATGACCCTCGACGAGAAGATCGGCCAGTTGCGCCTGATCAGCATCGGCCCGGAAATGCCCCGCGAGCTGATCCGCAAGGAGATTGCCGCCGGCCACATCGGCGGCACGTTCAACTCGATCACCCGCCCGGAAAACCGTCCGATGCAGGACGCGGCCATGCGCAGCCGGCTGAAGATCCCGATGTTTTTTGCGTACGACGTGATCCACGGTCACCGTACGATTTTCCCGATTCCCCTGGCCCTGGCGTCGAGCTGGGACATGGACGCCATTGGCCGCTCCGGTCGCGTTGCCGCCAAGGAAGCGGCTGCCGACAGCCTCGACATCACCTTTGCGCCAATGGTCGATATCTCCCGCGACCCGCGCTGGGGCCGCAGCTCCGAAGGGTTCGGTGAAGACACCTACCTGACCTCGCGCATCGCCAAAGTCATGGTCAAGGCCTATCAGGGCGAGACCCCGAGCGCGGCCGACAGCATCATGGCCAGCGTCAAGCACTTCGCCCTGTACGGCGCGGTCGAGGGCGGTCGCGACTACAACACCGTCGACATGAGCCCGGTGAAGATGTACCAGGACTACCTGCCACCGTACCGCGCAGCCATCGACGCTGGCGCCGGCGGCGTGATGGTGGCGTTGAACTCGATCAACGGCATCCCGGCCACCGCCAACACCTGGCTGATGAACGACCTGCTGCGCAAGGACTGGGGCTTCAAGGGCCTGGCGGTCAGCGACCACGGCGCGATCTTCGAACTGATCAAGCACGGCGTGGCCCGCGACGGTCGTGAAGCGGCGAAGCTGGCGATCAAGGCCGGCATCGACATGAGCATGAACGACACCTTGTACGGCAAAGAACTGCCGGGGCTGCTCAAATCCGGCGAGATCGAACAGAAAGACATCGACAACGCGGTGCGTGAAGTCCTCGCGGCCAAGTACGACATGGGCCTGTTCAAGGACCCGTACCTGCGCATCGGCAAGGCCGAAGACGATCCGGCCGACACCTACGCCGAAAGCCGCCTGCACCGCGCCGACGCCCGTGAAGTGGCCCGCCGCAGCCTGGTGCTGCTGAAAAACCAGAACGAAACCCTGCCACTGAAGAAAACCGCCAAAGTCGCGCTGGTCGGCCCGCTGGCCAAGGCCCCGATCGACATGATGGGCAGTTGGGCCGCCGCCGGCCGTCCGGCGCAATCGGTGACCCTGTTCGACGGCATGAGCCATGTGATCGGCGACAAGGCGAACCTGATCTACGCCCGTGGCGCCAACATCACCAGCGACAAGAAGGTTCTCGATTACCTGAACTTCCTCAACTTCGACGCGCCGGAAGTGGTCGATGACCCACGCCCGGCCAACGTGTTGATCGACGAAGCGGTGAAAGCCGCCAAGGATGCAGACGTCGTGGTTGCAGCGGTGGGCGAATCCCGTGGCATGTCCCACGAATCGTCGAGCCGCACCGACCTGAACATCCCGGAAAACCAGCGTGAGCTGATCCGTGCCCTGAAAGCCACCGGCAAGCCGTTGGTGCTGGTGCTGATGAACGGCCGTCCGCTGACGCTCCTCGAAGAGAAAGAACAGGCCGACGCGATTCTGGAAACCTGGTTCAGCGGCACCGAGGGCGGCAACGCCATCGCCGACGTACTGTTCGGCGACTACAACCCGTCGGGCAAACTGCCGGTGACCTTCCCGCGCTCCGTGGGCCAGATCCCGACCTACTACAACCACCTGAGCATTGGCCGGCCGTTCACGCCGGGCAAACCGGGCAACTACACCTCGCAGTATTTCGATGACATCACCGGTCCCCTGTTCCCGTTCGGTTACGGCCTGAGCTACACCGATTTCAGCCTGAGCGACATGGCGCTGTCCTCGACCACCCTGAACGCCACCGGCAAGCTTGACGCCAGTGTCATGGTCAAGAACACCGGCAAGCGTGACGGCGAAACCGTGGTGCAGCTGTATATCCAGGACGTCACCGGCTCAATGATCCGCCCGGTCAAGGAACTGAAGAACTTCCAGAAAATCATGCTCAAGGCCGGCGAGCAGAAGGTCGTGCACTTC
This sequence comes from Pseudomonas sp. PHC1, assembly GCF_046487845.1. Lineage (NCBI taxonomy): Bacteria > Pseudomonadati > Pseudomonadota > Gammaproteobacteria > Pseudomonadales > Pseudomonadaceae > Pseudomonas > Pseudomonas sp. PHC1. The sequence goes on from NZ_JBJXHJ010000007.1 coordinate 190,252, forward strand.
ACCATCACCGAAGATGACCTGAAGTTCTACAACGCCCAGCTCAAGTACGCGGCCGAGCCTGGCAAGTTCAATGTGCAGATCGGCCTGGATTCCCAGGACGTGACGCAGCAGAGCTTTGAATTGCTGTAATCCCTGCACCCTGATCGTTCCCACGTCGAGGCGTCGAACCGTCTGCGTGGGAACGATCAACTGCGCTTAGCCGCGTCTGTCGAGCAAGTTGACCACCACCCGATCCACCCAGCCCCAGATCCGCTGCTTCACCCGCCGCCACAACGGTCGGCGCTGCCATTGCTCCAGGCTCACCTGCTGACTCAGGCCGAAGTCCTTCTCGAAACTCGCCGCCACCGCGGCCGTCAATGACGGGTCCAGCGCTTCCAGATTCGCCTCAAGGTTGAAGCGCAGGTTCCAGTGATCGAAATTGCACGAACCGATGCTGACCCAATCGTCCACCAGCACCATTTTCAGGTGCAGGAAACACGGCTGGTATTCGTAAATTTTTACCCCGGCCTTGAGCAGGCGCGGGTAGTAACGGTGCCCGGCGTAACGCACCGACGGATGATCGGTGCGCGGCCCGGTCAGCAGCAGGCGCACGTCGAGGCCACGGGCGGCGGCCTTGCGCAGGGAGCGGCGGATTTTCCAGGTCGGCAGGAAGTACGGCGTGGCCAGCCAGATACGCTTCTGGCCACTGTTCAAGGCGCGGAACAACGATTGCAGAATGTCGCGATGCTGGCGGGCGTCGGCGTAGGCTACGCGGCCCATGCCCTCACCCGTGTCCGGCACGCGGGGCAAGCGTGGCAGGCCGAAATGCGCGTTGGGCCGCCAGGCCCGGCGATGGCGGTTGGCGATCCATTGGCGGTCGAACAGCAATTGCCAGTCGAGCACCAGCGGGCCGGTGATTTGCACCATGACCTCGTGCCATTCGCTGGTATCGTGGCCCGGCGTCCAGAATTCATCAGTGACCCCGGTGCCGCCGACCACCGCCAGACGCTGATCGACCAGCAACAGCTTGCGATGATCGCGATAGAAATTGGCGACCCAGCGTCGCCAGTTCAGCCGATTGTAAAAACGCAGCTCGACCCCGGCACCGGTCAGGCGCCGGCGCAGCGTGAGGGTGAACGCGAGGCTGCCGTAATCGTCGAACAGGCAACGCACCCGCACGCCCCGCTCCGCCGCCAGCACCAGCGCCTGCACGATGGTTTCGGCACAGGCGCCGGCCTCCACCAGATACAGCTCCAGTTCGATCTGCTCGCGGGCGCGGGCGATCTCGTCGAGCATGCGCGGGAAGAATTGCGGGCCGTCGATCAACAGCTCAAAGCGATTGCCATCACGCCACGGAAACACCGCGCCGCGCATGTCAGCGCGCCGTGAAGATCAGCACCGCACCCACCGGCACCGACAGACTGATGGCCGACAGGCCGGCCAGGTTGCGCAGGGTTTCCAGCCCCGGCAACAGATCGAAATCCTCGGCACTGATCACCAGCGGCTCCAGCGTCACCACTTGAAAGCGTCGGTCATCGAGGCGCGTGGCGAGCAGTTCGGCGGGGTATTCGTGCTGCTTGCCGTGCAGGTTGACGGTCAGCGGCAGGCGCAACTCAAGCTGCGCGCCGGGGGCCAGATCGTTGATCGGGCGCAGGTCGATTTGCGTGGTGATGGTCGCTTCGGGGAATTGCTCGATCTGGAACAACTCCTTGCGCATGCGCTCGTCGCGCAGCGGGATGCCGCTGTTGATCGAGTCCAGCTCGACTTCGACCACGGCGCGGCCATCGGGATCGACCTTGCCGTGCAGCACCAGAAAGCGCTGCACTTCAGAAACATTGGCGTTTTTTGTACTGACGAACGACAGCCGCGACGACTCGCCGTCCAGATACCAGTTGGCCTGGGCCGGCAGCGCAGCGGCGCCCAGCAGCAGGCCGGCGAAGGCGTTGCACAGAGAACGGTTGAACATTGAAGACTCGTGGGGCCGATAAACCTGCACGAACCTTAACTGGCCGTGGCGTTATTGCAAACTGTCAGTCTGTGCAAACACTCAGGCCAATGCCTGCTGCACCTCGCCGATGGTCGATGCGAGTCTGTTGAGGTGCAGGCTCAGCACCCGTTCCACCGGCGCCTGATCCATCGGCCAGTGCAGCGCCATGCTGCCGACCAGTCGCCCTTGCGCACGAATCGGCAACGCCACCGCGCGAATCAGGAACGGCAGGCGCACCGGGTATTCCCAATAACCTTCGGTGCGCTGGCCGAAACCCTGATGCAAGGCTTGCTCGGTGGCCTGCCATACACCGTCATCCGCCAGCTGTTCGCGCTCGGCCAGACGTTTCACGTCCTGGCTGTCGAGTTCGCCAAGGCACGCGCGGCCCATCGCCGAATGAAACAGGCTGGCGTGATGGCCAACGATCTGACAGTTGTTCGGATAGCGTTTGCGCAAGACCTGCGGAATCGCACTTTCCATCACTTCAACCCGTTCGCCGTCGAAGCACGACAGATCCGCCACCAGCCCGGTACGCTCGCTCAGCTCCAGCAGCATCGGCGCGGCGCTTTCCACCAGGTGGCGTTTGAAGCGTTGCTGACGATCACCGAACAGTCGCTTGGCGCACAACCGGTAGCGGCGGTCGCTGAGGCCGCGATAGATCCAGCCCTGCTCCTGCAAGGTCGCGAGCATCCGCGACACCGTGGCTTTGGGCAGAGTCGTCAGGTAGTGCAGCTCTTCCAGCCCCAACGCCTGATGCTCGCCGAGCAACTCGACGATGGCCAGCGCCCGTTCGACCGAGCGCACGCTACCGGTGTCTGCCTTGCTGCCCATGTGTTCGACCTCCATGGATACGGATGAAAGATCACTTCGTGCAGCAAGATGCGGGCCGCTCAGGCTGATTGCAGGCATGCCGGCGGTCGCCGTTCGACCCAGCGGGTCAGCTGTTCATGGGCGTAGGCCAGTTGCAGCACCGCCCGATCCGCCTGCGCCGGCCCGATGATTTGCAGGCCCATCGGCAGCCCGGCCGGGTTGAAACCGACCGGCACGCTGATGCTCGGCAACCCCGCCAGGGTCGGGCCGATCACCACTTCCATCCAGCGGTGATAGGTGTCCATGGTTTGCCCGCCGACGACTCGCGGCCACGCTTGCTGTGCATCAAAAGGGAACACCTGGGCGGTGGGCAGCAGCAGGAAATCGTAACGCTCGAACAACTCGCTCAACGCGCGATACCACTCGCTGCGCGCGACCGACGCCTGATAGACCTCGGCAGCGGTCAGACGCAAACCGCCCTCGACTTCCCATTGCGCTTCGGGTTTGAGCAGCGCGCGTTTTTGCGGGTCGGCATACGCGGCGCCGAGGCTGCCCTGAACGAGGAAATGCCGGTGCGTGAGCCAGGTCTGCCACAGGCGTTCCATGGAAAAGTCCGGCTGACAGGCCTCAACGTGACAGCCCAGCGCACTGAAATCTGCCAGTGCCGCTTCGCACAGACTCAACACACCGTCGTCCATCGGCAGATAGCCGTTGTAATCGCCAAGCCAGCCGAGGCGCAGGCCACTGCAGTCCTGTTGCAGATCCAGGCCGAAGTCCCGTGGTTCATCGGCCAGTGATAGCGGCACCCGCGGATCGTAGCCGGCCTGGGTCGAGAGCAACCGCGCGACGTCGGTGACCGTGCGCCCCATCGGCCCTTCGGTGGCCAGTTGCTGGACGAACACTTCCGGCATCGGGCCGTGAGGCACGCGCCCCTGGGACGGGCGGAAGCCGAACACGTTGTTGAACGCCGCCGGGTTGCGCAGCGAGCCCATCATGTCACTGCCGTCGGCCACCGGCAGCAGGCGCAGGGCCAGTGCCACCGCTGCCCCGCCGCTGCTGCCGCCGGCGATCAGGCTCGGATCGTAGGCGTTGGTGGTGGTGCCGAACACGCTGTTGTAGGTCTGCGAACCGAGGCCGAACTCCGGGACGTTGCTCTTGCCGATGATGATCGCGCCGCCGTCGCGAACCCGCGCCACACTGATCGCATCGTGCTGCGGCACTTGCTCGGCGAACAGCGGCGAACCCAAGGTCGTGCGCAACCCGGCAGTGGCCGCCAGGTCTTTGATCGCCTGGGGCATGCCGTGCATCCAGCCCCGGGACTCACCGCGATCCAGTTGCCGGTCGCATTCATCGGCCTCGCGCAGCAGCACGTCTTGCGGGCGCAGCGAAACCAGTGCATTGACCGCCGGATTGAAGCGATCGATGTGCGTCAGGTAGGCCTGCATCACCTCACGGCACGATACCTTGCGGGCATGGATCACCCGGGACAGCGCATCGGCGTCGAGGGCGACAATCGGATCAATGGCCAACGGACTCACGGTTTCACTCCCAGGTTGAGCGCAACGGATTTCTTCGCACACGGTGCCTCCTGCAAACAGTAAGTACCGAGCAGGGTCAGCAGGCAAGCGAACAACACATAGAACGACGGTGCCACCGGGGTGTTCAGAACTTTGCTCAGCCAGGTGACGATCAGCGGCGCGAAACCACCGAACACCATCACCGCCACGTTGTAGGCCACCGACACACCGGTAGAGCGCACCTCAATCGGGAACTGCTCGGCCAGCGCCGTCGGCGCCGGGCCGAAGAACCCGCCAATCGCCGCGCACAGCAGCAGTTGCATCACCAGCAAGCGCTCGATCGAAGGCGCTGCCGCGACCCACACATACAACGGATAAACCATGACAAAAAACGCCAGGGTGAAGGCCATCAGCACCGGCCGCCGACCGAGGCGATCCGACAGCGCGCCGGACAATGGAATCACCACGGTCATCAGCCCCACCGCAAGCATCTGCACCAGCAGCACTTGATCCAGCGGCAGGCCGAGGTTCTTGTGGGCGAAGGTCGGCATGTTCACCAGCACCACGTAGAACGACACCGTCGCCCCGCACGCCAGGCCCATCGACACCAACAGGCTGCGGCGATGTTCGCGCAGCACCTGCCACAAGCCCGGTGCTGCGCCTTTGGCTTTCTTGCGCGCTTCGAGAAATTCTTCCGGTTCTTCCATGTGCTTGCGAATCCACAAGCCCACCGGGCCGATCAACAGGCCGAGCACGAACGGAATCCGCCAGCCCCAACTGTCCAGCGCCTCGGGGGAAAACAGGTGCGTGACCAGCGCCACCATCGCCGCGCCGCTGAACACCGCCAGGCACTGACCGACCAGTTGCCACGAACCGTACAGGCCCTTGCGATGGGCCGGCGCGCTCTCCACCAGAAACGCCGTGGCGCTGGCGTATTCACCGCCCGTGGCAAAACCCTGAAGCATCCGCGCTACCACGATCAGCAACGGCGCGCCCATGCCGATGGCGGCGTAGTTCGGCGCGAACGCGATCAGGGCGATGGACACGGTCATCAGGCGGATGATCATCTGCATCGCCGCCTTGCGCCCTTTGCGGTCGGAGTAGATACCGAGCAGGATGCCGCCCACCGGGCGCATGAAAAAGCCGACGCCAAAGGTCGCCAGCGCCATCAGCAGCGAGGCATAGTCGTCGTCGGACGGGAAAAACTGCCGGGCGATGATGCTCGCCAGAAAGCCGTAAACGATGAAGTCGTACCATTCCAGGGCGTTGCCGATGACGGCGGCAACCACTTGCCGGGTGCGCGAAACGCCTGCGTTCGAAGTCTGCATGGGGATTCTCCAGAAGCTGTGGGTTGACCACGCAGGCACATGCGCACCTGCGTTCCAGCGGCAGCAAAAAGTGAAGAAATCAGGCCGGCTCGAGCCAGCTCTCGGTGAGCGCGCCCCAATACGCCGCGCCGGTCAGCAGAATGTCATCGTTAAAATCGTAGGCCGGGTTATGCACCATCGGCTGTGCCACGCCGTTACCAATGAACAGGTACGCGCCGGGGCAGCGCTGGAGCATCCAGGCGAAGTCTTCGCTGCCCATCAGTTTCGCAGTGTTGCCATCGACGGCATCGGCGCCGACCAGTTCGACGCCAACCTGACGGGCGAACTCAGTTTCGGCGGCGTGGTTGACCAGCACCGGATAGGCCGGACGGTGTTCGATGGTCGAGGTGCAGCCGAAGCTTTCGGCCTGGGACTCGATGATCGAGCGCACGCGGTCCAATGTCTGAACGCGGACCTCGGCGTTCAGTGCACGCAGGCTCAGGCGCAGGATCGCCTGTTGCGGAATCACGTTCGCCGCCTCGCCGGCCTGCAACGCACCGACTGTCACCACCGCCGCCTGCTGCGCATCAATGTTGCGGGCGACCACGGTTTGCAAAGCCATCACCACACTGGCTGCGGCGACCAGCGGATCCACCGCCAGATGCGGCATCGAGCCGTGACCGCCGACGCCTTCGAGGGTCACCGTGAGCAAGTCCTGCGAAGCCATCATCGGCCCTTCGCGAAAGCCCAGATGCCCCGCCGGCAGGCCCGGCATGTTGTGCATGCCAAACAGCGCATCACACGGGAAGCGTTCGAGCAGGCCATCGGCGAGCATCGCCTCGGCGCCGCCCTGGCCCTCTTCAGCGGGCTGGAAAATCAGCGTCAGAATGCCGTCGAACTGGCGGGTCGCCGCCAGATAACGCGCCGCGCCGAGCAGCATCGCGGTGTGCCCGTCATGCCCGCAAGCGTGCATGCAGCCTTCATGACGACTGCTGTAAGCGACGCCGGTGTTCTCGATGATCGGCAGCGCATCCATGTCGGCCCGCAGCCCGAGTCTGCGCGTGCTGCTGCCATTGCGCAGCACGCCGACCACGCCGGTCTTGCCGATGCCGGTGTGGACTTCATAGCCCCACTCTTCGAGCGAACGGGCGACCAGCGCCGAGGTGCGGTTTTCCTCGAAACCGAGTTCAGGGTGGGCGTGAATGTCCTGTCGGGTGGCGTGCAGGTCGCCGGCCACGTCGTTGAGCCAGGCCAGAATGTGCTGATGTCGGGGCATGACGGATCTCCTCGCGCGGGTGTTCCCGGTCTTGTTGTTCGGTGTTGTTTCACGACACGTGAACGGCAGGTCGTGCTCACCGCCAGATAAACGCGAGACACGCGAGAGGACAATCGAATGTGGTTCCACAGGGTGGAACCGGATCAGGGTTGCAGGCGACAGCCCTGCCGTTCGCCCTGCCACTGGGCGCTGTTGCTGCGTCCCAGGCCGCTGGCGGTGACGATTTTTTGTGTGCGGTCATCGGTCAGTTCACTGGGCAGCCACTGCTTCACGTAGCCCCGGCAATATTCGGCGTCGTTGTTCATCACGTAGCGGCACGAACAATATTCCTTGGCGGTGTAGGCGCTGATGATGTCCGGGAAGGCCCATAGGTTTTCGCGCTCGTGCCAGCCCCAGCCCAGCAGCATGGCCAGCAGCACCAGCAGGATGCGTTTGAACAGTTTCATGGCCGCACCGCCCCGAGTACGCGCTTGAGCAATTCGTTGTGGCGATAGCGGCCGTCGCGGTCATCGGCGTAGCGCACGATCACCAGTTTTTCGCTCGGGATCACGTACAGCGCCTGGCCCCAGTGACCGAGGGCAGCGAAGGTGTCGGGCGGTGCGTCAGGCCATGGCGAGGGTGCGCCGTCTGCCGGGCGATTGAGCCACCAGTGGCCGCCGGGCACGGCTTCGTCCTGGCGGGCCTTGTAGCCGGCGAAGGGTTGGCGGTTGAAGACGACCCAATCCTTGGGCAGCAATTGCCGGTCGTTCCAGCGTCCGTCCCGTTCCATCAGCAGGCCGATTCGCGCCAGATCCCGGGCGCTCATATAAGCGTAAGAAGACGCGACGAAAGTGCCTGTGGCGTCGGTTTCCCAGGTGGCATGGCGGATGCCCAAGGGATCGAAAAGCGCTGTCCACGGATAGTCCGGATAACGTTGCGGGCCGACGATGGTTTTCAGCGCCGCCGCCAGCAGGTTGCTGTCGCCGCTGGAATAGCGGAACGCCTGGCCCGCTGGCGCGTAACTGTCGTGATCGGCGGTGAATCCAGCCATGTCGCGGTGACCACGGGTGTAGAGCATCGCCACCACTGAGGATTTCAGCGGGGCGTATTCGTAGTCTTCCTGCCAGTCGATGCCCGAGGCCCAGTGCAGCAGATCCTTGATCGTGATGGCCGGGTGTTTTTCCAGCGTCGGGTAATATTTCGCGACCGGGTCATCGAGCTTGAACAGGCCTTCGCCGTACGCCACGCCGAGCACCGTGGCCATGAGGCTTTTGCTGATCGACCAGGTCAGGTGCGGCGTGTCGGCGGTGGTCGCGCCGGCGTAGCGTTCGTAGATGACCTGACCGTCACGGATCACCAGCAAGGCGTCGGTGCGGATGCCTTTGCGGGTGCTGTCATCGCGGGCCGGGAAGGCATAGGCCGCCAGTGCCTCGACGGCGGGACCGGTGATTTTCACGCCGGTCGGCCATTGCTCGCCCGGCCATTGTCCGGCCTGAACCGTGAAGCTGAGCAGCAGAAACAGGGACAGGCCTTTGCACATGGTGAGGGCTCTGGGGATGAACCTGACAAGACTAGCCGGGGTTCATGACAGATGTGTTTTGGCTAGCCGCCAAGGCCTTGGCCAGTCGTTTGGCCCGCGCACCCGCCGCCAGTTGCATGACCGACTGATCGCGCTGCCACATCGTCGCCCACTCAGGATTGCCATCACGCAAGGCCTGATCGACTTCCGCTTTGAGCCCGTCGAACTGCGCAAACAATCCGCCGAGCAACACATGCCCGGCAGGATTGTTCGGCGGCTGGCGACTGACTTCCGCACAACCGGCCAACAGCGCCAGCAAGCGCAATTGCAGCGGCTGCGGCCAGCCGCTGTCCTGACCGATGCCGTACAGCCATGCAGTCATTGCGCTCAACACGTAAACGTCTTCAAGGGTGCGGAACGGTTTGACGTAGGCATCCCAACCATCCCCGGCGAGCAGCTCACACAACGCATCATCAAGATGCAGCCGGCCATGACTGATGTCCGGCATCAGCGGCAGCGCCGGGAGTTTTTCCACCCGCACGCCGGGTTCGCCGGGATACACCACCGCCAGACTCAGGCGCGGTGATTCGCCGGGTTGTTCACTGCGCGCGGCGATCAGCAGCCAGTCCGCCGCATCGCCGGCGGTGACGAAATCCTTTTGCCCGGTGAGGCGCAGATCCGTGAGCCGGGTCTGCATGTCCGCCGGGCGCAGGCTGCGCTGCTCGGTCGCACACAGCGCGCCGAGGCTCGGCGGCGCGCTCGGCCAGAGCATGCGCAGCGCCGCCTGATACCCCACCAGAAACGCCAGCCCCGGCGTCGCCATCCGCCGCCCGCCGGCCACCGCCAGTTCGAACGGCGTGACGCTGCCCAGTGGATGCAGCAACGTGGCGAACCCCTCCGCCAGGTCGGCAGCGGCGGGCAGGCGTTCGCGGCATTCAAGCAGGGTCGACCAGGTCATCAGAGGCTCCTCGTGGGCTGTCATATAAGCATCACCAAACATTCATGGCGATGACACCGGGGCTACATAGCCTGACTTTGCACAACACGGCTGCATAAAGAAAGTCGATCGGCTGCAACCCATGACGGGTTCAAGGCCCGTACGGAGATTCACATGACTCAGATCGCCCGCATCAGCGACACCGGCAATGAACGCCGCCTGCAAGCCGAACGCCTGATCGGCGCCGAGGCCCTGCAGCAAGCCCAGGCCTTGCGCTTCAACGTGTTCAGCGGCGAGTTCAACGCCAAGCTGAACGGCGCGGAGCTGGGCCTGGACATGGATGACTATGATGTTCACTGCAGCCACATCGGCGTGCGTGACCTGAACACCGGTCGTCTGGTGGCGACCACTCGTCTGCTCGATCACACCGCCGCCAGCAGCCTGGGCAAGTTCTACAGCGAAGAAGAATTCAGCCTGCATGGCCTCGCGCATCTGCAAGGCCCGATCCTGGAAATCGGCCGCACCTGCGTCGACCCGGCCTACCGCAATGGCGGCACCATCGCCGTGCTCTGGGGCGAACTGGCCGAAGTCCTGAACCAGGGCGGCTACAGCTACCTGATGGGCTGCGCGAGCATCCCGATGCAGGACGGCGGCGTACAGGCCCACGCGATCATGCAGCGCCTGCGCGAACGCTATCTGTGCACCGAACACCTGCGCGCCGAGCCGAAGAATCCGCTGCCGAGCCTCGACATTCCGTCGAACGTGATCGCCGAAATGCCACCGCTGCTCAAGGCCTACATGCGCCTGGGCGCGAAGATCTGCGGCGAGCCGTGCTGGGACGAAGACTTCCAGGTCGCCGACGTGTTCATCCTGCTCAAGCGCGAAGAACTCTGCCCGCGCTACGCCAAGCACTTCAAGGCGGCCGTGTGATGAGCCGGCTGCGGGTGTACGCGCGAATCGCGCGAGTGCTGCTGGTGGTGACGCTGGGCCTGAGCATGGCCGGTGTCTTCGGGGTTTTCGAGCGCCTGGGCCTGGCCCATTCGATGGTGCGCCGGCAGCGCTGGTCGCGGTTCTTCATGGCGCGCCTGAGCAATGCCCTGCCCTTTCGCGTGACCGTTCACGGTGAGCTGCCGAAACAGCCGATGCTGTGGGTCAGCAACCATGTGTCGTGGACCGACATTCCGCTGCTGGGCATGCTGGCGCCGTTGTCGTTTCTGTCCAAGGCTGAAGTGCGCACCTGGCCGGTGGCCGGCTGGCTGGCGGCGAAGGCCGGCAGTCTGTTCATCCGTCGCGGTTCGGGCGACAGCCAGTTGATCCGCAAACAGATGACCCGTCACCTGCAAACCGATCATCCGCTGCTGATGTTCCCGGAAGGCACCACGACCGATGGCCGTTCGCTGCGTACCTTTCATGGTCGCCTGCTGTCGGCGGCAATCGATTCCGAGGTGAAGCTGCAACCGGTGGCGATCCGTTATCTGCGCGAGGGCAAGATCGATTCGCTGGCGCCATTCATTGGTGACGATGATCTGCTGTCGCACCTGATGCGCCTGTTCAGCAACGACTGCGGCGATGTCGAAATCCATCTGCTCAAGCCGATCGCCTGCCAGGGTCGGGAGCGCGCGGCACTGGCATACGAGGCCCAGCAAGCGGTGCAGAAAGCCTTGTTCGGCGATGTGCTCAAACCGGTCGAAGCGCAACACGCCCGCGATCTGATCGCGGCCTGATCGACGGCGTCTGCCTACAGCTGCCGGCCAGCAAAGTCCTGCAGCTGTGGGTAGAACAAACGAAAGTCCTCGCTCAACGGCTCATACAACCGGCGCAATTCCTCCATCGCCCCCGCCAGTTCTTCGGGCCGGGTCAGGCGCCGGGAGATCCCGCGCAACACCTGCTCCAGCACTTCGAATTGCTGATACGAACCCAACCAGTCATTGGCGACCATGTGCGGAGCGATCGTTGCCAGGCGCTCGGGCAATTGCCGCTCGCTGGACAGCACGCGATAAACGTCGGTGGTGAATTGGCCCAGCGGTCGGTCGGCGTACTGCGTCCAGTCCCGGGCCAGGCAATGGTCGAAAAACACGTCGAGGACGATGCCCGCATAACGGCGGCGGGTCGTGGAAAAGCGCGCCAGCGAGGCATCCACCAGCGGATGGCGATCGGTGAACACGTCGATTTGCCGATGCAGGGCAATCGCCGCTTCGATCTCCGGATCGAACTGCCCTTGCAGCCGCCCTTTGACGAAATCGCCATACAGACTGCCGAGCAGTTGACCGGGGCGCTGGCCACCCAGGTGTAAATGTGCGAGATAGTTCATGGGCGCAGCTTAGCACCGCGCCCGCGTTTGTTTACACCTCACATATCGTTATAACCCGATATACCGATTTATGCGGTCGTCAGATCAAATTCATATTGGTGTATCGCGAAGTACCGATATAAAGTTCGCCTCATCGCGATATAGCGCTACACACATCACGAGCACCCAGCCATGAACATTGACCTCGACGAAATAATAAAAGCCCTGGCACATCCAGTACGGCGAGACATCCTCAACTGGCTGAAAGACCCGAAGGCCCAGTTTCCGGAACAGATCCACAACCACGAATACGGCATCTGCGCCGGGCAGATCGATCAACGCTGCGGCCTGTCGCAATCAACCGTTTCCGCCCACCTGGCCACCCTGCAACGGGCCGGGCTGATCAGCAGCCAGAAGGCCGGCCAGTGGCACTTTTTCAAACGCAACGAGGACGTGATCCAGGCGTTCCTCAGCACCCTCAGCAAAGAGCTCTGACCCTTAACGTCAGCCAGCCAAAAGGACCAGACAATGCCCCTCTCGCTTCTCATACTCGCCTTGAGCGCCTTCGCCATCGGCACCACCGAGTTCGTCATCATGGGCCTGCTGCCCAATGTCGCGGCTGACCTCGGTGTGTCGATCCCGGGCGCTGGCTGGCTGGTGACCGGCTACGCCCTGGGCGTGGCGATTGGTGCACCGTTCATGGCAATGGCCACTGCAAAACTGCCGCGCAAAGCTGCACTGGTAACGCTGATGGGCATCTTCATTATCGGCAACCTGCTCTGCGCCATCGCCACTGATTACAACGTGCTGATGTTCGCCCGAGTGGTTACCGCCCTCTGCCACGGAGCGTTCTTCGGCATCGGTTCGGTGGTCGCGGCGAATCTGGTGGCGCCAAACAAACGCGCCTCGGCGGTGGCCCTGATGTTCACCGGCCTGACCCTGGCCAACGTGCTCGGCGTGCCGCTGGGCACCGCCCTCGGTCAGGAAGCCGGCTGGCGCTCGACCTTCTGGGCCGTGACCGTGATCGGTGTGATTGCACTGATCGGCCTGATCCGCTTCCTGCCGGCCAAACGTGACGAAGAAAAACTCGACATGCGCGCCGAACTGGCCGCGCTCAAGGGCGCCGGTATCTGGCTGTCGCTGAGCATGACCGCGCTGTTCGCCGCCTCGGTGTTCACGTTGTTCACCTACGTCGCACCGCTGCTGGGCGATGTCACCGGTGTCTCGCCCCGTGGCGTGACCTGGACCCTGATGCTCATCGGCCTGGGGCTGACCGTCGGCAACATCATTGGCGGCAAACTGGCCGACAAAGGCCTGGCCGCGACGCTGATCGGCGTGTTCATCGCCATGGCCGTGACCTCCACTGTCCTGACCTGGACCAGCATCGCGCTGATCCCCACCGAAATCACCCTGTTCCTCTGGGCTACCGCGTGTTTCGCCGCCGTGCCGGCCCTGCAAGTGAACGTCGTGACCTACGGCCAGGCAGCACCGAACCTGGTGTCGACCCTGAACATCGGCGCCTTCAACGTCGGCAACGCCTTGGGCGCCTGGGTCGGCGGCAGCGTCATCGCCCACGGCTACGGCCTGACCAGCGTGCCTCTCGCCGCTGCGGCACTCGCGGTCCTGGCCCTGCTGGTGACCCTGATCACATTCCGCCAGAACGGCAATCCCGAGCTGGCCACCGCTAACTGATTCACTCACTTACCTCACGAGGGTTGTATCTCATGGCAACAATTTTCGATCCGATCAAACTGGGCGACCTCGAGCTGTCCAACCGCATCATCATGGCGCCGCTGACCCGCTGCCGCGCCGACGAGGGCCGCGTGCCGAACGCACTGATGGCCGAGTACTACGTACAACGCGCCTCGGCCGGCCTGATCCTCAGCGAAGCCACGTCGGTCACCCCGATGGGCGTCGGCTACCCGGACACGCCGGGTATCTGGTCCAACGACCAGGTGCGCGGCTGGACCAACGTGACCAAGGCCGTTCACGCCGCCGGCGGCAAGATCGTCCTGCAACTGTGGCACGTCGGCCGGATCTCCCACCCGTCGTACCTGAACGGCGAAACACCGGTTGCACCGAGCGCCATCCAGCCTAAAGGCCATGTCAGTCTGGTTCGCCCGCTGGCCGATTATCCAACCCCGCGTGCCCTGGAAACCGCTGAAATCGCCGACATCGTCGACGCCTACCGCGTCGGTGCAGAAAACGCCAAGGCCGCAGGTTTCGACGGCGTGGAAATCCACGGCGCCAACGGCTACCTGCTCGACCAGTTCCTGCAAAGCAGCACCAACCAGCGCACCGACCACTACGGCGGCTCCCTGGAAAACCGTGCCCGCCTGCTGCTGGAAGTCACTGACGCGGCGATCGAAGTCTGGGGCGCCGGTCGTGTCGGCGTACACTTGGCACCGCGCGCCGACTCCCATGACATGGGCGACGACAACCTGGCCGAAACCTTCACCTACGTCGCTCGCGAACTGGGCAAGCGTGGCATCGCCTTCATCTGCTCCCGCGAGAAAGAAGGTGCCGACAGCCTCGGCCCACAACTGAAGGAAGCCTTCGGCGGCGCCTACATCGCCAACGAGCGCTTCACCAAGGACAGCGCCAACGCCTGGCTGGCCGAAGGCAAGGCTGACGCGGTGGCATTCGGCATCCCGTTCATTGCCAACCCGGACCTCCCGGCCCGTTTGAAGGCCGATGCGCCGCTGAACGAACCGCACCCGGAAACCTTCTACGGCAAAGGCGCAGTCGGCTACCTCGACTACCCGACGCTATAAGCCACACCGCAGAAACACAAAAGCCCCCGACTCGCGAGAGTCGGGGGCTTTTTATTGGTCGCCGGTGGCTGAACCGTTCACATTCGTTCACAGGCTCGACACAAAATCCCTACAAAATACGTAGCTCGCTACATATCAACCCGCGCCGCAGCGGTATATAAAAGCATCCCATTGCAGCGGGGGCGAATGAACAGGGATCTTCACCCTCCTCCGTCATTGACACAAACTGATCCAATAACCCATTTTGTTTCATTTGCGCAGGCTGGGGCTCCAGCGCAGCATGTCCAGCCCGGTATCGACCCAACGCTCCGCCTCGGCGTACAGATCGAAGCTGTCCGGCGCCAGGAGCCATCCATAAAGAAGGCCGTCGATATAGGCGTGAATGCTGATGGCAGCCCGGGCGGTGTCGAGGTCCGCCGGCAACTGCCCACGATTGACCGCGTTACCCAATGTCAGCGCGATCCGCACATTGCAATCGAGGCTGGCGGTCCGGCGCTGCTGGCGCAGATCGCACATTTCATCGGTGAACTCGCACTTATGAAACAGAATTTCGTTGATACGCCGGGTCTTCGGGTCCAGCGCAACCTGATGAAACAAATGAATCAGCAATTGGCGCATGCAACCCAGCGGATCGGGTTCGTCCTCGCTTTCGCTGGCCTTGGCCAGTTCGTCCAGCGGCTCATGCAGGGTATCGAGCATGGCTTGCAACAGATCGGCCTTGTTGCTGAAGTGCCAGTAGATGGCACCGCGCGTCACTCCGGCCAGGGTCGCAATGTCCGACAGCGTCGTGCGGGCCACGCCCCGCTCATAGAAGGCTTTCTCGGCCGCTTCGAGAATCTGGTTGCGCGTTTCCTGAGCTTCCTCTTTGGTACGACGGACCATGGCAGTAAAACCTCAAACAGGATGTTTCAGGGATGGCTGAATATCCGCTGAATAAAAAAGGGTTGATCTCTCGCGGATCGGCTCCCCGGCCTACAATTTCAGACCTTGCGACGATTTTTTGTAACAGGGTGGATACGACGCCAAGGTGTTTACAAACAACCATGAACGTAAGTATATTCCTTAGCAAGCTACTTATCCACCCGATAACCCTTTTTTACCCTTCCACACTTCTTGTGCGCTTTTCGCGCGCCTGACCCGAGGATCTTCATGCAATTCAAGCCAGCTGTTACCGCTCTGGTCACTGCCGTCGCCCTGGCATCGCTGCTCAGCGGATGTAAAAAGGAAGAGGCGGCTCCCGCCGCACCACCTCCTCAGGTCGGCGTCGTCACCCTGCAACCACAAGCCTTTACCCTGACTTCCGAACTGCCGGGGCGCACCAGTGCGTTCCGCATTGCCGAGGTTCGTCCGCAGGTCAACGGCATCATTCTCAAGCGTCTGTTCAAGGAAGGCGGCGATGTCAAAGCCGGCCAGCAGCTGTATCAGATCGATCCGTCGGTCTATGAAGCGACCCTGAAAAGCGCCGAAGCCAACCTGCGTTCGACCAAGTCGATCTCCGACCGCTACAAGCAACTGGTCGACGAGCAGGCCGTCAGCCGTCAGGAATACGACACTGCCGTGGCCAACCGCCTGCAGTCGGAAGCGTCGTTGCAGAGCGCACAGATCAACGTGCGCTACACCAAGGTCTATGCACCGATTTCCGGCCGTATCGGCCGCTCTTCGGTGACCGAAGGCGCACTGGTCAGCAACGGCCAGACCGACGCGATGGCCGTGATCCAGCAACTGGACCCGATCTACGTCGACGTCACCCAGTCCTCGGTCGAGTTGCTGGAACTGCGTCGCGAACTGGAAAGCGGTCGTCTGCAGAAGGCCGGCGACAACGCCGCTGCGGTCAAGCTGACCCTTGAAGACGGCAGCCAGTACAAGCTCGACGGTAAGCTGGAATTCTCCGAAGTGTCGGTTGATCAGACCACCGGTTCCGTGACCCTGCGCGCCGTGTTCCCGAACCCGGATCACACCCTGTTGCCGGGCATGTTCGTCCACGCCCAGTTGCAGGCCGGCGTGAACAGCGCTGCGATCCTCGCACCGCAGCAAGGCGTGACCCGCGACCTCAAAGGCACCCCGACCGCACTGGTCGTCGGCCCGGATAACAAGGTCGAACTGCGTCAGCTCAAGGCCAGCCGCACTGTCGGCAGCCAGTGGCTGATCGAAGACGGCCTGAAGGCCGGCGATCGTCTGATCACCGAAGGGCTGCAATTCGTCAAACCGGGTGTTGAGGTCAAACCGACCGAAGCCACCAACGTCGGCAACAAAAACCCGGCCCCCGCTCAGGCAGCTGACAAAGCCGCCGGCGGCAAAGGGGAGTAATCCATGTCAAAATTTTTCATCGACCGTCCGATTTTCGCCTGGGTAATTGCCCTGGTGATCATGCTGGTCGGGGCACTTTCGATCCTGAAGTTGCCGATCAACCAGTACCCGAGCATTGCGCCACCGGCCATTGCGATCTCCGTGACCTACCCGGGTGCTTCGGCACAAACGGTTCAGGACACCGTGGTCCAGGTGATCGAGCAGCAGCTCAACGGTATCGACAACCTGCGTTATGTGTCCTCGGAAAGTAACTCCGACGGCAGCATGACCATCACCGCAACCTTCGAGCAAGGCACCAACTCCGACACCGCGCAGGTCCAGGTCCAGAACAAGCTGAACCTAGCCACCCCGCTGCTGCCGCAGGAAGTGCAGCAACAGGGTATCCGCGTGACCAAGGCAGTGAAGAACTTCCTGCTGGTGATCGGCGTGGTCTCGCGTGACGGCAGCATGACCAAGGACGACCTGTCCAACTACATCGTGTCGAACATGCAGGACCCGATCTCGCGGACCGCCGGTGTCGGTGACTTCCAGGTCTTCGGTGCCCAGTACGCGATGCGCATCTGGCTCGACCCGGCCAAGCTGAACAACTTCAACCTGACCCCGGTCGATGTGAAAACCGCGATTGCGGCGCAGAACGTCCAGGTTTCGTCCGGTCAGCTCGGTGGCTTGCCTGCCGTGCAGGGCCAGCAACTGAACGCCACGATCATCGGCAAGACCCGTCTGCAGACTGCCGAGCAGTTCAAGGAGATTCTGCTCAAGGTCAACAAAGACGGCTCGCAGGTTCGCCTCAAAGACGTGGCCGACGTCGGCCTGGGTGGCGAGAACTATGCGATCAGCGCCCAGTTCAACGGCAGCCCGGCGTCCGGTCTGGCGGTGAAACTGGCCAACGGCGCCAACGCCCTCGACACCGCCAAGGCTCTGCGCAAGACGATTGACGACCTCAAGCCGTTCTTCCCGCAAGGCATGGAAGTGGTGTTCCCGTACGACACCACCCCGGTGGTGACCGAGTCGATCAAGGGTGTGGTTGAAACCCTGGTCGAAGCGATCGTGCTGGTATTCCTGGTGATGTTCCTGTTCCTGCAGAACTTCCGCGCCACCGTCATCACCACCATGACCGTGCCGGTGGTATTGCTCGGTACGTTCGGCATCCTCGCGGCGGCCGGTTTCAGCATCAACACCCTGACCATGTTCGGTATGGTGCTCGCCATCGGCCTGCTGGTGGACGACGCCATCGTCGTGGTGGAAAACGTCGAGCGGGTGATGAGCGAAGAAGGCTTGTCACCCAAGGAAGCGACCAAGAAATCCATGGGCCAGATCCAGGGCGCCCTGGTCGGTATTGCCCTGGTACTGTCGGCGGTACTGCTGCCGATGGCGTTCTTCAGCGGCTCTACCGGTGTGATCTACAAGCAGTTCTCGATCACCATCGTGTCGGCCATGGCGTTGTCGGTACTGGTCGCGCTGATCTTCACACCGGCGCTGTGCGCCACCATGCTCAAGGCGATCCCGCACGGTGAGCACGGCGCGCCGAAAAAAGGCTTCTTCGGCTGGTTCAACCGCAACTTCGACCGTGGCGTTCGTGGCTACGAGCGCGGTGTCGGCAACATCCTGCAGCGCAAGGCCCCTTACCTGCTGGCCTACCTGCTGATCGTGGTCGGCATGATCTGGTTGTTCACCCGCATTCCGACCGCGTTCCTGCCGGAAGAAGACCAGGGCGTTCTGTTTGCCCAGGTGCAGACGCCAGCCGGCTCCAGTGCCCAGCGCACTCAGGTGGTGGTGGATGAGATGCGTGAATTCCTGCTGCGTCCGACCAAGGACGGCGGTGAAGGCGACGCCGTAGCCTCGGTGTTCACCGTGACCGGCTTCAACTTCGCCGGCCGTGGCCAGAGTTCGGGGATGGCGTTCATCATGCTCAAGCCGTGGGACGAACGTAACGCCGACAACAGCGTGTTCAAGCTCGCCGCCCGCGCCCAGCAGCACTTCTTCAGCTTCCGCGATGCGATGGTGTTCGCCTTCGCCCCGCCGGCCGTACTGGAGTTGGGTAACGCCACCGGTTTCGACGTGTTCCTGCAGGACCGCGCCGGTATCGGTCACGAAAAACTGATGGCGGCGCGCAACCAGTTCCTGGGCATGGCCGCACAAAGCAAAGTGCTGACTCAGGTTCGTCCGAACGGTCTGAACGACGAACCACAGTTCCAGCTGGAAATCGACGACGAGAAGGCCAGTGCCCTGGGCATCACCATCTCCGACATCAACAACACCCTGTCGATTGCCTTGGGCAGTAGCTACGTCAACGACTTCATCGACCGCGGTCGGGTGAAGAAGGTGTACGTACAGGGCCGGCCAGACTCGCGCATGAGCCCGGAAGACCTGAAGAAGTGGTACGTACGCAACGCCAGCGGCACCATGGTTCCGTTCTCCGCATTCGCCAAGGGCGAGTGGATCTACGGTTCGCCGAAGCTGGCGCGTTACAACGGCGTTGAAGCGGTCGAGATCCTCGGCGCTCCGGCTCCGGGTTACTCCACTGGTGAGGCGATGGCCGAAGTCGAAGCGATTGCCAAGAAGCTGCCGGCCGGTGTGGGTATCTCGTGGACCGGTCTGTCGTACGAAGAACGACTGTCCGGTTCGCAGGCTCCGGCGCTGTACGCGCTGTCGCTGCTGATGGTGTTCCTGTGTCTGGCGGCGCTGTATGAAAGCTGGTCGATTCCGATCGCGGTCATGCTGGTGGTACCGCTGGGGATCATCGGTGCGCTGATGGCCACCAGCCTGCGCGGTCTGTCGAACGACGTGTACTTCCAGGTGGGTCTGTTGACGACCATCGGTCTGGCGGCTAAAAACGCCATTCTGATCGTCGAGTTCGCCAAGGAATTGCACGAGCAGGGACGCAGCCTGCGCGATGCGGCCATCGAAGCCTGCCGCATGCGTCTGCGACCGATCATCATGACGTCGCTGGCCTTCGTCCTCGGTGTTGTACCGCTGGCTATCTCCACCGGCGCAGGCTCGGGCAGTCAACACGCGATCGGTACCGGCGTGATTGGCGGTATGCTCACCGCAACAATCCTGGCGATCTTCTGGGTCCCACTGTTCTTCGTCACTGTGTCGTCCATGGGTCAGCGCAAAAACGCCGGCAAGGATGACGCCATAGAAACTCCTAAAGAGGCTGGCCAATGAGCAAGTCGCTACTCTCCCTCGCAGTCGCCGCCTTCGTGCTGAGCGGTTGCTCGCTGATACCGGATTATCAGCAGCCGGAAGCACCGGTGGCAGGCCAATACCCGCAGGGCCCGGCGTACTCGCCGGCCCAGGCACCGGCGCAGGCCGCTGCCGAGCAGGGCTGGAAGCAGTTTTTCCATGACCCGGCCCTGCAACAGCTGATCCAGGTCGCCCTGGAAAACAACCGCGACCTGCGTGTCGCGGCGTTGAACATCGATGCCTACGCGGCTCAATACCGCATCCAGCGCGCCGACCTGTTCCCGGCCGTGTCGGCCAATGCCAGCGGCAGTCGTCAGCGGGTTCCGGCCCGTGCGTCGCAGACCGGTGAAGCGGCCATCAGCAGTTCCTACTCCGCCACCGTCGGCATCAGCGCCTACGAACTCGACCTGTTCGGTCGGGTTCGCAGCCTGAGCGAACAAGCGTTGCAACAATACTTCGCCACCGAAGAAGCGCGCCGCAGCACCCAGATCAGCCTGGTGGCCAGCGTGGCCAACGCCTACCTGACCTGGCAGGCCGACAAGGAACTGCTCAAGCTGACGCAGGACACCCTCGGTGCCTTCGAGGAAAGCTACAAGCTGACCAGCCGCAGCAACGAAGTCGGTGTGGCTTCGGCGCTGGACCTGGCGCAGTCGCGCACTTCGGTTGAGAACGCCCGGGCGCAACTGGCGCGTTACACCCGCCAGGTCGCTCAGGACGAAAACAGCCTGACCCTGCTGCTCGGCACCGGCATCCCGGCCAACCTGCAAGCGGCCAAGCCGCTGTCGGATGACCTGCTGGCCGACGTGCCGGCCGGTCTGCCGTCGGATCTGCTGCAACGCCGTCCGGACATCCTGCAGGCCGAGTACAACCTGAAGGCCGCCAACGCCAACATCGGCGCGGCCCGTGCGGCGTTCTTCCCGAGCATCAGCCTGACCGCCAACGCGGGCAGCCTGAGCCCGGATCTGTCCGGCCTGTTCAAGGGCGGCTCGGGCACCTGGCTGTTCCAGCCGCAGATCAACCTGCCGATCTTCAACGCCGGCAGCCTGCGCGCCAGCCTCGACTACGCCAAGATCCAGAAGGACATTGGCGTGGCGAACTACGAGAAGTCCATTCAAACGGCCTTCCAGGAAGTCGCCGACGGCCTGGCCGCCCGCCAGACCTACACCGAGCAGTTGCAGGCCCAGCGTGACTTCGTTCAGGCCAACCAGGACTACTACCGCCTGGCCGAGCGTCGCTATCGCATTGGCGTCGACAGCAACCTGACCTTCCTTGATGCCCAGCGTCAGCTGTTCAGCGCGCAACAATCGCTGATCACCGACCGCCTCGCGCAGCTGACCAGTGCGGTCAACCTGTACAAGGCCCTGGGCGGCGGCTGGAATGCGCAGACCGCGCAGAACGAGCCGCTCAAAGAAGAAGCGCCGAAGATGAAGTTGTTCTGATCATTCGGTGAACACAAGGAGCCCGCCGATTGGCGGGCTTTTTGTTGCGTGCGAATCTTGCGTTCGGTAATCGCCCCAATTCCACTTTCACCGATTGAATCGCCTCACCCGCGCCCCGCACCATTCGAGCCACAAAACCAATAACAACAGGTTCGACACCATGCTCCCGCGCCCTGCTCCACCCGGCTGATCGCCGCCGTTTCGCCTTCTGACTCCATCGCATTTCTGCGCCTCAAAAAACGGCCGCAGCGCCCCCGTTTGCCCCAAAAAAACAAGAGAGACCCGAGCCCATGACAACCTCCCCTGCGCCCTACGCACTTCCCGGTCTGATCGCCCTCGCCCTGGCCGGCATCGCGCTGCCCGCTGCGGCAGAAGAAACCGGTTTTATCGACGGGGCCAAGGTCAACCTGAACCTGCGCAACTTCTACATCAACCGCAACTTCACCAACCCGACCAAGGCTCAGGGCAAGGCTGAAGAATGGACGCAGAACTTCATCCTCGACGCCAAATCCGGCTTCACCCAAGGCACCGTCGGGTTCGGCATGGATGTGCTGGGGTTGTACTCGGTGAAGCTCGATGGCGGTAAAGGCACCGGCGGCACGCAACTGCTGCCGCTGGATCATGACGGTCGCCCGGCGGACAACTTCGGCCGCACCAACGTGGCGTTCAAGGCGAAGCTGTCGCAGACCGAAGTGAAGGTCGGCGAGTGGATGCCGGTGCTGCCGATCCTGCGCTCCGACGACGGGCGCTCGCTGCCGCAAACCTTTCGCGGCGGCCAGATCACCTCGAAGGAAATCGACGGCCTGACCCTTTACGGCGGTCAGTTCCGCGCCAACAGCCCGCGTGACGACAGCAGCATGAGCGACATGTCGATGACCGGCAAAGCCGCGTTCACCTCCGACCGCTTCAACTTCCAGGGCGGCGAATACGTATTCAATGACAAGCGCACCCAGATCGGCCTGTGGAACGCCGAGCTCAAGGACATCTACAGCCAGCAATACGTCAACCTGATTCACAGCCAGCCAGTCGGCGACTGGACCCTCGGCGCCAACCTCGGTTTTTTCTATGGCAAGGACGACGGCAGCGCCCGCGCCGGCGAGCTCGACAACAAGACCTGGTCAGGCCTGTTCTCGGCAAAATACGGTGGCCACACCTTCTACGTCGGCCTGCAGAAACTCACCGGCGACAGCGCCTGGATGCGCGTCAACGGCACCAGCGGCGGCACCCTGGCCAACGACAGCTACAACGCCAGCTACGACAACGCGCAGGAACGCTCCTGGCAGGTCCGCCACGACTACAACTTCGTTGCCCTGGGCATCCCCGGCCTGACCCTGATGAACCGTTACATCAGCGGCGACAACGTGCACACCGGCACCATCACCGACGGCAAGGAATGGGGGCGCGAATCGGAACTGGGCTACACCGTGCAGAGCGGCGCGCTCAAGAACCTGAACGTCAGATGGCGCAACTCGACCATGCGCCGCGACTTCAGCAACAACGAGTTCGACGAGAACCGCCTGATTGTCAGCTATCCGATCAGTTTGCTGTAGGCATCAATCCCGCTGAGGTGCCACCGGTCAGGATGTGTGGCACTTCAGCGGGCATCAATTAAAGTGGAAAAACCTGAAGGACTCAGGCGCCCCACCCTTCCCGCTTCCGTTATCTGTTGATGTTGGTCCCAAGACTCGAGCCAGGCTGTCATCGGAAGACACTGCTGATCACCGGAGGACCACCTCATGCTCACTCGCCTCAACACCACACCCGACTGGGACGCCAGGGCATACCAGCAGTTTTCCCGTCTCAGGCAACGCCCGGTCGATGAATTGCTCGGCCGCGTCGAACTGAACGATCCGAAACGCATTTACGACCTCGGCTGCGGCACCGGCATCGCCACGAAGGCTCTGGCAGATCGCTGGCCCCAGGCAGACCTCAAGGGCATCGACAGTTCGAAAGACATGCTCCAGGTCGCCCGTTGCCTGCCGATCAAGGCACGCTGGCAACACGCCGAACTGCAACACTGGAAGCCCCGCAAACGGGCCGATCTGTTGTTCGCCGCCGCCGTGCTGCATTTCATCGATGACCATCGAACGCTGTTGCCCGGGTTGCTCCGCCACCTCAACCCCGGCGGGTGCCTGGCCGCGCATATGCCGGACTGGCGCGATGCACTGTGGTATCAGCTGATGCTCGACACCCTCGACGATGCCGGCCCCTGCGGTCGCCCCATTGGCACTGCACAATTGCGCCAGCGCATGGCCGCGCGGCCGTTGTTGTCGCTGGAGGATTACTACCGGTTGCTGGCCCCGCTGACCGAGTCGCTGGATATTTGGGAAACCGAGCAGTTGCAGGTGGTAGACGGCAAGTCGCCGGTTTATGACTGGGTGAAAGTCTCGGCGCTGCGGCCGGTGATGCAGGGACTGACGTCAGAGGAACAGGCGCGCTTCATTTATCACTACCTGATGCGGGTGCACGCGCATTATCCGCAGGAGGAAAACGGCCATACGTTGTTTGCGTTCAAGCGGATTTTCATTGTTGCCAAGGTGTGAGTTTCAAAGGATCGCAGCCAGTTGAAGGCTGCGATCCCTTGAATTCAACGATCACTCGCGTGATTCGGTACCCAGCTCATCCCACACCGATTCGGCCAGGTGAAACGTCGCATTCGCCGCCGGAATCCCGCAGTAGATCGCGCTCTGCATGATCACTTCCTTGATCTCGCCCCGGCTCACACCGTTGTTGGCCGCCGCCCGCAGGTGCAACTTGAGTTCACCTTCGCGGTTCATGCCGATCAGCATGGCGATGGTGATCAGGCTGCGGGTGTGGCGTGGCAGGCCCGGGCGGGTCCAGATGTCGCCCCAGGCGTGACGGGTAATCATCTCCTGGAACTCCGAGTTGAACTCGGTCAGCGTGGTCAGGCTGCGATCGACGTGAGCGTCGCCGAGCACTGCGCGGCGCACTTGCATGCCGTCGTCGTAACGTTGTTTCTCGTCCACGGAAATCCCCTTCAGTCAGCCAGCAGGAATGTCAGCACACGGTCGCTGAACGCGTCGCCGGCCTGAACGTTGGAAAGATGCGCCGCATAAAACTCGGCGTACTCGGCGCCGCTCACATGCTCCTGAATGAAATGGCCGCCGGACGGTGGTGTCACCGCATCCTCGATACCGGCGATTACCAGCAGCGGCACCTTGATCGACGACAACTGCTCGCGGAAGTCCGCATCACGCACCGCCGCGCAGTTGGCGGCGTAACCTTCAGGATGGGTCGCGGCCAGCATGTCGGTGATCTGCTTCGCTGCGGCAGGATTAGCGGCAGAAAAGTCCGGAGTAAACCAACGGGCAATCGACGCATCACGCAACGCAACCATCGCCGCCGGGCCGTCGCGCAGCACGGTTTCGATGCGCGGATTCCACACCGACGGGTCGCCGATTTTCGCCGCCGTGTTGCAGACGACCAGTTTGTTCAGCCGCTGGCCGGCATTGATCCCCAGCCACTGACCGATCAGGCCGCCCATCGACAGGCCGCAGAAATGCGCGCGTTCGATGTGCAGCGCATCCAGCAGCGCCAGCACGTCGCGGCCCAGTTGCTCGATGCTGTAAGGGCCCGGCGTCACCAGCGACTGGCCGTGCCCGCGCGTATCGAAACGCAGCACGCGAAAATGCTGGGTGAAGGCCGGCATCTGCACGTCCCACATGTGCAGGTCGGTGCCCAGCGAGTTCGACAGCACCAGTACCGGCGCATCGACCGGGCCTTCCAATGAGTAATGCAGTTCGCCGTCGGCGAGTTGAACGAAAGCCACAGCCCTCTCCTTTCAGTCAGACAATGCGTTGTGTTCGGCCACTGCCCGCTCGACCCAGACCTGCGCCTGACCGAGGTAACGGGCGGGATCGAGCAGATGATCCAGTTCGGTTGCGCTCAGCTCGGCGGTCACCTGCGGTTCGTCACCGAGTACCGCTCGCAGGTGACGCTGTTCGGCCACCGCCCGTTTGCAGCACTGTTCGAGCAGATGATGCGCGGTATCGCGACCGACCCGTTGCGCCAGCACGATGCTTACCGCTTCAGCCAGCACCAGGCCTTGGGTCAATTCCAGGTTGCGGGCCATGCGCGCGGCATCGACCTCCAGACCGTCGGCCAGCAGCCGGGCCTGTTGCAGCGCGCCCGACACCAGGCAGCAGATGTCCGGCAGGGTTTCCCATTCGGCGTGCCACAAACCGAGACTGCGTTCGTGTTCCTGCGGCATGGCGCTGAACAGCGTCGAGACCAGCCCCGGCACACGGGTCGCCGCACCGATCAGGACCGCGGCGCCCACCGGATTGCGTTTGTGCGGCATGGTCGAGGAACCGCCCTTGCCCGGCGCCGACGGCTCGAACACTTCCGCCGCTTCGGTCTGCATCAACAGACTGATGTCGCGGCCGAATTTGCCGAGGCTGCCGGCGATCAGGCCGAGCACCGCGCCGAACTCGACGATGCGATCACGCTGGGTGTGCCACGGTTGTTCCGGCAAGCTCAGTTGCAGTTCTTCGGCCAGCGCCTGGGCGATCGGCAACGCCTGTTCGCCGAGCGCCGCGAGGGTGCCGGATGCACCGCCGAATTGCAGCACCAGCAGCCGAGGTTTGAGCTCGCGCAGACGCTGACGGCTGCGGGTGATTGCGCCGAGCCAACCGGCGATCTTCATCCCGAGTGTCACCGGCGTCGCATGTTGCAGCCAGGTACGTCCGGCCAGCGGCGTCGCGGCGTGGCGCAGCGCCTGAATGGCGAGGGCGTCGGCCAATTGCGCCAACGCCCCTTCGATCAACTCCAGCGCCTGACGCATTTGCAGCACCAGCCCGGAATCCATCACGTCCTGGCTGGTGGCGCCCAGATGCACATAGCGCTCGGCTTCGGCATCGGTCGCGGCAATCTGTTTGCCCAATGCCTTGACCAGTGGAATCGCCGAATTGCCGGCCGTGGCAATCGCCTCGCCCAGCGCTGCGAAATCAAACAGCCCGGCGCGGCAGGCGTTTTCGATGGCCGCGACAGCATCCGCCGGAATCAACCCGACCCGCGCCTCGGCCCGGGCCAGCGCCGCTTCGAAGTCGAGCATCGCCTGCACCCGGCCCTGATCGCAGAACACTTCGCGCATGTCGCGGGCAGTAAAGTAGGCATCGAACAATTGATTGCCCAGTCGCTGAGTCATAAACAGTCCTTGCCGGCGCGGGCCGTGGTGGCCCGCGCGCATCGGTTTAAAGGTCGTGGTGCAAATACTTCGCTTCTTTGGGCAGGCGCAGGCTGAACAGGAACGCCACGGCCATCATGATCGTGACATACCAGTAGAACGCGTTTTCCATCCCGCCGGCCTTGAGGCTCAGAGCAACGTATTCTGCTGAACCACCAAAGATCGCATTCGCCACCGCATAGGCCAGGCCGACGCCGAGGGCGCGGACTTCCGGTGGAAACATCTCGGCCTTCACCAGACCGCTGATCGAGGTGTAGAAACTGACGATCGCCAGCGCCACGGTGATCAGCACGAAAGCCAGGAACGGGCTGCCGACACTTTTCAGGCTGAGCAGGATCGGCACCGTGAACAACGTGCCGAGACCGCCGAACCAGAGCATCGAGTTACGCCGGCCGATCTTGTCGGCGAGCATGCCGAACAGCGGCTGCATGCACATGTACAGGAACAATGCGCCGGTCATGATGTAGCTGGCGGTCTTGGCGTGCATGCCGGCGGTGTTCACCAGGTACTTCTGCATGTACGTGGTGAAGGTGTAGAAAATCAACGAGCCGCCGGCGGTGTAGCCGAGCACTGTGATGAACGCAGCCTTGTGGTCGCGGAACAAGGCGCGGATGCTGCCGGCGTCCTTGTTCTCGCGCATTTGCTTGCTGGTGGTTTCTTTCAGCGAGCGGCGCAGGAACAGCGAAATCAGCGCGGCGCCGGCACCGACCACGAACGGAATCCGCCAGCCGTAGGCACGCAATTCTTCTTCAGAAAGGAACTGCTGCAGAATCACCACCAGCAGCACCGCCAGCAGTTGCCCGCCGATCAGCGTCACGTACTGGAACGAGGCGAAAAACCCGCGCTGGCCCCTGAGCGCAACTTCGCTCATGTAGGTCGCGGTGGTGCCGTACTCGCCGCCCACCGACAGGCCTTGCAGCAGACGCGCGAACAACAGCAGCAGCGGCGCCCAGACGCCGATATCGTTGTAGGTCGGCAGGCAGGCGATCAGCAACGAGCCAAAGCACATCATCAGGATCGAGATCAGCATCGAGTTCTTGCGCCCGTGCTTGTCCGCCACCCGGCCGAAAATCCAGCCGCCGATCGGTCGCATCAGGAACCCGGCGGCGAATACGCCTGCCGTGTTGACCAGCTGCACCGTGGGGTTGTCGGAGGGGAAAAACGCCGGGGCGAAATAGATCGCACAGAAGGCGTAGACGTAGAAGTCGAACCATTCAACGAGGTTGCCGGACGACGCCCCGACAATGGCAAAGATGCGCTTGCTGCGCTCTTCACCGGTGTAATGGGAGGTGAGGGTTGTCATTGTTTTTCACTCGATAGGGACAGAGAGAGTCTAGACACACTTTGCAACAGTCCCGTTCCACATCCTGTACTGATCGTTCCCACGCAAACGCATTCGGCGCCTCCACGTTGATCGTTCCCACGCTCTGCGTGGGAACGATCAGTCTCAGTAATCGAAGAACACGGTTTCCGCATCAGTGCCCTGCAGGATCACATTCCACTGATACACACCCGCCGCATCGGGCTTTGCCAGCAACGTATCGCGGCGCTCGGCCGGTACGCACTCGAGCAGCGGATCATTGGCATTCGCCGGATCGCCTTCGAAGTAAATCCGCGTCAGCAAGTGCTTCACCAGACCGCGCGCAAACACCAGCACCACCAGATGCGGCGCCTGGGTCGAGCCCTTCAGGCCTTCGACCGTACCCGGCTTGATCGTGGTGAAACGGAAACGTCCTTCGGCGTCCACCGGCACCCGGCCGAAACCTTCGAAGTTCGGGTCGAGCGGTTTGGCCTGCTCGTCTTCCGGGTGGTCGTATTTGCCGGCGGCGTTGGCCTGCCAGACTTCGAGCATGGCGTCATTGACGACATCGCCATTGCCGTCCACCACTTGCCCGGTGATCGCCACGCGCTGGCCGAGGGTCAGTTCGTTGGCGAGGTTTTCACGGTTCAGCCAGGTCAGGCCGATGTGGTAATACGGCCCGACGGTGTGGGAGGTGGTCGCAGTCAGGGTCATCTCATTTCTCCATCGGCGTGGCTTCGCGGCCGCGCAGCACGATGTCCCAGCGATAAGCGAGGGCGTAGGACGGAATGGTTTTTTCCAGATCGAAAGCGGCGATCAGGCGTTCCTTGGCCGAGGTGTCCGGCACACAGTTGTAGATCGGGTCGTAGGCCAGCAGCGGATCGCCCGGGAAATACATCTGCGTAACCAGACGGGTCAGGATGCTCGGCCCAAACAGCGAGAAATGCACATGCGCCGGACGCCAGGCGTTGTGGTGATTGCCCCACGGATAGGCGCCGGGCTTGATGGTCTGGAACTGATACGAGCCGTCGGCGTCGGTCACGGTGCGGCCGGTGCCGGTGAAATTCGGGTCCAGCGGCGCGTCGTGCAGGTCACGGGCATGGTTGTAGCGACCGGCGGCGTTGGCCTGCCAGATCTCCACCAGAATCCCCGGCACCGGCAGACCGTCTTCGTCGAGCACACGCCCATGAATGATGATCCGCTCACCGAGCGGTTCACCCTGATGCTGGGCGGTCAGATCGTTGTCATTATCGGCCACACGCTCGGCACCGATGGTCGGGCCGGTGATTTCCGACAGCGAATGCGGCAAAAACACCAACGGCTTGGACGGCGAGCGCATATTGGTGGATTGATAGGTCGGGTGCAGGTACGGCGGCTGGGTGCCTTCCTGCGGGCGGCGGTAACCAGGCTTGTCAGTCATTTCGCTTTCCTCTGTTCTTTTTCGTCACGGCTTGCGTCAGACGCGTTCGATGGCCAGGGCCAGACCCTGGCCGACACCGACGCACATGGTCGCCAGACCTTTCTTGCCACCAGTCTTTTCCAGCTGATGCAGCGCCGTCAGCACCAGACGCGCGCCGCTCATGCCCAACGGATGACCCAAGGCAATCGCGCCGCCGTTCGGGTTGACCTGAGCCGCGTCGTCCGCCAGTCCCAGCTCGCGCAGCACCGCCAGACCCTGGCTGGCAAACGCTTCGTTGAGTTCGATCACATCGAAATCGCTGACGGCCACGCCGAGGCGTTCGGTGAGTTTGCGCACCGCCGGCACCGGGCCGATGCCCATCACCCGTGGCGCAACACCGGCACTGGCCATGCCGAGTACCTTGGCGCGAGCGGTCAGGCCGTGTTTTTTCACCGCCTCGGCCGAGGCCAGAATCAGCGCGGCGGCACCGTCATTCACGCCTGAAGCGTTGCCGGCGGTGACGGTCTTGTCCGGGCCATTGACCGGTTTCAGTTTACTCAGCGCTTCTAGCGTGGTGTCGGCGCGAGGATGCTCGTCCTGGCTGACCACGGTTTCGCCCTTCTTGTGGGCAATCCGCACTTCGACGATTTCCTCGGCGAAGTAGCCGGCAGCCTGGGCGGCAGCCGTACGTTGCTGACTGCGCAGGGCGAAAGCGTCCTGATCCTCGCGGGAAACTTCGTAATCGTCGGCGACGTTGTCGGCGGTCTGCGGCATCGCATCGACGCCGTACTGCGCCTTCATCAACGGGTTGATGAAACGCCAGCCGATGGTGGTGTCTTCCAGTTTCATGTTGCGCGAAAACGCCGCGTCGGCCTTGCCCATCACGAACGGCGCGCGGGACATCGACTCGACACCGCCGGCAATCGCCAGCTCCATTTCACCGCTGGCGATGGCGCGGAACGCCGTGCCGATAGCGTCCATGCCCGACGCGCAAAGGCGATTGAGGGTGACCCCCGGAACGCTGTCCGGCAGACCGGCCAGCAGCAACGCCATGCGTGCCACGTTGCGGTTGTCTTCGCCAGCCTGGTTGGCGCAGCCGAGAAATACTTCGTCGATGGCGCTCCAGTCCAACGACGGGTTGCGCTCCATCAGGGCCTTGATCGGCACGGCGGCCAGGTCGTCGGCGCGAACTGCCGCCAGACCGCCACCGAAACGGCCGATGGGGGTACGGATCGCATCGCAGATATAAACGTCGCGCATCATGCTTCTCCCGGTGCCTGGCCGTGGGCCGCTGCGGTGCGGGCTTCGAGATCGCGCAGAGCAGTCAGCTCGACCTCGGTCGGCTCAGCAGTGGTAGCCACGCTGTCGGCAAAACGGATCGGCCAACCGGTGGCGGCGACCACTTGTTCGCGGGTCACGCCCGGATGCAGTGCGGTGACTACGAATTCGTGGGTGCCCTCTTCCGGCTCCATGATGCACAGGTCAGTGATGATCCCGACCGGACCGGCGCCCGGCAGGCCCAGGCGTTTGCGCGAATCACCGCCCTCGCCATGGCCGACCGAGGTAATGAAATCGAGCTTGTCGACAAACGAACGCGCCGACTGTTTAAGGATGATCAGGACGCTTTTGGCGGAACCGGCAATTTCCGGCGCGCCACCGGCACCCGGCAGACGTACTTTCGGCTGGTGATAATCACCGACCACCGTGGTGTTGATGTTGCCGAAACGGTCGACCTGGGCTGCGCCGAGGAAGCCAACGTCGATGCGCCCGCCCTGCAGCCAGTAGCGAAAAATCTCACCGGTCGGCACGACGGTGTCAGCGGTTTCCGCCAGTTCGCCGTCACCGATCGACAGGGGCAATACGCTGGGTTTGGCCCCAATCGGACCGGATTCGTAGATCAGCACCACGTCCGGCGACGAGGTCAGGCGCGCCAGGTTGGCAGCTTTCGACGGCAGGCCGATGCCGACGAAGCACACCGAGCCGTTCTTCAGGCGACGGGCCGCGGCAACGGTCATCATTTCATTGGTGGTGTAAGTCATTACTTGGCCTCCGAAGCAGCGGCCAACTTGGCCTGAAACTCGCTGAAGTCAGCGCAGCCATGGATGTATTCGTTGATCCACGCGGTAAACGTCTCACGGTCGCGGGCGATCGGATCCCACGCCTGATAGAAACGGTTGTCACGCTCGGTGTAACCGTGGGCGTAGGACGGATGCGCGCCACCGGGCACATGGCAGACGGCGCTCAAGGCCCAGGTCGGCAGCACGCAGGCGTTCATCGGCGCGTTGAGGTTATCGACGATTTCTTCGACAGTGACGATGCAACGCTTGGCGGCCAGTGCGGCTTCTTTCTGCACACCGAGAATACCCCACAGCAGCACGTTGCCCTGACGGTCGGCTTTCTGGGCGTGGATCACGGTCACGTCCGGACGCACCGACGGCACCGCCGCCAGCACTTCGCCGGTGAACGGGCAAGTCACGGATTTGATCAGCGGGTTGACCTTCGGCAGGTCGGAACCGGCGTAGGCCCGCAGTACCGCAAACGGCAGGCCGGAGGCGCCGGCGACGTAGGCGTTGGCCAGGTCGGCGTGGCTGTGCTCTTCGATTTCCAATGCATGCGGCCATTGTTTCTCGACCGCGTCGCGCAGACGGTGCAGCGAACCCACGCCAGGGTTGCCACCCCAGGAGAAGATCAGCTTGCGTGCACAGCCGGCGCCGATCAGTTGGTCGTAGATCAGGTCAGGTGTCATCCGCACCAGGGTCAGATCTTTCTTGCCCTGACGAATGATTTCATGACCCGCCGCCGTAGGGATCAGGTGAGTGAAGCCTTCGAGCGCGACGGTGTCGCCGTCGTTGACGAATTGCTTCACCGCGTCGTGCAGCGAAAGGATCTCAGCCATGGAGCGGGCTCCCGTTTTTGTAGTGGATCGCCAGTGATAAAAAGGCGCGAGGTTCTGCGCCGGAGTCACTGAAGATTAAGCCGCTGATTTTCGCCAAACAATCCGATAATCGACTGAGTGTTCGTTTATCGAACAGATTGTTATCTGCCTAATGATTACTCCCGCACTGCGTGCGGGAGAAGCGCTGATCGTTCCCACGCTCTGCGTGGGAATGCAGCCCGGGACGCTCCGCGTCCGTTCTGGGAAAAGAACGCGGAGCATCCGTTGAGGCAAGCAGTCAAGCTCAGGTCGCGTCCGCGTGACTGACCAGGCCCTTGATCACCACCGCTGCCGTGGCCAGGCCCGCCGGAATCACCAGCGCCGTCAGCACTTGCTCGAAATTCCAGCCCAGCCCCAGCAGGGTCGCGCCCATCCAGGCTCCGAGAATCGCGCCGAAGCGGCCGATCCCGAGCATCCACGACACACCGGTCGCCCGGCCCTGAGTCGGATAAAACCGCGCCGCCAGCGACGGCATCGCCGATTGCGCGCCGTTGACGCACATGCCCGCCACCAGCACCAGTGTCGCCAGCAGTGTGATGTTGCCCAGACTCTGCCCGACCGCGTAGGCAAACACCCCGGCCAGCAGGTAGAAAATGCCAATCACCTTGTGCGGATTGAACCGATCCATCGCCCAGCCTACGCCGACCGCACTCAACACCCCGCCGAACTGGAACAGCGCGCCGATGAAGGCCGCCTGCTCCATACTCGCGCCGCTGTCGCGCATCAGGGTCGGCAGCCAGCTGGTCAGCAAGTAAACGATCACCAGGCCCATGAAGTAGGTCAGCCACAGCAGCAACGTGCCGACGCTGTAGGTGCCGGAGAAAATCACCGCAAACACGTTGCGCGCTTTTACGGTGCTCTGCTCCGGCACGCTGAAACTCGCGGCCTGAGCAACGGTGGCAGGGTCAATGGGTGCGAGAGTCTTGCGCACTTTGTCGGTGCCGCGATTGCGCACCACCAGATAACGCGCCGATTCCGGCAGCCAGCGCAGCAGCACCACGGCGAGGATCAGCGGCAGAATCCCGCCGATCAGCAACAAGCTGTGCCAGCCGAACGCTGGAATCAGCTTGGCCGAAATGAATCCGCCGCCGGCCATGCCGAGGTTGAAACCGCAGAACATGCTGGTCACCAGCAACGACTTTTTACGCTCCGGTGTGTATTCCGACAGCAGCGTGGTGGCGTTCGGCATACCGGCGCCCAGTCCCAGACCGGTGAGGAAGCGCAGCACCAGCAATTGATCGACGTTGGTGGCATAGGCCGAGGCCAGGCTGAAAGCACCGAACAGAAAAACCGCGCCCACCAGTACGACTTTTCGCCCGAAGCGGTCAGCCAGCGGACCGGAACCCAGCGCACCGAAGACCATGCCGATCAGCGCGGCACTCATCACCGGGCCGAGGCTGGCGCGGTCGATGCCCCAGTCCTGGGAAAGCGCTGGCGCAATAAAGCCCATGGCCGCGGTGTCGAGGCCATCGAGGAACACAATCAGGAAACACAGGATCACGACGCGCCACTGATAGCGCGAGATCGGTTGGGCGTTGATGAAGGACTGCACGTCGAGGCAGTGACCCACAGCAGACTGAGGCTGGTTCATTATTTTTATTCCACGCAAGAAAACGCAGTCGAACGGCGGCCGGCCAGAGAGTGGCACGGTCACATCTATATAAGGAAGAAATCAGGCGTTGCGCTAATACCGGCAACAGGAACGGGGGTGGCGACAGTCGGGGAACGTGCGCATGGGAAGTTGCCTCTTGTCATTATTATGGGAGTCGACAATCCGGCGGGCTCATTCACATTCGCGCCGGATGACGCTGCCGCGACATTAATGATCCAGGGGTTTTAGCGTCAATTCGATAAACGCAACTCTGTGCGTTTATCGAACAGGTTCATCAAGCGAACAACTGCGCACTGAGGTCGCGGCTGGCGCTCAACAGGCCGGGGAGAAAGCGCTGCTCAAGTTCGGTGCGACTGACGCGACCGGCGTGGGTGCTGACGTTGAGCGCTGCCACCACCTGACCGGAAGCGTCGTACACCGGCACGGCAATCGAACGCAGGCCCTGCTCCAGTTCCTGATCGACGATGCACCAGCCCTGCTGCCGGACTTCCTGCAGACATTCGAGCAAGGCGTCGGGGGTGTGAATCGTGCGGCTGGTCTTGGCCACCAGTTCGGCGTGGTCGAGGTATTCGCGCAGCGAGGTGTCGTCCAGTGCGGCCAGCAGGATTCGCCCCATCGACGTGCAATACGCCGGCAACCGCCCGCCCACCGACAGGTCCACCGAAATCAGACGCTGAGTGGTGGCCGAACGGGCGATGTAGAGAATGTCGTCACCTTCGAGCGTGGCCATGTTGCAGGCCTCGTGCAATTGCTCGCTCATGCGGTCGAGGTACGGCTGGGCCGAGACCGCCAGCGGCGTCGACGACAGATAGGCGTGACCGAGGGTCAGCACCTTTGGCAATAACGAGTAAGTGCGCCCGTCAGTGGTGGCGTAGCCGAGTTTGATCAAGGTGTGCAGGCAACGGCGCACGGCGGCGCGAGGAATTTCCGTGCGATGGCTGATCTGGGCGATGGTCAGGTGGCGCTTGCGCTCCTGAAATGCCTGCACCACCGCCAGGCCGCGGGCCAGGGAGGTCATGAAATCCGGATCGCCGGTCAGGGCCTGGATACGCTTGGCCGGCGAAGCGACGATCGGCGGCGCTACCGAAGTGAAGGAATTGCGCATTTGATCGTTCATGTCGGGTCCTTTTTTTCTTGTTCGGATCAACGGCTATACAAGCGGCTCGCCGGCGGATACACAAGCGACAGACCGCCAACACCGGGCGATTATCGAACCATCGACCGATAATCGCAATCGTCCTCTCCTGCCCGGCCGGGCTTCGCAGCGCGAATTTGAACTTGAAACGCCTGTGCGGTTGAGCACCTTAGTTGTTCGGCTAAATGGCGCCAGAAACCAATCGCTGCGCAACAGCGATGCAACTATTGATGAAAGTTGCACGTCACAAAACACTCACACATCCGGAACCGTTTTTAACTTGGCAAAGATAGTCAATCCCGATTCGGCCGCTATAATGCACCTCAGTGACACCGCGCTTTTATATGCCGACGGTGCCACCCGCTGGCGCGATGTCCATCGCCGCCAGCCCCGGCCAGCGCCTGATGCGCATTACTCATGCACCGCCAGCGCGCTCGCTGAAACAGGAAACTGATGCTGCGTCAGTTTTAATCTGGTGCCGTAGCCGCCTGCAAAATGGAAGTCCTGACCGTCTTCCCGACAACCGCGCTGCCTGCAAGGGCAAGCGCTTGTTGGCGAACCGGTTAAATAATTCGTTGCAGTGCGTTCACCAGACATTTATCTCAACTCATACAGGTAGCACTGTGACGAAAGACGAACTGCGCGCGGAACTTGAGCGCCAGGAACAACGTTACAAGGAAGTTTACGGCGGGGAAGTCACCACCTACGCCGCCCAGCCCGAACCAGAACGCAAAGCCTGGCGCAAACGCCCTACCGTTCAGGATCAGGTGTTTCAGCAAGAGCTGAAAAAAATGCAAGAGGAACTCAAAGCCGAAGAGCCTTGAAGTCGTCCCTTGCATCTTTCGAGGGTAAGCGTATTCACCGGGTTACAAGCACGGTGGACTGACGATGCCTTGCGCGCCCGCTACCCGCGGGCAGCGGCCGACTCCCCTGTATTGCACAGGTTTGGAGCATGTCAGACGCGTTTCCAAGATATTTCATACAAGCTTCTGTCCCCTCCCGGCAACCGGCCAGCACGCCGGCGATTCGCATTTTTATTAATGTAATCAATGGGTTGAAAAACCCTGTAAAAAGCTTGGGTAATGCCCCCTGATACAAATTAATTCGTTGAAGAATGTTACCGATGAGCAGGTAGGGGATCGATTTCCAGTCTTTTCTGGCATAATCGCGCCCCCTTATGACCGGGTCAGAAAACCTTCATGATCGATTTATTCAGCGGACTGGATGCCTGGGTGCTTGTGAGCCTCCTGCTCGCCCTGACATTTGTCCTCGCCTTCGAGTTCATCAATGGATTTCATGACACCGCTAACGCGGTAGCCACTGTTATCTACACCAAAGCGATGCCGCCTCACCTGGCGGTGTTCTTCTCGGGCGTGTTCAACTTCCTCGGCGTGCTGCTGGGCGGCGTTGGCGTGGCGTATGCCATCGTGCATCTGCTGCCGGTAGAACTGTTGATCAACGTGAACACCGGCCATGGCCTGGCAATGGTGTTCTCGCTGCTCGCCGCCGCGATCGCCTGGAACCTGGGCACCTGGTACTTCGGTATCCCGGCCTCCAGTTCGCACACGCTGATCGGTTCGATCCTCGGTGTCGGCCTGGCCAACGCCCTGATCAACGAAATTCCACTGGCCGACGGGGTCAACTGGCAGAAAGCGATCGATATCGGCGCCTCGCTGGTGTTCTCGCCGATGGCCGGTTTCCTGATCGCCGCGCTGGTGCTGATCGGCCTGAAATGGTGGCGCCCGCTGTCGAAGATGCACAAGACACCGGAACAGCGCCGCAAGATCGACGACAAGAAGCACCCACCGTTCTGGAACCGTCTGGTTCTGGTGATCTCGGCCATGGCCGTGAGCTTCGTGCACGGCTCCAACGACGGCCAGAAAGGTATCGGCCTGATCATGCTGGTACTGATCGGCATCGTGCCTGCGCAGTTCGTACTCGACTTGAACAGCACCACCTACCAGATCGAACGCACACGCGACGCGACGCTGCACCTGAGCCAGTTCTACAAGCGCAACGCCGACACCTTGGGCGAGTTCCTGGCCCTGGGCAAAAGCGTGGACGGCGACCTGCCGGAGAAATTCCGTTGCAACCCGCAACAGACCGAACCGACCATCGCCGCCCTGCTCGACACCCTTAAAGGCGTAGCCGACTACCATTCGCTGTCCGCAGAAAGCCGCATCGAAGTGCGTCGCTACCTGCTCTGCCTGGACGACACCGCGAAGAAAGTCAGCAAACTGCCAGGCCTGGCACCGCGTGAGAAGGCCGACCTGGACAAGCTGCGCAAAGACCTGACCACCACCACCGAATACGCCCCGTTCTGGGTGATTCTGGCGGTCGCCCTGGCCCTGGGCCTGGGCACCATGGTCGGCTGGAAACGCGTGGTACTGACCATCGGCGAGAAGATCGGCAAGCAGGGCATGACCTACTCGCAAGGCATGTCGGCCCAGATCACCACCGCCAGCCTGATCGGCATGGCCAACATCTTCAGCCTCCCGGTGTCCACCACCCACGTCCTCTCCTCGGGCGTGGCCGGCACCATGGTCGCCAACAAAAGCGGCCTGCAAGGCGGCACGGTGAAAACCATCCTGCTGGCCTGGGTCCTGACCCTGCCAGCCACCGTGGCCCTGTCGGCCGGCCTGTTCTGGCTGGCGTCGAAGGCGCTGGGTAGCTGATAGATTGAAGTAGTGAAGAAGGCGTGATTCGAAAGGATCACGCCTTTTTTGTTGCTTCCAGATATGGAACGCAGAGCGTCCCGGGCTGCATTCCCACGCGGAGCGTGGGAACGATCAAAGCAAAAGCAGTCCGCTTTCCGCTCCTCACCACTCAACACGATGAGCGTTAGCTCGAGTACCGCTCTTGACGTGCCGGCCCCATCGGCAGGCTGAGTGGAGGGATTTATCCGGGGGTGGGAGCGCAGCGACCGTTTGGCGGAGCCAAACACATCGAGAGGAGGTGCAGCGAAGCAAACCGTAGGCGATGCCCCCGGATGAATCCCGGAACGAAGGAACGCCGAGCCAAAGCGAGGTGCCGAACGCCGGGGCCCAGACCTTTGGTTCCTTTGGGGCGTTTGCCAAAGGGACTCGCCGTAAGGGCGAAACCGTCAGCGGCAACACCCGCAGAAACGGATATTCACCCCAAACAACCCAAAGCATGGTCGGCCCAAAGGCCGCCAAGAAGACAAAAAAAAGGGCAACCGAAGTTGCCCAAAATGCCTTGCGTGCTCATCAAACCCGGAAGAATCAAGGCTTCTTGCGCTTGTTCGCATCCTTCCAGATAAAAAATCCAAACCCTGCAAAAAACAGAACCATCAGGCCCACAGTCAGGACCCCGGCAAACACCACGTTATCGAAAAACATGACTGGCCTCCTGGCCCCTGCTCTGCTGCGATGGAGCTAAGTTAACCAATCAGGCAGGCGCAGGAATTGACCGGGATCAATGCCGGTCAACGTGCGGAGCAAAGGAGGGGAAATAACTGACCTGCATCAACGGATGCAGGGGAGATCAACGCTTTTTCGGTTTGTTTTTCGGCTTTTTCTTCGTTTTGCCCAGCGGCATGGCCTGCTCGAAAGCCTGGCGGACTTCATTCAGGCGCTTTTCGTTGAGGTCATGAACCCGCTTGGCGCGTTCGGTGTTGAGGTCAATCAGCTTGTCGTCTTGGCTCATGGCGTTCGGTGCATCGCTTGGACTGAATCACAACTGCCGGATCACCGACAGGACTGCGCCAATAATGCGGCCTGGCGCGGGCGCTGACCAGCCACTCGCCTGAACGCTCGATAACATTTCATGTACCGCCCACCGGGTTTGCTTGCACAATCGGCGCCTCGCCCTGAACCCCAAGGATCTGCGCCGTGCCCCTGCATCAGGATCTGCCACCGCTGTTGGCCTTGCGCGCCTTTGAGGCCGTGGCCCGCCATTTGAGTTTCATCAAGGCTGCCGATGAGTTGTCGGTGACCCAAAGCGCGATCAGCCATCAGGTGCACAAACTCGAAGAATGCCTCGATCAGCGCCTGTTCGTGCGCCGTACCCGTGCCATCGACCTGACCCCGGCCGGCGAACATTACTACCGACAGATCGAACCGGCCCTCGCCGCGATTGCCGCCGCCACCCACGACCTGCGCGGCGAGCGCCCCACCACCCTGCGCATCGGTCTGCTCGCCTCCTTCGCCACCTTGTGGCTGGCACCGCGTCTGGCGGATTTCAACGCAAACTATCCGAATATCCATGTCGAACTGCTGCCCGCCGTGCAACTGGCCGATGTCGACGCCGGCGAGGTGGATCTGGCGATCCGCTATGGCAAGGGCGGCTGGCCGAAAGTCCAGGCACGCCGATTCATGGGCGAAACCCTGACGCCGGTGTGCAGCCCGGCCTTCAAGGCCAAGGGCGTGAGCAACGGGCCGTTGCTGATGGCCAAGTCGCACCAGCCGTTCGAATGGATCGACTGGCAGCAACACAGCGGCATCGATCTGGCTCATGTGCCCAGCGTCATGCTGCACGACTACAACATCGTCGTCGAAGCCGCGGTTGCCGGACAGGGCATTGCCATGGGCCGTCAGCGATTGATCGAACGGCGGATCAAGGACGGCGCGCTGGTGCCGGCCTTCGACACGCCGCCGATGCTTGGCGAGATCGGGTATTGGCTGGTCACCTCGCAACGCCCACCCACGCCAGCGGCGCAGCGTTTCTGCCAGTGGCTGGAGGACACCGCGAACGCATGAGTTATTTCGATGCGTCGGATTAAATCTATCCGTTTGTCGCCCGTTGCTCGCACCAACATGCTGAAGCCCTCACTCAGGAGGACTTCCCATGACCGATTCCCTCAGCCAACGCGTTCAACCACTCGGCCTGCGCCTGCCCGAGCCGAGCCAGCCGATCGCCAATTACGTCAACCATGTGGTCAGCCAGAACCAGCTGTTCATCTCCGGGCAGATTCCATTGCTCGACGGCAAACCCGCGTTCATCGGGCGACTGGGCGAAGCAATCTCCGACGAAGAAGGGGTTAAAGCCGCCGAACTGGCCGCTCTTGGACTACTTGCCCAACTCAGCCATGCGCTGGGTGACGACCTGTCGAAACTGGTGCGCATCCTGCGTCTCGGGGTTTTCGTGGCCGCCACACCGGACTTCAAGGCTCAGGGCGTGGTCGCTAATGGCGCCTCGAACCTGCTGGTCAACGCCCTCGGCGACAAGGGCCAACATGTGCGCACCGCGGTCGGCGTATCGAGCCTGCCGGCCGGTGTTGCGGTGGAAATCGACGCGATCTTCGAGCTCAAGCCGTGAACATCGATGACCTCTCGCGTCTGCGCGCCGCCACACCCGGTTGCGCTCAGGTGATCCACTTCAACCACGCCGGCGCCTCGCTGCCGAGCCAGGCCACCCTCGACGCGGTGATCGAACAGTTGCAGCGCGAAGCGCTCGGCGGGCCGATGGAAGCGGCGGACAACCGGGTACAGGAACGCGCGCGCCACGCGGCCGCCGCCCTGCTCAACGCCCACCCCGAGGACATCGCCTTTGCCAGCAGTGGCTCGGCAGCCTGGAGCCAGGCGTTCAACGCGCTGGGGCCGTGGCAGCCCGGCGAACGGATTCTGGTGGGGCGCCATGAATGGGCCGGCAATCTGGCGTGCATGGCCGAAGCGGTGAAGGCCGGCGCGCGGCTCGAAGTGATTCCTTGCGATGCCCACGGTGCGGTCGATCCGCAAGCCCTGGCGCAGATGATCGACGGCCAGGTGCGCCTGATCGCCCTGACCTGGCTGCCGGCCAACGGTGGCCTGATCAACCCTGCCGCGCAGATCGGCTGCGTGGCGCGGCGGCATGGCATCCCCTATTTCATCGACGCCGGTCAGGCGCTGGGGCAGTTGCCCTGTGATGTTCAAGACTTGCAGTGCGATGTGCTCAAGGGCGCCGGACGCAAATTCCTGCGCGGGCCGCGCGGCACGGCGTTGATGTACATCCGGCCGCAATTCCTGCAGCGGCTGCTCCCCGTACAGCGCGATGTTTTGTCGGCGCCGTGGGACGGCAAGCGCTTTACCTTGCGTGACGATGCCCGTCGTTTTGAAACCAGTGAAGTGTCACTGGCGCTGCTGGCCGGACTGGCCAACGCGCTGGAGGAATACAACCGTCTCGGCGCGATTCCCATCCGCCAGCGCATCGAGCACCTGAGCAACCGATTGCGTCAACGCCTGAAAGCCATTCCCGGCCTGACGCTGAGGGATCTCGGCGCGGCCAATCAACAATCCGGGCTGATCGCCTTCACGCTTGAAGGCTGGGACAGTGTGGCGCTCAAGCAGGCATTGGCCGAACGGCGAATCAACATCGGCGCCAACGGTGTGGCCTACACGCCGCTGGACATGCAGGCGCGTGGGCTGACGAATATTGCGCGGGTGGCGGTGAGCTACTTGAACACGCAAGAAGAAATCGACGTGCTATTGGAGAACCTGACAGAGCTGGCCGCCCGGCCTCAGATTTCGATGTCGACCCAAAGCCCCTGACGCGGTTGATCTTCCATCAACGGCGCCACCGGCACGGTGTTGTCGGCATTGAGTTCGGTGCCGGGCACGGCGAGGTGCGCCTCGGGGTCGTCGTCGGCTTCGCGGCGACGGCGCTCGCGTTCCTGCTGCCGGCGCTGCTCTTCGCGCAGCAGATAGCCGTCTTCTTCCGGGTCGCGCTTTTGCAGGTCGATGGTGCTTTCGTTGGAGCTTTCCTGCACCGGCACCACAGGGGGAATATCCGGTCGCTGGCGGATCGGATCCTGCTGGGAGGTGATCGGCACGGCGCTCAGGGGGAGCATCGGTGGCAGCATATGAAGGGTCTCCTGTCAGCAGGTTATCGGCGGCGCCAGGGGGGCCTTGAGCCATCGGTCGCAAACTTGTGACCGGTTTGGCACTCAGGGGTGCCGCAACATCCCGTAAAACCGATGCATGACCTAATCTTCCCTGCAATTGGCCGATTGCGGTTAAAAGCCGGACAGAGGCTCCTTATCCTTTGGCCTCGGGCCCTCATTCCGTTAAGATAGCCCGCTTTTTCAAGGTGGGAGTCAGGCAGCATGGCGCAGCAGTATCAACCGGGGCAACGCTGGATCAGTGACAGCGAAGCAGAGCTTGGTTTAGGCACCGTTCTGGCACAGGACGGCCGCTTGTTGACCGTGCTTTACCCGGCCACTGGCGAGACTCGCCAGTACGCGCTACGGAATGCGCCCCTCACCCGCGTGCGGTTCTCGCCGGGCGACTCGATCACTCACTTCGAAGGCTGGAAGATGACTGTCCAGCAAGTCGACGACGTCGACGGCCTGATGGTCTACCACGGCCTCAACGCGCAGAACGAAGCGGTCACCCTGCCGGAAACCCAGCTGTCGAACTTCATTCAGTTCCGTCTGGCCAGCGACCGCCTGTTCGCCGGCCAGATCGATCCGCTGTCGTGGTTCTCCCTGCGTTATCACACCCTGGAACACACCAGCCGCCAGTTGCAGTCCGCGCTCTGGGGACTGGGCGGCGTGCGCGCACAACCGATTGCTCACCAGTTGCACATTGCCCGTGAAGTCGCCGACCGCATCGCGCCGCGCGTTCTGCTCGCGGACGAAGTGGGTCTGGGCAAGACCATCGAAGCCGGTCTGGTGATCCATCGCCAGTTGCTGTCGGGCCGCGCCAGCCGCGTGCTGATCCTGGTGCCGGAAAACCTCCAGCACCAATGGCTGGTGGAAATGCGCCGCCGCTTCAACCTGCAGGTCGCGCTGTTCGACGAAGAACGCTTCATCGAAAGCGATGCGACCAACCCGTTCGAAGACACCCAACTGGCCCTGGTGGCGCTGGAGTGGCTGGTTGACGATGAGAAGGCGCAGGACGCCCTGTTCGCTGCCGGTTGGGACCTGATGGTGGTCGACGAAGCCCACCACCTGGTATGGCACGAAGATAAAGTCAGCCCGGAATACTCGCTGGTTGAACAGCTGGCCGAAGTCATTCCCGGCGTGCTGCTGCTCACCGCCACCCCGGAACAACTCGGCCAGGACAGCCACTTCGCCCGCCTGCGTCTGCTCGATCCGAACCGTTTCCACGACCTGGCCGCCTTCCGCGCCGAGAGCGAAAACTACCGCCCGGTGGCCGAAGCCGTTCAGGAACTGCTGGACAAGGGTCGCCTGTCGCCGGCCGCGCACCAGACCATCCACGGTTTCCTCGGCAACGAAGGTGAAGCCCTGCTCACCGCCGTCAACGATGGCGATACCGAAGCCAGTGCCCGCCTCGTGCGTGAACTGCTCGACCGCCACGGCACCGGCCGCGTGCTGTTCCGTAATACCCGCGCCGCCGTGCAGGGTTTCCCGGAGCGCAAACTGCACCCGTACCCGCTGCCATGCCCGGACGAATACCTCGAACTGCCGCTGGGCGAACACGCCGAGCTGTACCCGGAAGTCAGCTTCCAGGCCCAGCCGGACGCCAGCGAAGAAGAACGCTGGTGGAAATTCGACCCGCGCGTCGAGTGGCTGATCGACCAACTGAAAATGCTCAAGCGCACCAAAGTGCTGGTGATCTGTGCCCACGCCGAAACCGCGATGGACCTGGAAGACGCCCTGCGCGTGCGCTCCGGGATCCCGGCCACGGTGTTCCACGAAGGCATGAACATCCTCGAGCGTGACCGCGCTGCCGCCTACTTCGCCGATGAAGAGTTCGGTGCGCAGGTGCTGATCTGCTCGGAAATCGGCAGTGAGGGTCGCAACTTCCAGTTCGCCCACCATCTGGTGCTGTTCGATCTGCCGTCGCACCCGGACCTGCTGGAGCAGCGGATCGGTCGTCTGGACCGGATCGGCCAGAAGCACATCATCGAACTGCACGTGCCGTACCTGGAAACCAGCCCGCAGGAGCGACTGTTCCAGTGGTACCACGAAGCACTGAACGCGTTCCTCAACACCTGCCCGACCGGCAACGCCTTGCAGCATCAGTTCGGCCCGCGCCTGCTGCCGCTGCTCGAAGAAGCCGACGACGGCGAGTGGCAAGCGCTGATTGACGAGGCGCGCACCGAGCGCGAGCGTCTGGAAGCCGAGCTGCACACCGGCCGTGACCGCCTGCTGGAACTCAACTCCGGCGGCGCCGGCGAAGGTGAAGCGCTGGTCGAGGCCATCCTCGAGCAGGACGACCAGTTCGCCCTGCCGATCTACATGGAAACCCTGTTCGACGCGTTCGGCATCGACAGCGAAGACCATTCGGAAAACGCCCTGATCCTCAAGCCGAGCGAGAAGATGCT
This sequence comes from Pseudomonas sp. PHC1, assembly GCF_046487845.1. Taxonomy (NCBI): domain Bacteria; kingdom Pseudomonadati; phylum Pseudomonadota; class Gammaproteobacteria; order Pseudomonadales; family Pseudomonadaceae; genus Pseudomonas; species Pseudomonas sp. PHC1. The sequence goes on from NZ_JBJXHJ010000007.1 coordinate 234,371, forward strand.
CGACGCCAGTTTCCCGCTGGGCGACGACGAAGGCGTGACCATCACCTACGACCGCAACCAGGCGCTGTCGCGCGAAGACATGCAGTTCATCACCTGGGAACACCCGATGGTGCAGGGCGGTATGGATCTGGTGCTGTCCGGTTCGATGGGCAACACCGCCGTCGCGCTGATCAAGAACAAGGCGCTCAAGCCAGGCACCGTGCTGCTGGAACTGCTCTACGTCAGCGAAGTGGTTGCCCCGCGTTCGCTGCAACTGGGCCGTTACCTGCCGCCGGCCGCCCTGCGCTGCCTGCTCGACGCCAACGGCAACGACCTGTCGTCGCGGGTGGCGTTCGAAACCCTGAACGATCAACTGGAAAGCGTGCCGCGCGCCAGCGCCAACAAGTTCATCCAGGCCCAGCGCGATCAGCTGACGCCACGGATCAACGCCGGTGAAGACAAAGTCACCCCGCGCCACGCCGAGCGCGTGGCCGAGGCCCGCCGCCGTCTGGCAGCCGACACCGACGAAGAACTGGCACGCCTGACCGCGTTGCAGGCCGTCAACCCGACCGTGCGCGACAGCGAACTGGACGCCCTGCGCAAGCAGCGTGAACAAGGTCTGGCGATGCTCGACAAGGCCGCGCTGCGACTGGAAGCGATCCGGGTGCTGGTGGCGGGTTAAATCGTCCTGCTCCATCGCCACAAATGAAAAGGCCCGCAGCGATGCGGGCCTTTTTTTGTCTGCCCCCCCTCGCTGATCGTTCCCACGCTCCGCGTGGGAACGATCAGGCGATGCAGGTCATCAAGCGGTAACGGCCTGACTCTGCGGCTCAACCACCGCCACCAGCCCTTCCTTCATCCGCTTCGCATCCCGCACAAAACAGCGTGCCGCGAGGAACAGGAACACCATGGTCAGGAACAGCGCCACCGGGATCAGGTACATCGCATCATGCAGGCCGACGGCCTTGAACGCTTCGGTCATCTGCTCGGCGCCCGCCGAGACCATTGCCGATTTGGCGAAGTGATCGGACAAACCGCCCACCACCACCGGCCCCAGACCGCCACCCAGCAAATACAACCCGGCAAAGAACAGCGCCATCGCCGTGGCCCGCAGGCGTGGCTCGACCACGTCCTGAATCGCCGTATAAACGCAGGTATAGAAGTTGTAGGCGAACAGCCAGCCCACGCTGAACACCGCGACGAATAACCCGATTTCGATGCGCCCGGCATGCAGCGCCCACGCCGTGCACAGGGTCGAGATGATCAGGCTGAACCCGGCAAACAGCAGTCGCCCGTTGGCCACCCGCTGGTGAATCTTGTCGGCGATCCAGCCGCCGAGGGTCAGGCCGATCAACCCGGTCACCCCGACGATCACCCCGGTCGCCACTGCCGCTCCCTGCAACGGCATCAGGAAATAACGCTGCAGCATCGGCACCAGAAAGGAGTTGCAGGCATAGGTCGCGAAGTTGAAGCACAGCCCGGCCATCACCAGCCACAGGAAGGTCGGCACGGCGAGCACCCGGCGGATCGGCCTGTCGACTTTCTCTTGCGACACCTGCACGGTTTCCGCCGCGCCGCGCTTGGGTTCCTTGATGAAGAACATGAACACCGCCAGCACCAACCCCGGCACGGCGGCGATGAAGAATGGCGCGCGCCAGCTGTCGAACGCCTTGACCATCCAGCCGATAGTGAAGAAGGCGAGCAGCAGCCCCAACGGCAGGCCGAGCATGAAAATGCCCATGGCCCGAGCCCGGCGATGGGCCGGGAACAGGTCGCCGATCAGCGAGTTGGCGGCGGGCGCGTAACTGGCTTCACCAATGCCGATGCCCATGCGCACCAGCAGGAAACTCCAGAAACTGCCGACCAGACCGTTGACCGCCGTCAGCGCGCTCCAGGTCGCCAGGCCCCAGCCCATCAGTTTGCTGCGCGAACCGGTGTCGGCCATGCGGCCCAGTGGTAATCCGGCAATCGCGTAGACCAGGGTGAACGCGGTACCGACGATCCCCAACTGGAAGTCGCTGAGATGCCACTCCATGCGGATCGGTTCGATGATGATCGCCGGGATGGTGCGGTCAAAGAAATTGAACAGGTTGGCGAGGAACAGCAGGAACAGAATGCGCCAGGCATTCGCCGCTTGGGTCGAGTTCTGCATGGGTCCGTCTCTTTATTGTTATGAGGGCTTCACTGCCAACGCATCCGAGCCCGGAACCTGCAATCTAGTCACGCTCGTCGGGGCTGTCTGTGATCATTCGTCAGCCTGATGACGGGCCATGGCCGTGTAACGAAACGTAAGCCCTTGAAATGCTTCGAATCCCCCGAAAACCGGGGGTTTTGCGGAAAAATCCGGCAATGAAAAAATACTTTCACGCCCCCCTTCCCAACGCCGTGGCAAAGCCTAGAATGGCCGCCGGATCCGTCCGGATCCTGCCGATCAATCCCTTTGATGCCCCCCCTATGTCCGATGTCAGTCCGTGTCTGAATTGCGGTGCCTGCTGTTCCCATTTTCGTGTGTCATTTTTCTGGGGTGAATGCGCATCCTCCGGCGGGACCGTCCCTGATGAACTGGTCATCCAGATCACGCCCAGCCGGGTCGCGATGATCGGTACCGACCGCAAGGCGCCGCGCTGCACCGCGCTGGAAGGCGAAGTCGGAACAGCCGTGAGTTGCACGATCTACGACAAGCGCTCCAGCGCCTGCCGCGAGTTCGAAGCGTCGTGGGAAAACGGCGAACAGAACACCGACTGCGACAAGGCCCGAGCCCGCTTCGGCCTGCCGCCGCTGCAACCGCACTGGAACGAAGTCGCCTGAGTTCAGGCATTTCAACGCTTAGCGCCAAACGCTATGACGCTCATGCCGAAATCATTAGCGCCAATGTGCCACTACCGCTTGCACGGCAAAAACCGCCTCTATACTGCAAACATTCGCCTGCGTTGATGACGCAGTAGGGACGCACTCAGAGACGGGGCATGCTATGGAGTGGCTTGGTTTGCAGTTTGTCGCCGAGCAGCCGGAGAGCGGGCAGGTCATCCTCAATTGCACACACAATTCCCTGCTGGTGCTGGTGGCCTATCTGGTTGCCTGCGCCGCGAGTTTTGCCACCCTCGACATGGCCGAACGGGTCGTCCACGCTGAAGAGCCCGGTTCGCAACGCCTGTGGCGCTGGATCGGTGCAACCTGCCTGGCCGGCGGTATCTGGGCCATGCACTTCATCAGCATGCTGGCGTTCCAGGCGCCGATCGACATCCAGTACGACCTGCCCGTCACCCTGTTTTCCCTGCTGATCGCGTTACTGGCGTCCTGGCTGGCAATGCACACCCTGAGCACGCCCCAACCGAGCCTGCTGCAATACGTCAAGACCGCCATCGTCATCGGCCTGGGCATCGCCGGCATGCATTATGTCGGCATGGCCGCCATGGAATCCGCCGCTACGCCCTACTACGAGCCAACCCTGTTCCTGTCGTCGATCGTGATCGCCATCGGCGCCAGCTTCGCGGCGTTATGGGTCGCCGGCAACTTGCGCGAAGGCAGTGGCCTGAACATTCAGATGCTCAAGTACCTGGCCGCGCTGATACTCGGCGCCGGCATCCTCAGCATGCACTTCACCGGCATGGCGGCGCTGCAACTGGTGCTGCCTGAGGGAGAACTGCCGACCCTGGCCGCGCAGACCAGTCAATTGCAGTTGGGGCTGAGCGTGGCACTGATCACCTTGCTGATCCTCGGCAGTGCCATCATCGCCGCGCTGGCCGACAAGAAGCTGCAGAACAAGGAACACGATCTGCGCCGGGTCAACGCCCTGCTCAGTCAGCTCGATCAGGCGCGCATGTCGCTGCAGCACGTGGCCAATTACGACGCCCTGACCAACCTGATCAACCGGCGCGGCTTCAATCAGATCTTCGCCGAAAAACTCAGCCAGAAAACCAGTGAAGGCGGCATGCTCGCGGTCATGTTTCTCGACATCGACCACTTCAAGCGCATCAATGACAGCCTCGGCCATGATGCCGGCGACGCCCTGCTCAAAGTCATCGCGCAGCACATCAAGGGCTCCGTGCGCAGCCACGAAGATGTGGTCGCGAGGTTCGGCGGCGACGAGTTCTGCATCCTGATCGGCCTGCGCGACCGCGAGGAAGCGCGCAATCTTGCCCAGCGCATCATGCTCAAGATGAAAGAGCCGATCGAACTCGCCGGACGGCGCATGGTGATGACCACCAGCATCGGCATCAGCCTGTTTCCTGAAGACGGCTCCACCTGCGATGAACTGCTCAAGCACGCGGATCTGGCGCTGTACCAATCCAAAGGCGCCGGGCGCAACGGGGTGCATTTTTTCGATGCCAACCTGAAAAACCGCGCCAGCCTCGAACTGCAACTGGAGGAAGAGCTGCGCCACGCCCTGCGTGAAGAGAACGGCCTGCTGCTGTATTACCAGCCGATCTTCGAACTCAAGACCGGCAAGGTCACCAAGCTCGAAGCGCTGATCCGCTGGCAGCACCCGGTGCACGGCCTGCTCACTCCGGATCGCTTCATTGCCATCGCCGAAAACAATGGCCTGATCGCCGAACTCGACAACTGGGTATTGCGCAAGGCCTGTGAAGACCTCGGCGAGCTGTCGCGCCATGGTTGCGAAGACTTGAAGATTGCCTGGAACTGCTCGCCGCTGAATCTGGCCCGGGAAGAACTGGCCAATGAAATCGAGCACGCCCTGCGCAGCGCCGGTGTTGCCCCGGAACGGCTGGAACTGGAAGTCACCGAAAACGCCTTGATGGGCAACATCGCCAACACGCTGGTGCTGCTGCGGCAGATCCGCGCCCTCGGCGTGTCACTGTCGATCGATGACTTCGGCACCGGCTATTCGTCGCTGGCCTACCTCAAGCGCCTGCCGCTCAATACCCTGAAGGTCGACCGCTCGTTCATCCTCGATATTCCCAAGGCCACCGCCGACATGGAGATCGTCCAGGCGATCATCGTCATGGCGCACACCCTGCACTTGCAGGTGGTCACCGAAGGCGTCGAAAGCCTGGAGCAATACGATTTTCTCGAGCGCTCGGGCTGCGACTTCATTCAGGGTTACCTGCTCAGTCGCCCGGTGCCACTGGCCGAACTGCGCCCGGTGCTGGAGGAAATCAACCAGCGCAAACACGCGCATACGCTCAATCCGCTGAGTCTGGCCCGCGGTACATTTGCACCAGTGTCGCTGGATCCTTCTGCAAAAAGCCCTGCGCCCCATGCAGGCGCATCAGTTGTGCGGCCAATCCGCTGATCGGCGTGGCCGAACCGGTTTCCCGGGAAAACTTCACTGCGGTATCCAGATCTTTCAGCAGCGTGCGCACGTGCCACTTCACCGGCTCGAAACGGCTTTCGGCCATTTGCGGGGCGAGAATCTGCAACGGTTTCGAATCGGCAAAACCACCGGCCAGCGCCTCGGCGATCAGGCTGGCATCAACCCCGGCCTGTTCGGCCAGCGCCACCACTTCGGCGATCACCAGGGCGTTGCAGGCGACGATCATCTGATTGCAGGCCTTGGTCACCTGACCGGCGCCGATGCCGCCCATGTGCGTGACGCGCTGCCCGAGTTCGAGCAGTACCGGTCGTACGCGATCAAGATCCGCTGCATCACCGCCCACCATGATCGCCAGACTGCCGGCCTCGGCGCCGACCACCCCGCCGGACACCGGCGAATCAAGCCAGCTCATACCCGTCCTGCCGGCCAGCTCGGCTGCCATTTCACGGGTGGCCGTCGGTTCAAGGCTGGAAAAATCCACCAGCAACTGACCGGGCTTCGCCCCCTCGGCCACGCCGGCCGGGCCGAACACCACTTCGCGCACCACCGCCGTGTCGGCCAGGCACAGCATCACCACATCGGCCTGCTCACAGAGTTCGGCGGGAGTCGCCACCTGCCGGGCGCCGGCCTCGACCAGCGGCGCGCACTTGGCCGGGTTGCGGTTCCACACGGCCAACGGATAACCGGCAGCCAGAAGTCGGCGGCCCATCGGCAGGCCCATCAGGCCGATTCCGGCATAACCCAACGAAGGTCGCGTTGACATCATTTAGCCTCCTTTTGATTAAAGATCGCCGAATAATGGCCGATCCATCATCAATCAGGAAAGGATTCCCCCGCGCGGCACTCAGGCCATACCCCTGACACGCGGGCCAAACACGCGCAGAAAAAAGACGCGAGATTCCCATTCCGAGAGGTTCGACGACAGCGGTCGTCGAACCAACCAGTCCAGGTAGATGGCGCACAATGACTTCTAAAAACAATCCGGCCACTGCGGTATCCGATCTGACTCTGAGCCCTGCGGCAAACAGCCCTGCCCCGATGAAGCCATTGCCACCCTCGCGCCCGCTGGGCACCCAGCAATACCTGTACTTCACCGAAACCAACACTGACCGCATCCTCGACAACCTCGACGGTTTGCGTGACCTGGTGTTCCCGCGCCCGCCGCACCTGGAAGGCGACAACGAACAGCACAACGATCAGGAATTCCCGTCGGTGTGCCTGATCGGACTCGGTCGCTGCGGTTCCAACATCGCCCTCGACGTGGCGGAGCTGGTGTACAACGCGCGCAAGTTCTACCTCAACGAATTCAACAACGAAGATCGCCCTTCGAGCGATCGTCGCCTGGCCGACAAGGGCTACAGCCCGGCCCAGTGGATCAAGACCAACCTGCGGATCGGCCCGAACAAGGGCAGCAAACCGGTGTTCCTGGTGGAACCGCTGGTGATGCTCGGCGACCTGGACAAGGACATCGCCGGGCGTATCCGCTTCTCGCGCAAGGGCGAAAAAAGCGGTTTTCTGCGCGACTACAGCAAGATGAAGATCATGGACTTGTCCGAAGTCCACGCCGGTGGCGCCGGTAACGCGCCGATCCTCGGCCAGTACCTGGCGAAGATCATCCTCAACAAGGACACCCAGCGTTTCTCCAGCCCTGACTGGAAAATGATCCACTCGTACCTGATCGACAGCTGCGGCATCAAGGCCAACCAGTCGCGCCTGTATTTCTCGATCTTCAGTGCCGGCGGCGGTACCGGTTCGGGCATGGCCTCGGAATTCGGCCTGGCCCAGCAGCACTCGTACATGAACAAGACGTTCGACACCAAGCCGATGGACGAGCATGACGGCAAGAGCGGTCATTCGTTCGTGTTCGAGCCGATTTTCACCAGCGGCATCTGCGTGCTGCCGAACATCTCCGACCACCGCAGCGAAATGTCCGAGGCGCTGCACATCAACGCCGGTCGCCTGCTGTGCAAATACCTGTCGGAAGAATGGGATTTCTCCTACAACTTCGCCAACGAAGACAGTAGCGAAGCCAGCGTCATGGGCCGTATCCGCCCGTGGAACGCGATGATGCTGATCTCCAACGACATCATGCGTTACGCCGAAGAGAGCGATGACGGCAACATCCAGAACATTGATGTCAATGCGATGGAGAAGCATGCCAACCAGTACATCTCGCAGCAGATCTTCAACATTCTGACGGCCCAGGCGGTTACGACCGACTATGACCAGAACTATTTCCGTCGTGCCGGCATCGACATCGGTGAGACCATTCGCCTGGACGCCAACGACCTGTTCATGAGTCTGGCCGGCCCGGTGGCGATTGCCTACGCCGAATCCGTGGTGCCGGAAACCCCGCCGCCAAGCAGCGACAAATTCAAGGTGTTCGACAAAGAGCCGCAGCGCCTGAACATCGACGACCTGTTCTTCCGCTCGATCGACCTGCCGCACTTCAACAAGGTGACCCAGGCCATCGAAGGCATCAGCCTGCTGCCGATCGAGTCCAAGCGCTATCGCGCGTCGCTGGAGCAGTACAAGAACTCGGGCTACGACGCCGCCGCGCTGCATGACCTGCATTTCTTCAAGAACTGCTCGTCGGTGGTCTCGATCGTTTCGCTGCCCAAAGACTACAAACTGTCGTACATGGACCTGAACCGGTTGAAGACCCACCTCAACAGCCTGTTCCCCAACACCACGCTCAAGCGTTACGCGCTGGTGATCGGCGCCTCGGCCAACCTGTCGCTGACCACCCTGATCGCCAAGAGCCCGTGCCTGTCGGACGACTTCCTGACGCTGATCGTGGCGTTCATCAAGCGTTGCTTCGCCAAGACACCGTACCGTTTCGACGAAACCCTGGACAACTCGATCCTCGATTTCATCATTCAGGAAGAGTTCGACGAGGATCGCATCGACGACCTGCTCAACGAATTCGAAAACCCGGCGAAGATCCTCGACACCAACTGGTACGCGATCAAGCCGATGTACGAGAAGAAATACCGCGAGTTGATCAACGACAAAGAGAAGTTTGTCTCGATCAATGACATTCGCCTGTCGCGCGATTGCGTGAAGAAGTCGATCAAGTACCTGCGCGAGATCTACCGTCACCGGATCGGCAAGACCAAGGTCATTTCCCTCAATAACCACACCGGCAAGTCTTATTCGGTCTGATCAAAGACCGCGTCGCCCCCATCGCTGGCAAGCCAGCGATGGGGCCTGGCATTCACTGAAGATTTCAGCCTTTCCAACATCCCGAAACAATTAAGCAGCCGTTAGGCGGCTTACTAAACTGTGCCCGTTACGTTTACGTCACCGTTATGCCACCCACGCTTGTGGCATTTCTCTACGGCAATCGGCCATCACGCTACTGCGCTACACACTTTATGCCGCTCATCACTCGCACCAACAAGGTGCAACCCTTCAGGCCGACGCCCTTTCCTGGACCAGGATCCACGGCCGGACCACCACCGCCCACATCTCGGGGTCGCGCTCGAAAATATCCAGCGCCCGCGTTTCAGACAGCTTGGCGACCTTGTCTTCGGCCAGCCAGGCAGCGACTTTCTCGCCCTGATCCGACGCCACGGCCTCGGCGACCGCGATCAAATCCAGGCTGGGGTCGACCCACAATAGGGCACCCTGGGCGTAGAAGCGCTCCAGCTCTTTCCAGGTAATAGATGCGGTTTCACCAAGCAGCTTGGCATAGAGGGTGCTAGGTTCTTGATTCATGGGACTGTCCGGAATAGAAATCGGCGCGAATGATAACGTCGGTGGTCCGGCAGAAAAACCCGGTTGCAAAAGGCCGTACCGAACGAAAAGAGCAGGAACGCCAAGGAATGCTGATGATTGGGGCATAAGCCCTCTGAACGTCCCGCCGCAATTCTGTCTTTTTCTTTCACTTAAGCGACACCCTCAGGTTTTGCCCCTTGGCGCCAGCTTCCCAGGCCAACAACCGGCGCTCTACACTGTACCGGTACAGTTGCCGGGGGCATTTCCGGAGGGTATCGCCTTAGATATCTGTCCCGGTTCTGCTGCTACGGCGTCAGGACTCTAAAAAAATACAACAGTAAGAGTGGAGCACTATGACTAAGGCTACTAAGCAGATTTCCAAACTGTTTGCCGCTATGGTTCTGGCCGGGGTTGCCAGCCATTCGTTCGCAGCTGACACCATCAAGATCGGTATCGCCGGCCCTAAAACCGGTCCAGTAGCCCAGTACGGCGACATGCAGTTCAGTGGCGCGAAAATGGCCATCGAACAGATCAACGCCAAAGGCGGCGTCGACGGCAAGAAGCTCGAAGCCGTCGAATACGATGACGCTTGCGATCCTAAACAAGCGGTAGCGGTTGCGAACAAGGTCGTCAACGACGGCGTCAAGTTCGTGGTCGGTCACCTGTGCTCCAGCTCCACCCAGCCTGCTTCGGACATCTACGAAGACGAAGGCGTGATCATGATCACTCCGGCTGCCACCAGCCCGGACATCACCAACCGTGGTTACAAAATGGTCTTCCGCACCATCGGTCTGGACAGCGCCCAGGGCCCTGCCGCCGGTAACTACATCGCCGATCACGTGAAGCCGAAAATCGTCGGCGTGCTGCACGACAAGCAGCAGTACGGTGAAGGCATCGCCACTGCCGTCAAATCCACTCTCGAGAAGAAAGGCACCAAGGTTGCCGTGTTCGAAGGCGTCAACGCCGGCGACAAGGACTTCTCCGCAATCATCGCCAAGCTCAAGCAAGCCAACGTCGACTTCGTCTACTACGGCGGCTACCACCCGGAGCTGGGTCTGATCCTGCGTCAAGCCCAGGAAAAAGGCCTGAAAGCCAAGTTCATGGGTCCGGAAGGCGTGGGTAACGACTCGATCACCCAGATCGCCAAGGACGCGGCCGAAGGCCTGTTGGTGACCCTGCCGAAATCCTTCGACCAGGATCCGGCCAACGTGGCCCTGGCCGATGCATTCAAGGCCAAGAAAGAAGACCCGAGCGGCCCGTTCGTGTTCCCGTCCTACTCGGCCGTTGAAGTGATTGCCGAAGGTATCAAGGCTGCCAAGTCCGAAGATACTGCCAAAGTGGCTGAAGCCATCCACAAAGGCACCTTCAAGACCCCGACCGGCGACCTGAGCTTCGACGACAAGGGCGACCTGAAGGACTTCAAGTTCGTGGTTTACACATGGCACGCCAACGGCCCAAAAACTGAAGCGTCGCCTCAGTAAGGCGCTGCCTGACTGACTGCCAATAAAGCCCACGGCGTGCCGTGGGCTTTGTTTTACGAATGTATTGGGCCGCGCTGGCGTGATCCGCCAGTCTCCCCACCTGAAAATCTCAAAACCGTCATCAGCGGTTCGCTGGCAAAACCCGGATTCGAAGTGGATAAAGATCCACGGGACCGGGCGGGAAAATGACTCCACCAGTGAAATGCGTATCAGGTTTTTAGGAGCGCTGTAATGCCTGACATCTATCACTTCTTCCAACAGCTGGTTAACGGCTTGAACGTTGGCAGCATGTATGCCCTGATTGCCATCGGCTACACGATGGTCTACGGCATCATTGGAATGATCAACTTCGCCCACGGCGAGGTGTACATGATCGGTTCCTACGTGGCGTTCATCGCCATCGCCGGGCTGACCATGATGGGACTCGAAAGCGTCCCGCTGTTGATGACCGTGGCGTTCATCGCCAGCATCGTCGTCACCAGCTCCTACGGTTACAGCATCGAACGCATTGCCTACCGCCCGTTGCGCGGCAGCAACCGTCTGATCCCGCTGATTTCCGCGATCGGTATGTCGATCTTCCTGCAGAACACGGTTCTGCTGGCGCAAGACTCCAAGGACAAAGCAATCCCCAACCTGATTCCGGGCAATTTCGCCTTCGGCCCAGGTGGCGCACATGAAGTGCTGATTTCCTACATGCAAATCGTGGTGTTCGTGGTCACCCTGATCGCCATGCTCGGCCTCACGCTGTTCATCTCCCGCTCTCGCCTGGGCCGCGCCTGCCGCGCCTGCGCCGAAGACATCAAGATGGCCAACCTGCTGGGCATCAACACCAACAACATCATCGCCCTGACCTTCGTCATCGGTGCTGCGCTGGCGGCCGTCGCGGCCGTGCTGCTGAGCATGCAATACGGCGTGATCAACCCGAACGCCGGTTTCCTCGTCGGCCTCAAGGCCTTCACCGCCGCGGTACTGGGCGGGATCGGCAGCATCCCCGGCGCCATGCTCGGCGGGCTGGTGCTCGGGGTGGCGGAAGCCTTTGGCGCCGATATCTTCGGCGACCAGTACAAGGACGTCGTGGCTTTCGGCTTGTTGGTTCTGGTGCTGTTGTTCCGTCCGACCGGCATTCTGGGCCGTCCGGAGGTTGAGAAAGTATGACTAGGAATCTTAAACAGGCGCTGTTCAGCGCCTTGCTGGTCTGGGCCGTGGCCTATCCGGTACTGGGTCTGAAACTGACCATCGTCGGCACCAACCTGGAAGTGCACAACACCAGCCCGGCCATTCTGGCGACCATCGCCATCTGCTCGGTGCTGATGTTCCTGCGAGTGCTGTTCAACCAGCAGATCAGCAAGGCGTGGCGTTCCTCGCCGGGCATGCCGCTGATCCCGGCCAAGGCCAGCAACTTCCTGACCCTGCCGACCACCCAGCGCTACTTCATCATCGCGCTGATCATCGGTGCGCTGGTGTGGCCGTTCTTCGGCTCCCGTGGCGCGGTGGACATCGCGACGCTGATCCTGATCTACGTGATGCTCGGCCTGGGCCTGAACATCGTGGTCGGTCTGGCCGGTCTGCTCGACCTGGGTTACGTCGGCTTCTACGCCGTCGGTGCCTACAGCTACGCGCTGCTGTCGCACTACTACGGCCTGAGCTTCTGGATCTGCCTGCCGATTGCCGGCCTGATGGCCGCCACATTCGGCTTTCTGCTCGGCTTCCCGGTGTTGCGTCTGCGCGGCGACTACCTGGCGATCGTGACCCTCGGCTTCGGGGAAATCATCCGTCTGTTCCTGCGTAACCTGACCGACATCACCGGCGGCCCGAACGGCATCAGCAACATCGAGAAACCGACGTTCTTCGGTCTGACCTTCGAACGCAAGGCTGCGGAAGGCCTGCAAACCTTCCACGAGTATTTCGGCCTGCCATACAACTCGATCAACAAGGTGATCTTCCTCTACCTGGTTGCCCTGCTGCTGGCGCTGGCTGCGCTGTTCATCATCAACCGCCTGCTGCGCATGCCGATCGGCCGTGCGTGGGAAGCGCTGCGTGAAGATGAAATCGCCTGCCGCGCACTGGGTCTCAACCCGACCGTGATCAAGCTGTCGGCGTTCACCCTGGGCGCGAGCTTCGCCGGTTTCGCCGGCAGCTTCTTCGCCGCCCGTCAGGGTCTGGTGACGCCGGAATCGTTCACCTTCATCGAGTCGGCGATCATCCTCGCCATCGTGGTACTGGGTGGCATGGGCTCGCAGCTGGGCGTGATTCTCGCGGCCGTGGTAATGATCCTGCTGCCGGAAATGATGCGTGAGTTCAGTGAGTACCGCATGTTGATGTTCGGTGCCCTGATGGTGCTGATGATGATCTGGCGACCTCAAGGTCTGCTGCCCATGCAACGTCCTCACATGGAGCTGCGCAAATGAGCCGCGAGATCCTGAAAGTCGAAAATCTGAGCATGCGCTTCGGCGGCCTGCTGGCGGTCAACGGCGTGGCCCTGACCGTGAAGGAAAAACAGGTGGTGGCACTGATCGGGCCGAACGGCGCGGGCAAGACCACCGTCTTCAACTGCCTGACCGGTTTCTACCAGCCATCGGGTGGCAGCATCCTGCTGGACGGCGAGCCGATCCAAGGCCTGCCGGGCCACAAGATCGCCCTCAAGGGCGTGGTGCGCACCTTCCAGAACGTGCGGTTGTTCAAGGACATGACGGCGATCGAGAACCTGTTGATCGCCCAGCACCGTCACCTGAACACCAACTTCCTGTCCGGCCTGTTCAAGACCCCGGCGTTTCGCAAGAGCGAGCGCGAGGCCATGGAGTTCGCCGAGTACTGGCTGGAAAAGGTCAACCTCAAAGAGTTCGCCAACCGTCCTGCCGGCACGCTGGCCTACGGTCAGCAGCGTCGTCTGGAAATCGCCCGCTGCATGATGACCCGTCCGCGGATCCTCATGCTCGACGAACCGGCCGCCGGCCTGAACCCGAAGGAAACCGAAGACCTCAAGGCGCTGATCAGCGTGCTGCGTGAAGAGCACAACGTGACGGTGCTGCTGATCGAACACGACATGAAACTGGTCATGAGCATTTCCGACCACATCGTCGTGATCAACCAGGGCACGCCCCTGGCCGACGGCACGCCGGAGCAGATCCGCGACAATCCTGAAGTGATCAAAGCCTACCTGGGGGAAGCGTAAATGCTGCAGTTCGAAAACGTTTCCACCTTCTACGGCAAGATCCAGGCCCTGCACAGCGTCAACGTCGAAGTCCGCCAGGGCGAGATCGTGACCCTGATCGGCGCCAACGGTGCCGGCAAGTCCACCCTGCTGATGACGCTGTGCGGTTCGCCGCAGGCGCACAGCGGCAGCATCCGCTACATGGGTGAGGAACTGGTCGGCCAGGACTCGTCGCAGATCATGCGCAAGAGCATCGCCGTGGTGCCGGAAGGTCGTCGGGTGTTTGCCCGCCTGACCGTCGAGGAAAACCTGTCCATGGGCGGGTTCTTCACCGACAAGGGCGACTATCAGGAACAGATGGACAAGGTGCTCGGCCTTTTCCCACGCCTGAAAGAACGCTTCAACCAACGCGGCGGCACCATGTCCGGCGGCGAACAGCAAATGCTCGCCATCGGCCGGGCGCTGATGAGCAAGCCGAAACTGCTGCTGCTCGACGAGCCGTCGCTGGGCCTGGCACCGATCATCATCCAGCAGATCTTCGACATCATCGAACAGCTGCGCAAGGACGGTGTGACGGTGTTCCTGGTCGAACAGAACGCCAACCAGGCGCTGAAAATCGCCGACCGTGCGTACGTTCTGGAGAATGGCCGGGTGGTGATGCAAGGCACCGGCGAAGCACTGCTGACCGACCCGAAAGTGCGCGAGGCGTACCTCGGCGGTTGATTGATCGCTTGAAACAGAAAACGGCCTTCGGGCCGTTTTTTTTGTGCCCGGCAAAAAAACTTTTACCGATCGCTGTAACGCATCGCCAAGTCGTTTCTCTAGTGGGGCAAGCAAGCGCAATCGCTTGTTCAAACCCAAGTTCAAACCGGAGAAACATCATGACTGCTACCACCCGCACCCTGTCCGCCACTGCCCTGGTTCTGGCCCTCGGTTCTGCTCTGAGCATCGCTGCCGTCTCCACCGCCCACGCTGCTGACGACAACATGGAAAAATGCTTCGGCGTGGCCATGAAAGGCAAGAACGATTGCGCCGCAGGCGCGGGCACCACCTGTGCCGGCACCGCGAAAATGGATCATCAGGCCAACGCCTGGAAACTGGTTCCGAAAGGCACCTGCACCACCACCGAAAGCAAAACCTCGCCGACCGGTTTCGGTCAGCTCGAAGCGTTCAAAGCCAAGTCCTGATCCGGGAGCCGCCCGAGTGTCGATCATGATCACATCCTGCGACCATGCCTTGCGCCGCACTCGGGCAGCCCTTTGCGGGCTCCCGTCCCGTGCCGGGCTGGGGCTCAAGAGCGAGCACTTCAGGGAAGTGCTCGATTCACGACCGGACATCGGTTTCTTTGAAGTCCACGCCGAAAACTACATGGTGGCCGGCGGCCCGTTTCATCACTTTCTGGGTTTGATTCGCGAGGCGTATCCGCTGTCGCTGCACGGCGTCGGGCTGTCCATCGGTGCCGAGGGCCCGCTGGATATTCAGCACCTCAAACGTCTGGCGGCGCTGATCGAGCGCTATCAACCCCACTCCTTTTCCGAACACCTGGCCTGGTCGAGCCACGGCCCGGTGTTCCTCAATGATTTGCTGCCTCTGGCGTACGACACGCCGACGCTGAACCGCGTCTGCGACCACATCGACCAGGTACAGAACACCCTCAAGCGTCCGATGCTGCTGGAGAACCCGGCAACCTATCTGGCGTTCCAGCGCTCGACCATCGACGAAGCGGATTTCATCCGTGAAGTCATCCGGCGCACTGGCTGCGGTCTGTTGCTGGACGTGAACAATATCTACGTCTCGTGCATCAATCATCAGCGCGATCCCCAGGCTTACCTCGACGCACTGCCGCTGCACGCGGTGGGCGAGATTCATCTGGCGGGTTTTGCTGAAGATTCCGACAGCCTCGGTGATCGTCTGTTGATCGACGATCACGGCGCGCCAATCGATCAAGCGGTCTGGTCGCTGTACCGGCAAGCGCTGGAACGCACCGGCCCGGTGGCGACATTGATCGAACGGGACAATCAGGTGCCGGCCTTCAGCGTGCTGTTGGCAGAAGCGCAACAAGCCGATGAACTGTTGCTGTGCGCGGGAGGTCGGCCATGAGCACGCAAGCCGCGTTCAGCGCCGCATTGCTCGATATCGACCTGCCCTGCCCCGACGGTTTGTGCAGCGCCAACGGCGCCGATCCGGCCAGCCGTTTCGCGGTGTACCGCAATAACGTGCAGGGTTCGTTGATCAACGCTTTAGCCGACAGCTATCCCGTGGTGATGCAGTTGGTGGGTGACGAATTCTTCCGGGCCATGGCCGGAGTTTTCGTGCAAAGCCATCCGCCACTCAGTCCGTTGATGAGCGACTACGGCCGTGAGCTGGCGGACTTCATCAGCGGATTCGAACCTGTCGCGAGCGTTCCCTATCTGGCCGACGTCGCGAGGCTGGAACGCTCGCGCACGCAGGCCTACCACGCTGCCGATGCGTTGCCTCTGAGTCAGGAGCGGATCGCTGCCGTATTCGCAGATGCCGATGCACTGAACGAACTGCACATCGGTCTGCATCCTTCGCTGTATCTGCTCGATTCAAACTTCGCCGTGGTGGATATCTGGGCCGTGCATCAGCACGACGCCACGCTGGCCGGAGTCGATCTTCATCACGCTCAACACGCGTTGATCCTGCGCAATGGGCTGGAGGTCGAGGTGTTCGCCGTGGAGCGCGGCGCCAGCCAGTTCATTCGCCAGCTCAAGGCCGGCCTGTCACTGACCCGGGCGCTGGAATCCGCCGAGGCCTTTGACCTCAGTCAGACCCTCGCCCTGCTGATCAGCCGCCAAGTCATCATCAATTTCCACCCGAAGGTGTCGTCATGAACAGTTTCGTTACTCGCGCCATCGCGCTGCTGGAAAAAATCCCTCACAGCCTGATCGCCTTCATCGCGCGTTTTTCCATCGCAGCGGTATTCTGGAAGTCCGGGCAGACCAAGGTCGAAGGGCTGGCCGTCGACCTGATCGATGGCACCTTCGAGTTCGGCTGGCCGCGTCTGGCCGACTCGACGATTCCGCTCTTCAAGAGCGAATACCAAGTACCGCTGCTGTCACCGGAAATCGCTGCGCATCTGGCGGCGTTTGCCGAGCATTTCTTCCCGATCCTGATCCTGATCGGCTTCGCCACACGCTTTTCGGCGCTGGCATTGCTGGGCATGACCCTGACCATTCAACTGTTCGTGTATCCGGATGCCTACCCGACCCACGGCACCTGGATGGCGGTGTTGCTGTACCTGATGGCGACCGGACCGGGCAAAGTGTCGATCGATCACCTGATCGCCCGGCACTACAACCGGTCCAGCGCTTCGCCGCTGAGTTTGAACCAGCCGATCAAATAATCCGCCAGTACCTGAGTGCGTTTCGGTAGCCCGCCCTGATACGAGTGCACCAGGTACATCGGCATGCGTCGGGTCTGAAAATCGCGAAGGAGCCAGCGCAATCGGCCATCAGCCAATTCCGCCTGCAGCAGATAGGACGGCAGGCGAGCGATCCCGGCGCCGGCCAGTGCGGCTTTCTTCAACAGGTTGTAGTGATTGCTGGCGAACGGCCCCGACACCCTTACCCGCAGCAGTTCGTGCTGCTGGTGATAGAGCCACTCCTCGCGACCGCTGTAATGACTGTTGAGCAGGCAGCGATGTTCGGCCAGTGCCTGCGGCGTCAGCGGTTCGCCAAAACGTTGCAGATACACAGGGCTGGCGCAGGTCATTTCCTGCCAGGCCAGCAGCGGTCTGGCCACCAGTCGCTCGTCATTGGCGACCTCGGTGCGGATCGCCAGATCGAAGCCGTCGCGGGACAGGTCGCGGTAGTTGTTGTTCAGCTCCAGTTCGATCTGCACTTCGGGGTATTTCCGGGAAAAATCCAGCAGCAGTCCGTCGAAGAAGGTTTCCCCCAGCGACACCGGAACCGTCATACGCACGGGACCTGCCATGTCGTCCTTCAATCGCGCCAATGCCTGACGCGCTTTTTCGACCTGGACGACAAGCGCCTGAGCCTGCGGTAACAGCGCCGCACCGGCCGCCGTCAGGCTCAGCCGGCGCGTGGTGCGTTGCAGCAACACCACAGAAAACCGCGCCTCCAGCTGACTGATGCGCTTGGACAACTGTCCCTTGCTGCACCCCAGTTGCTGCGCCGCCAAGGTAAAACTGCCGGCCTCGATCAACACCGCGAACGCCGCCAGATCATCCATCTCGCTCATGGATTGTTTCCATTTGAAAACCAAAGGTTGCCCATTAGCGCGCTTATCAGCGGAAAAAACCACTCTAGACTGCAACCTCGTTCAATCACTTGAGGCAATCACGATGAAAATTCTGTTGATCGGCGCCGGCGGCACCATCGGTTCGGCGGTGGACAAAGAGCTGTCGCAGCGTCATGAAGTCATTCGTATCGGTCGCAGCAGCGGCGATTTCCAGGTGGATATCAGCGACAGCGCATCGATCCGCAAGCTGTTCGAACAGACCGGCAAGTTCGACGCCCTGGTCTGCGCCGCCGGCAACGTCACCTTCGCCCCGCTGGGTGACATGACCGAAGACAGCTTCGCCCTTGGGCTGAAAGACAAGTTGATGGGCCAGGTCAATCTACTGCTGATCGGCCGTGAATTCGCCAACGACGGCGCCTCGTTCACCTTCACCACCGGCGTGCTCAGCCACGACCCGATCCGCAGCGGTGCATCGGCTGCACTGGTCAACGGCGCACTCGACAGCTTCGTGCGTGCCGCCGCCATTGAACTGCCACGCGGTCTGCGCGTGAATTCGATCAGCCCGACCGTGCTGGTGGAGGCCATGGGCAGCTACGCCCCGTACTTTCGTGGCTACAAGCCGGTTCCTGCGGCGGATGTGGCACTGGCCTACGCCAAGAGTGTCGAAGGCTTGCAGACAGGTCAGACGTTTCACGTGGGCTAAACCCTTGTGATGAACGGTCAGCCTGCGTAACGTGGCGGCACTTGTCTGGAGAGCCAAAGATGCGTGTTGCCCGTTCCCTGATCGTTGTTGCCCTGCTCCCGTTGTTTGCCGCGTGCCAGTTGTTCGATGGCGCGCGGGAAAGCGCCTCCCACGTCGGCCAGACGCGAATGCAGGGGCAACTGACCGCTGCCGACGGCAAACTGGTGTTCCAGGCCTGTGGCGAGCAGCGCCAGTACGTGGTCAACGATATCGGCGGCACCAGCGTCCTGCAGGAGGCCGCCACCCTTGCCGATGAGCAGGGCAAGCTGTTCGCCGACGTGCGCGGGAAGATCGCCGGCGACCGCCTCGACCTGACCCGGCTCTATCGTGTCGAACGCTCCGGCACAGCCTGCGACGATCCCAACTTCAAGCAGTTGATCCTGCGCGCCGCCGGCCATGGTCCGGAATGGAACGTCAAGGTCAGCGGCAAGGGCCTGGTCATCGACCGCGAAGGCCAGCCGCCGCTCGCCGTCCCCTACGTCGAAGAACAACTGGGCGATGGCCGCTTCAACCTCAGCAGCGAAGCCAACAACCAGCGCATCGAGCTGTGGGTGGCGCCGCAGCGCTGCGTCGACAGCAGCACCGGCAGCGTGCAGCACATGAGCGCCGAGTTGCGCATCGACGGCCAGGTGCAGCGTGGTTGTGGGTATTTCGGCGGTTCGCGTAACGACTGATCGTTTTACCCTCACGGGATCCGGCCGATGCGGCTTATAATCGCCGCCTTCAAACGCCCTGGCGCAGTTGTGCGCCCCGCGAACCGGATCCTGTCATGTTACGAATCACCGAACTCAAGCTGCCGATCGACCATCCCGACGAAGACCTGCGCGCTGCCATCGTGCAACGCCTGGGCATTGCCAGCGATGACCTGCTCGATTTCACCTTGTTCAAGCGCAGCTACGATGCGCGCAAAAAGTCCTCCGAACTGTGCTTCATCTACACCATTGACCTCGAAGTGCGCGACGAGGCCAAGGTGCTGGGCAAGTTCACCGACGACCGTAACGTCAACGTGGCGCCGGATGTCAGCTACAAATTCGTCGGCCAGGCGCCAAGCGACCTGAGCCAGCGCCCGATCGTGGTCGGTTTCGGCCCGTGCGGTATCTTTGCCGGCCTGTTGCTGGCGCAGATGGGCTTCAAGCCGATCATCCTCGAACGCGGCACCGAAGTGCGCCAGCGCACCAAGGACACCTGGGGCCTGTGGCGCAAAAGCGTGCTCAACCCCGAGTCCAACGTGCAGTTCGGCGAAGGCGGCGCGGGCACGTTCTCTGACGGCAAGCTGTACAGCCAGATCAAGGATCCGAAGTTCCTCGGCCGTAAAGTCCTGCACGAGTTCGTCAAGGCCGGTGCGCCGGAAGAAATCCTTTACGTCAGCAAGCCGCATATCGGCACGTTCCGTCTGACCGGCATGGTCGAGACCATGCGTGAAGAGATCCGCGCTCTGGGCGGTGAAGTACGCTTCCAGGAGCGCGTCACCGACGTGCTGATCGAAGACGGCCAACTGGTCGGCGTCGAGCTGGCCAGCGGCGAAATCCTGCACTCCAGACACGTGATCCTGGCGCTGGGCCACAGTGCCCGCGATACGTTCCGCATGCTCCACAGCCGTGGCGTGTTCATGGAAGCCAAGCCGTTCTCGGTGGGTTTCCGCATCGAGCACCCGCAATCGCTGATCGACCGCGCACGCCTTGGCAAATACGCCGGCCACCCCAAATTGGGCGCCGCCGACTACAAGCTGGTGCACCACGCCAGGAACGGCCGTTCGGTCTACAGCTTCTGCATGTGCCCGGGCGGTACCGTGGTGGCGGCGACCTCCGAGCCGAACCGCGTGGTCACCAACGGCATGAGCCAGTACTCGCGTAACGAACGCAACGCCAACTCCGGCATCGTCGTCGGCATCACTCCGGAAGTCGACTATCCGGGCGGCCCGTTGGCGGGGATCGAGTTGCAGGAGCGTCTGGAATCCCACGCCTTCATCCTCGGCGGCAGCGACTACAAGGCGCCGGCGCAACTGGTCGGCGACTTCATCAATGGCACGCCGTCGACCGAGCTGGGTGAAGTCGAACCCTCGTACAAACCGGGCGTGGCACTGGGCGATCTGGCCCTGGCCCTGCCGGATTTCGCCATCGAAGCGATTCGCGAAGCACTGCCGGCGTTCGAGAAGCAGATTCGCGGTTATTCGCTGCATGATGCAGTGCTGACCGGTATCGAGACCCGCACCTCGTCGCCGCTGCGCATCACGCGTAACGAGGCGCTGCAGAGCATGAACGTCAAAGGTCTGTTCCCGGCCGGTGAAGGCGCGGGGTATGCGGGCGGGATCCTGTCGGCGGGTGTTGACGGGATTCGTATCGCGGAAGCCGTGGCGCGTGACATTCTCGGTCTGAAAGACTGATCTGCACGACCTGAAACACTGTAAAAGACTGAGGGAGCGAATTCGCTCCCTCAGTCGTTTTCGGCGTCAGATATTGGCGCGCAGAACCGAGGCCGGCAGCGCCTGACCCTGCTCGGCACTCGCGGCCACGGCCGTCATCAATCCATCCAGCTCATAGCCCTGCGCCTTGAGCCACGCCTGATCGTAATAGGTGTCCGCGTAACGCTCGCCGCCATCGCACAGAATCGCCACGATCGAGCCCGACTCCCCCGCGGCTTTCATCTGCTGCGCCGTCATCAGCGCGCCGATCAGGTTAGTCCCGCTCGACCCGCCCACATGCCGCCCCAACCGCTGCGCCAGGTAATGCATGGCCGCCAGCGACAACGCATCCGGCACCTTGACCATCGCATCGATCACCTTGGGCAGGAACGACGCTTCCACCCGTGGCCGGCCGATGCCTTCGATGCGCGAACCGTGGTCCAGACGCAGGCTGGCGTCGCCGGTCTGGTAGTAGTCGAAGAACACCGAACGTTCGGCATCGGCGCACAGCACGCGGGTGCAGTGCTGGCGATAACGCACGTAACGACCGAGAGTCGCGGTGGTGCCGCCGGTGCCGGGGCTGGAAATCAGCCAGGCCGGGCATGGGTGCTGCTCGTAACGCATCTGCTGAAAGATCGACTCGGCGATGTTGTTGTTCGCCCGCCAGTCGGTGGCGCGTTCGGCATAGGTGAACTGGTCGATGAAGTGACCGTCGTGTTCCCGGGCCAGGCGTTCGGATTCGGCGTAGATCTGCGTGGGATCGTCCACCAGATGACTCTGGCCACCGTAAAACGCAATCTGCGCAATCTTTTCCCTGGAGGTGGTCGCCGGCATCACCGCAATGAACGGCAGGCCGAGCATCCGCGCGAAATACGCTTCGGAAATCGCCGTCGAACCGCTGGACGCCTCGATCACCGGTGCGCCGGGTTTGAGCCAGCCATTACACAAGGCGTAGAGAAACAGCGAACGGGCCAGCCGATGTTTGAGGCTGCCGGTCGGGTGGCTGGATTCATCCTTGAAATACAACTCGATGCCCGGAAAACCCGGCAGCGGCAAGGGGATCAGGTGGGTGTCGGCGCTGCGCTGGAAGTCCGCTTCGATGATCCGGATGGCTTCGCGGGCCCACTGTCGGTTGTCGCTCATGACTGTTTGTTCTCGTGAATCGGGCAGAAGTGCCTTCAAAGGCTCAGCCCCCAAGCTTAGGAAAAAACCTGCAGCACCAACAGATACAGCTGAGCTTCAATCCCTTGGGCAACTGCTAGGCTCTGCTGCATGTCGGCCTGGCGCTCTTGTAACCATATATAACAAAAAAGAATATAACTTTTGTTTTAACAACTAACGGTACGGGTTAGGGTGTCCCACCTTTTGACTTTATCGATGGAGAGCGACCTTGCCTCTGCGTAGCACTTTCACGCGTTTCTTTCAGTTGGAAGCTGCCAGCGGTCTGTTACTGATCGCCGCGGCCATTCTGGCTCTAATCATCAACAACTCGCCGCTGTCGTGGTTGTACAGCGGCCTGCTCGACACCCCTGTGGTGGCGCAGATCGGCGCGTTGAAGATCGCCAAACCCTTGCTGTTGTGGATCAACGACGGCCTGATGGCGCTGTTCTTCCTGCTGATCGGCCTGGAAGTGAAGCGCGAAGTGCTCGACGGCCAGTTGTCGAAACCGTCGCAGATTGTCCTGCCCGGTGCGGCGGCGATCGGCGGCATGCTGGTGCCGGCACTGATCTACTGGTTCCTCAACCGCGACAACCCGGCCGCCCTCGACGGCTGGGCGATTCCGACCGCCACCGACATTGCCTTCGCCCTCGGTGTCTTGGCCTTGCTCGGCAAGCGGGTGCCGGTGTCGCTGAAGCTGTTTTTGATGACCCTGGCGATCATCGACGACCTCGGTGCCATCGTGATCATCGCCATCTTCTACTCCGGCGAACTCTCGACCCTGTCGCTGGGCCTGGCGGCCGCGTGCATCGCAGCGCTGGTGGCGATGAACCGGCTCGGCGTGGTCAAGCTCGGGCCGTACATGATCATCGGTTTGATCCTCTGGGTCTGCGTACTCAAAAGCGGTGTCCACGCGACGCTGGCCGGCGTGACCCTGGCGTTCTGCATCCCGCTGCGCACGAAAAACGCCGAGCCTTCGCCGCTGTTGGCCCTCGAACACGCGCTGCACCCGTGGGTCGCCTACGGCATTCTGCCGCTGTTCGCCTTCGCCAACGCCGGCCTGTCGTTGACCGGCGTGACCGCCGAAAGCTTCACCCACCACGTCCCGATGGGCATCGCCGTCGGCCTGCTGCTGGGCAAGACCCTCGGCGTGTTCGGCCTGACCTGGCTCGCCGTAAAAATCGGCATCGCCGCCCTGCCCCAGGGCGCCAACTGGGGTCAGGTGCTGGGCGTGGCGATTCTCTGCGGGATCGGCTTCACCATGAGCCTGTTTGTCGGCTCCCTCGCCTTTGTGCCGGGCTCCAGCGAATACGCCGGGATGGACCGGATGGGCATTCTCACCGGCTCGGTGTTTGCGGCATTGATCGGTTATGCGGTGACATTGGCGGCAAGTAGAAAGAACACCGCGCTGCGATAGCTGTAGCGAACAATCCTCACGTCTTTAGAGACGCATCCTACAGCCACGATTTTCCTGCTTCATTAACGTCGTGCAGCCCCTTGCGAGGGGCTGCCGATGCATGAACGAAAGGACAATCAGTGGCTGTTCAAAAGGACATTCCCCGGGTTCCCAACCCACCGGCAGGCGACGGGCATCACGTTACCTACCGCTATATGACGGCCACCGAACTGGCCGATCAGCAAGACCGACAAGACAAGTACAACGCCATGCTGGCGAGGCAGGACGCCTTCGAGCGCAGCCGCGAGGTGGCGGCGAACAAGCCTGAGCCGGTGCGCGCGGGCTGTGTGTTCGCCAAGTCTTGCAAGCTGCCGGACGCGATCATCGATTACTCAAATCCGTCGGGGATGGTGCCGACTGACAGCCTGAAGGACTACGGCGAGCTGATTTTGCTCGGTGGCCGTCAGGTCGATGACAGCGGCGGGGTTGAGCTCAAGAAAATCAGCGGCACGGCCATTCCTGCGGGGCTGGGCACTTTTGCCCTTGCCGGTGAGGCGTTCAAGGCATTGCCCGCGATGGCCTCTGCTGCTGTCGCGACCCCACTGCTCGGTTTAGTGGCGATGTTCATGCCCTCGAACCTGGGCGACAGCGCGCTCTACACCGAAGACCAGTTGCTCGCCCTCAAACAGGCCCGAACCCGCGTGCGCTTGCGCGTTGAACAGCAGGCCGACGGGAGCCTCAAGGGTTACGGCTTCTACACCGGCAAGAATCGCGATTGGGAGATGGTTGATGTGGTGCAGTTCGCTGCACGCGGTAGCCGGTTTATTGCAGACCTTGGCGAAGGTGTTGAGCTGGTTTGGACGCCAGCTGTAGACGGGGCCGACATCCTCGGTATTCCGGCACTGGAGGCTGCTCCGCAGGCACCGCATATCTGGGTGTACCCACCGACGAAAGCGGCGGACGGGATTCTGGTGAATCCGGTTCATCCACCGGAGTATCGGGATTTCATATTGGTGTTTCCGGCGGATTCTGGGGTTAAGCCGCTTTATATTGTTCTAAATGTACGCGGCCATGGGACAGCCCAGGCTGGTCACACCTACCACCCAGCCCCTGAGACAGACGAAATCACCGCATTTCCAGGATTGAGGAGAGCGAAAAAGAAAACCCCGTACTCGGGTGGCCTCCGGGATCGCTGGATAGATGCAAAAGGGAGGACGATATATGAATGGGACTTTCTTCACGGCGAGCTTGAGGTCTATCGAGCGAGTGACGGTAATCATTTGGGTTCTTACGACCATAGAACCGGCAAGCAACTAGCCCCCCCTAAAGGGAAAAAGCGAAGCATCAAAAAGTATTTGTGAGGGATTTATGGGATTGAAAGCCAGACTCGAATGGTATGACAAGGAAACCGAACTGGGCGTAGGAGAGGAATTAACGAAAGACTTCGGTGACGACGGCTCTGTAATCGAATCACTCGGCATGCCAATTGAAAATAATATAAACAACGGCGGATTCGATTTGCTCTCGCACTGGGTGAGTATTCTCCAACCGCACTTTAAGCACGTCATTGATTCATCTTCTTATGACTACCAAATCGCATTCGTCTACCGCGATCACTGGTGAACACCAAACAAAAAACCCCGACCAGTCACCTGATCGGGGTTTTCTTTTACCGCTTGTTTGCGCTTAGTGCGAAACGCGGCTGGTGCCGCCAACGGTGGAAATCCGTACCCGCTCACCCACGCGGAACACTTCATTCTCCTGCACTTGCTGCACATAGGCACGCATGCTGCCGTCGTCTTCACGCACGGTGATTTCAACACCCTGGGTACGGGTCAGACCTTCTTCAGTGGCCGAACCGATCAGGCCGCCGGCCACGGCACCGATAACGGCTGCCACAATGCTGCCTTTGCCGCCGCCGATGGCACTGCCGCCGACACCGCCAACCACTGCACCGGCAGCGCCGCCGATCGGGGTCTTGGTGCCTTCGATTTTCACCGGACGCAGGGATTCGATCGTGCCCATGCGAATCGTCTGCACGCGACGCGCTTCGTCACGGGAGTAGGAGTCACCGGTCAGGCTCGACTGGCAGCCGGTCAGCAACATCGCCATCGTGGAAAAGGAAGCAACCAGCAGAACAGACTTACGCATAGCATCAACTCCAAAGGACAGGTATTCATTAAACTCCGCAGCTTGACGCCTGTCACGGCGTCGCCCGGATAAAATTGCTTTCATTCAGGCCCGGTACAGGCGCCCGCGAACTCACCCAACAGTAGCGCCAAATTCCGTTTCCTGCGCCGTCGACCCAAGGATTTCCATGGATTACTTCATCATTGTCGTCACCACTGCCGCCGGTCTGTACTTCCACGGGTGGCTGTATGTACGGATCAAACGCTGGATGGATCGCGACCTTGCCTTGTCACTGGCGGGCAAGGATGAAGACAAACGTGCCTTCATGCTCGAACGGCTGAAGCAGGCTCATTCGCAAAAGATCAAGCGCCGGGACCTGCCGAAATGGCTCGAAGCCGCTGCGGCAGGCTATCCCGCTCGGTAGACTGCTTAAGGTGCCAGACGTTCAAGAATCCAGCCGGCGCCCTGCACACGGTAGTTGAGGCGATCGTGCAGACGGCTCGCGCGGCCCTGCCAGAACTCGATGCGCTCGGGGAGCAAGCGGTAGCCGCCCCAGTGCTCCGGGCAGTGTGGCTGAGTGTCGGTGAAGCGCTGTTCGGTCGCCTTGAGCAAATCTTCCAGTTCACCCCGGCCGTTGATCACCCGGCTCTGCGGTGAAGCCCAGGCGCCGAGTCGGCTGCCCAGCGGTCGCACCTGATAGTACGCATCCGACTCTTCAGGCGTGACCTTCACCACCCGACCTTCGATGCGCACCTGGCGCTCAAGGGTCGGCCAGAAGAATGTCATGGCAGCAAACGGGTTCGCCGCCAGATGCTGGCCCTTGGCACTTTCGTAGTTGGTGAAGAAGGTGAAGCCCTGCTCGTCCAGGCCCTTGAGCAGCAGAATGCGGCAATGCGGACGGCCGTCCGCATCCACCGTGGCCAGGGTCATCGCGTTGGCTTCCACCGGCGCCTGTTCGGTTTTCACCGCTTCGGCGAACCACTGGTGAAACAACGCGAAGGGCTCGGCCGGGGCTTGCGCCTCGGTCAGGCCATCCCGGGTGTAATCACGACGCATATCTGCCAGAGACTGGGTCACGGCGCATTCCTTTTCGTTAGCGGATCACTTTTTGGTGGTATCGGTCGCAGCGACTTTCTTGTCGGTTGCAGCGGCTTTGGCGGGCGCGGTCTTTTTCGCCGGAGCCTTGGCCGGGGCCTTCTTCGCTGGAGCCTTGGCAGCGGCTTTCTTGGCCGGGGCCTTCTTGGTGGCGGGTACGGCAGCTTTCTTCGCAGCCGGCGCCGGGGTCACCGGTTTGGCAGCAGGCTTGACGTCCTGGGCCGCGACCAGAGTCACTGGCTTGGGTGCGGGCATGTTGTATTTGCTCAGCAGCGCGACCATGGTGTTCTGCGGGGTCACCAGCAGTTCGACACGGCGGTTCAGGGCACGGCCCTCAACGCTGTCGTTGGCTGCACGCGGTGCTTCGGAACCCATACCGCGCAGCATCAACCGATCACGTTGCAGACCGCTCAGACGGAAGATGGCCGCCACAGCCTGGGCGCGTTCCTGGCTCAACTTAACGTTGGCCGGAGCGGCACCGCTGGTATCGCTGTGACCGAGCACCAGAACGGCGGTTTTCGGATCGGCTTCGAGGATTTTCGCGACGCGGGTGAACGGACCGAGGGTCACCGGCAGCAACATGGCCGGACGATCCGGGTTGAACGAGCCTTCCACCGGCGCGGTCACGACCAGCACGTTTTCAAGGCGCTCGAGTTGCAGGTTGCTGTCCTTGATCGCGGTGCGCAGGCGCGGTTCGTAGTCATCCAGCCACGCCTGAGTCACTTTCGGATCGGGCATCGGCACGACTTTGGCCGTGTCCTGCTCCTTGCCGCCGAACGGCCACCACCATTTGCCGCCCTTGGCGGCCTCGGCCTTGGCGACTTCGACCGGTTTGGCCTCGGTCTTGACTTCAGCTTTTACTTCAGCCTTGTCAGCCGAGTCGTCCGAGCCAAACGGCCAGTACCAGGGACTGCTGCTCTCGGCCTTGGCCACAGGGGCCGCAGCGGCCGGTTTCAACGGAGCAGGCGCCGGAGCCGACTCCTTGGCTGCGACTTTGTCGGAAGAGCCGAACGGCCACCAGCTGCCGCCATCGGCGTCGGTCTTCGGAGTCTGTGCACAACCGGTGATTGCGAAACACAGGGCCAGGGCGAGAGTTTGTTTGGACGACATTGGAAACCCACAAAAAGAAGTAGTGAACAATCAGAGGACTTTCGCCCGGATAAACAGACGCTTTGAAACAAAAAACGCCATGAGGTTCCGGCCCTGGAACCCTGGGCGAGGCTTTACAGACAAGTGGCAAGCACCCGTGCCAGCTTCTGCGCGCGCGGATCCATCAAGACGTACGGCCCAAGGGTATTTGTCACAAATCCGAAGGCCACATCATGCTCCGGATCAGCAAAACCGATGGAACCGCCTGCACCCGGATGGCCGAATGCACGCGGGCCGAGGCCGTAGGTGGCGTTCGGCACGTCGGGTTGATCGAGCATGCAACCAAGACCGAAACGGGTACGGGTCAGCAAGGTCTTGTCCTCGCCGAGGCTGTGTTCGCGGGTCAGCTCATCAAGCATTTCGCTTTCCAGCAGGCTGCCGTCGAGCAGACCGGCGTAGAACCCGGCCAGACTGCGCGCATTGCCGTGGCCGTTGGCCGCCGGTTGCTGCATGCGCCGCCATTCCGGTTTGTTGGTGCTGGTGAGCACCGACGGCGGATTGGTGAAGGCCCGGGTGGTCATGGCCGTCGGCTCGCGCATGGTCACTTGCAGCAGGCGCTGGGCGGCGGCATCGCCGGTGTTGCCCTTGCCACGGGCAATGTGCGCCACGCGATGGAATTCTTCGTCGGCCAGACCGACATGAAAATCCAGCCCCAGCGGCTTGGCGACCCGCGCCACAATGGATTCCCCCGGCCCACGACCGTCGGCGCGCCGCAGCAATTCGCCGATCAGCCAGCCGTAGGTGATCGCGGCATAGCCGTGACCGGTGCCCGGCGTCCACCACGGAGCTTCGGCTGCAAGGGCATCGACCATGGTTTGCCAGTCATACAGCGCTTCAGGCGCCAGCAATTCGCGCAGGGCCGGCAGGCCGGCCTGATGGCAAAGCAGTTGGCGCAGGGTGACGGACTCTTTACCCGCAGCGGCGAATTCCGGCCAGTAACGGGCGACCGGCACATCGAGCTGCAATTTGCCTTCGGCCACCAGTTGCAGCGCGGTGACGGCGGTGAAGGTCTTGGTGCAGGAGAACAGATTGGCGATGGTGTCGCTGTGCCAGGCCTCGGCGCCGTCCTTGTCGGCGGTGCCGGACCAGAGGTCAAGGACGGTTTCTCCGCCGACCCGGATGCACAACGCGGCGCCGCGCTCCTGAGGATCGTCGAACAGTGCGGCGAAGGCTTCGCGCACCGCTTCGAATTGAAGCTCGTAATGTCCCTGAATCTGCACCCGCAACTCCCCCGTGAAAACGCTCTACAAAGTGGCCCGCATTGTTCCAGCCCGTGAGGGTTTTGGGAACCGCTGCGGGCCGGGCGGTCTTCAGGTTTCAGTCATGATCAGTGACCGTTGCCGGAATGCCCGCCGGTGTGGCCTGCGCCCTGCCCCGGGCCTTTGCCGGCATCAGCCTTACGGCCGCCTTCAGCTTCGTGGCCGGTCTTGTCCGCTGCGGCAGCCGCCTTCTGCGCCTCTTTACTCAACTGATCGACGGTCGCCAGGTTGCTCTTGCGCACGGCCTCGACAAAACCCTGGAATGGCAAATCGGTGACACCGACCAGGCCGAAGTGACCATTCTCGCCATCGAGCAGGCGCCCGGTCACCGGTTGATCCAGATACTGGAACCAATGCACGCCGACAATCGACGGTTCGCTCAGCGCCTGCTTGAGAAAGTTGGCGTAGGCCGGGCCGCGGTCTTCTTCCTTGCTCAACGGGGTCACGCCGCCCCAGAACGGACCACGGTCGGTGGAGCCGAAGTTGAATTCGGTGATCAGCACCGGTTTGTCGAGGCTGCGCAGCGCGGCGAAGTCATAACCGTCCTGCGGTTGCAGGGTGTACATGTTGAAGCTCAGCACGTCGCAATACTGGGCGCAGGACGCCACGGCTTCCGGGGTGCTGGTGGCGAAACGGCCACCGAGCAGCAACTGGTTCGGCGCATGCCATTTCAGCGAGTCGGAAATGGTCTTGAAGTAGGTGTCGGCGAAGACCTTCTGGAAGTGTTTGAAGTCAGCCTCGATTTGCGGATGCTCCGGATTTGGCAGCGGCGCCTCGAACCCAGGATCTTCCATCAATTCCCAGGCGGGCAGATCAATCCCCCAGGCCTTCGACAGCCCCGCCTGATTGCGGTACTTGTCGCGCAACTGCTTGAGAAACGCGCGTTTGGCCGGGACGTCGGTGGTCATTTTCAAGGTGCCGTAGGCCAGCGCGTAACGGGATTTCGGATCATCGCCGGGGCCGGCCCAGGCCAGTTCGTTGTCGGCGAAGTAGCCGATCAGCCATGGATCATCGCGATGATCGCGGGCAGCAATCGCCACGGCGCGTTCGGTGGCCATGGCGAAACGTGGATCGAACGGGTCAGGCATGCCGCCCCACCAGTCGGTACCGGTGCTGATGCTGGTGTAATCGCCGACGATCGACAGCGGCAAGGTGTACGGCAGGCGCTCGGCGTCACCGAGGACGGGGGCGCTCCAGTTACCGACGGTGTTGAAACCCCAGGCTTGCAGACGATCAAGCGTGTGAGTGGCCCACTTTTGTTCGTCGACGGTGTTTTTGCACGGTGTCGCAGCGCTTTGCCCGCTGGTGGCTGCCGACTCGGCGACCCCGGCTTTCGGCTGTTCGGAGGCGGCTACCGGTGCACGGGCGTTGGTTGCCGCCTCTTCTGCGGCGCCAGCCTTGGCGGCTTCGGCGACACCGGCCTTGTTGCCGCTGTCCGGGGTGCATGGCTCGCCATACAGGCGCTGAAGGTTGGCGCCATAGAAGTCGTACCAACGCCCGAAGTTGTAGCCACGGCCCTGATCCGCGCCGTTGCCGCCACGGTTGTCACCCTCGCCAAAATGGCTGGCCAGCGGCTCTTCGGGTTTTGGCAGGGATTCGAACATCCATTCACGGCCGGCCACGTAGGTCTGGTTGACCTCGGGGCTGACGGTGTTCACGCCCAGGGAATAGAACGGATGGCCCTCGGGCGTCACCAGATACCAGCGGCCGTCACGCTTTTCGGTACGGAAGAAACCACTGGCCTTGAACGCCGGGCCTTTGCTCCAGCCACCGAACTTGTCCAGCGAGGACTTTTCGCGCTCGGCCAGCCAGGTGTTCAGTTGTTGCTGTTCTTTGGCGGCGGCGGATTTCAGTTGTTCGTCATTGGCGACTTTCTCCGGCCACTTGCCGCGGGTCGACTGGCCATAGGCATCCACCAGATGGCCATAGGCGGATTTGATCAATTCGCCCTCGTCCTGCACGCCAAAACGCTCGAGCAACAGACTTTGCGCGGCTTTCGGTTGATCCATCGACAGACTGACCGATACCACCTGGCTGCGATCCAGCTCACCGCTGCTGCTCGCCAGCAGGACGCGCTGCCCGTCGATCGTCATCGGCATCACCGGCCCGGCCTTCATGCCCTGACTCAGTGGCGAAGTCGGGGTCAACGGCACCAGTAGGGTCTGCGCCGGACCGGCCGGCAGGTCAACGCGGCTGACCAGGGTCTTGCCATCGTTGCTCTGGATTTGCACGTAGACGGTCACCGCCCAGTTCATCGCGCTCTGGATGCGCAGGCTCATCATGCCGGACTGCGACCAGTCCCAGGCGCCAGTCTGCGGGGACAGACGCAAAGTCGGGCGGGCCGTCGGGTTGAACGTCACCCGGCGCAGCACTTCACCCTCGGGGGTCTGCTCGGCGTTGGCTTGTGGCAAATCGGCGTTTTCGGTCGCCACTTTCACCACATCGGCGGGGCGGACAAAGTTGAACAGGGTCTGCTGGCCGGCAGGTGCTGCGAATAAAGGTGCAGCGAAAACCAGGGCAAAAACGGCAGGCAACGAACGACGAATCATGAGAACGGAATTCTCCCTAACGACCCGCAAGGGCCAATGGAAAAGCAATGACAGAGAGATAGACAACGCGGCGGGCGAAACGGCCCACCGATGTCTCAGGATATTTCACGACGGAAAGGAGGCAACGCATTGAGGATCGCCTTGCCGTAGCGCTGGGTCACCAGCCGCCGATCCAGCAAGGTGATGGTGCCGCGGTCTTCTTCGGTGCGCAGTAGACGGCCGCACGCCTGGACCAGCTTCAGCGAGGCGTCGGGCACCGAGATTTCCATGAACGGATTGCCGCCCCGGGCTTCGATCCATTCCGACAGTGCGGCTTCGACCGGGTCGTCCGGTACCGAGAACGGGATCTTGGCGATCACTACGTGTTCGCAGTAGGCGCCGGGCAAGTCCACGCCCTCCGCGAAACTGGCGAGGCCGAACAGCACGCTGGAATCGCCGCCATCGACCCGCGCCTTGTGCTTGTTCAGGGTTTCCTGTTTCGACAGGTTGCCTTGAATGAACACTTGCTTGCGCCAGTCACGGTCGAGGCCGTCAAAAACGTCCTGCATCTGTTTGCGCGACGAGAACAGCACCAGACTGCCGCGCGAGCCTTCGACCAGTTCCGGCAGATCGCGGATGATCGCGGCGGTGTGGGCGGCGGCATCTCGCGGGTCGGCCTTCAGGTCCGGCACCCGCAACACACCGGCATCGGCGTGATGGAACGGGCTCGGCACCACGGCGGTGACGGCTTTTTTCGGCAAACCGGCGCGCATGCGGAAACGGTCGAACGTGCCGAGTGCAGTCAAGGTCGCCGAAGTCACCAGACAGCCGTAGGCCACGTTCCACAGGCTGCGGCGCAGGGTTTCGGCGGCGAGGATCGGGCTGGCGTTGACCTCGATGTCGAACAGCGAACCGCTTTCGGCCAGGGTCAGCCAGCGGGCCATCGGCGGGCTCTCTTCCGGGTCTTCGGCGGTGAACGCAGTCCACAATTCCCAGTTGCCGGAGGCACGGGACAACAGGCTGCCGAACAGCGGATACCACTCTTCGGCCTGATTGCTGGCGATGCCGATGTTGACCTCGCCGTCCATGCCTTCCTTGAGTAAATCCGTCAGACGGGTGAACAGGTCGTTGAGGCGGGCGAAGCCTTTTTTCAGCTCGATGCCCATCTCACGCATGTGCTCGGGAATCACCCCGCCGATGAAGCGGTGACGCGGACGCTCGCGGCCTTCGACGTCTTCGCCGGGCTTGAAGTCGGCGATCTGTTCGCAGGCGGTGAACATGAACTGCTGCTGGGTCTTGATCTCCCGCGCCAGCTCCGGCACCTGCTCGATCAGCTTGCCGAGGTCGCCCGGCAGCGGATGCTGGGCCAGCAGTTTGGTGAGGTTCTTGGCGGTGGTTTCCAGCCAGTCGGCGGTGGAACGCAGGCGCGTGTAATGGGCGAAGTGGCCGATGGCCTTGTCCGGCAGGTGGTGGCCTTCGTCGAACACATAAATG
Source organism: Pseudomonas sp. PHC1 (assembly GCF_046487845.1). NCBI lineage: Bacteria > Pseudomonadati > Pseudomonadota > Gammaproteobacteria > Pseudomonadales > Pseudomonadaceae > Pseudomonas > Pseudomonas sp. PHC1. The sequence continues at coordinate 267,553 of NZ_JBJXHJ010000007.1, forward strand.
GTGTCGCGCGGATCCGGCAGAACCGCCCCGCCGCCCAGTGCCAGGTCGGCCAGCACCATGTCGTGGTTGGTGACGATCACATCGACCTTGCCCATGCCTTCGCGAGCCTTGTAGAAGGCGCACTGGCCGAAGTTCGGACAATGACGGTTGGTGCACTGGCTGTGATCGGTGGTCAGGCGCGCCCAGTCGGCGTCTTCCAGCGCGTTGGGCCAGCTGTCGCGGTCGCCGTCCCATTTATTGCCGGCGAGCTTCTCGATCATGCTGGTGAACAGCTTCTGGCTGGCCTCATCGACCTCGATCTTGAAACCTTCTTCTTCGAACAGCTGGGCCGTGGCAGTCTGCGCGTGGCCTTCCTGCAGCAGCATGTCGAGCTTGGACAGGCACATGTAGCGACCACGGCCCTTGGCCAGGGCGAAGCTGAAGTTCAGCCCGCTGTTGCGCATCAGGTCGGGCAAATCCTTGTAGACGATCTGCTCTTGCAGGGCGACGGTGGCGGTGGCGATCACCAGGCGTTTGCCGGCCAGTTTGGCCGTCGGAATCGCCGCCAGGCTGTAGGCCACGGTCTTGCCGGTACCGGTGCCGGCTTCCACCGCGACGATCGCGGGGTCGCCACTGCGCCGGCCTTCTTCGTCGGTGTCGATATCCCCGAGGACCTTGGCGACTTCAGCGATCATCAGGCGTTGGCCGTAACGCGGCTTGAGGCTCTTGGCCTCTAGAAAACGCGAGTAGGCGCCCTGGATCGTGGTTTTGAGTTCAGTGCTGATCATTGAGTGTCGGGCGCAAAAAACGCTGGATAAATTTTCAGTGGTTCGGATGGGGGGCTATCATACCCCGCGAATCAATCCTGCGCAGATCGGAGTACCCCAATGACACCTTTTAGCCTCGTTTACCCCATCCATGTACTGGCCGCGCTGGTGTGGGTCGGCGGTATGTTTTTCGCCTGGATGGTGCTGCGCCCTGCAGCGATGAAGGCCCTGGACGGTCCCGGGCGCCTGACGCTCTGGGTGGAAGTGTTTCAAGGTTTTTTTCGTTGGGTGTGGGGGGCGGTGATTCTGCTGCCGGTGACCGGAGTGGGCATGCTGCATCTGCAACACATCGCCTTCGACAACGCGCCGCGTTATGTGCAGGTGATGATGGGGTTGTATGTGGTGATGACCGCGCTGTTCATCCGGATTCAGGCCTTGATGCTGCCCGAACTGCGCGCGGCGGTGCAGGCCAAGGACTGGCCGGCCGGTGCGGCGGTGCTGGGGCGGATTCGCAAGGTGGTGGGGTTCAATCTGCTGGTCGGAGTGGTGCTGGTAGCCGTGGCGGCTGCCCGCCCGTCGTTCTGACAAGCGCGTTTTACCTGATCGTTCCCACGCTCCGCGTGGGAACGATCAACGTAGAAGGTGGGAGCAATCGATTACAGGCGCTGTACGGTGACAGACCCCGCCGCCCCCGCAGGCCCCGGCTGCCCGTCAGCCCCCGGCTTGCCGCTCTTGCCGCCGTCGGCGCGATAGACCAGGCAGCCCTTGGACTTGCCACCCGCCCCCGGCTTGCCGCCTGGACCGGCCGGGCCACCGGCACCGCCAGCAACTTCGACCTTGATCAGTTCGGCCGGAAATTCGCGCGGCACTTCAAGACGCACCAGTGCGCCCGGTGCTCCCGGCTGACCATCGCTACCGTTGCTGCCATCAAAACCGTGCCCTGCCTGACCCCAGGTGCAACCCGGCTCCTGGCCGTTGGCGCCATCGAGCCCGAAAAAACCCGGCGCACCGGTGCCGCCACGGGCATCGACCACCAGCTTCGGCGCATTCAACGCCTTGAATTGCAGATTCAGATTGCGCCCGGCGCGGGCGGCTTTTTCGTACGTGCCCGGTGCGCCACGGGCGGTGATCTGGCTGCCTTCGGCGAGTTCGGCGCGGATGACTTTCATATCCAGCGCCTGTTCGCTTGGCACGATGGCAATGCGCGCTTCGTGGCCCAGCTGCAGTTCGCCGACATTGAGCTCGGTCACGTTCGAGGGAATCAGCAAGGTGCCGTAATCGGCGACCACCAGTTTTTCCAGCTGCAAAGTGCTGGCGGTGTTCGGCAAACGCATCAGGGAGTTGGTTTCGACGCTGACCACCTGGGCGCAGGCCAGAGGACTGATGAATGCAGCGAGCAGGCAGAGTTTACGCATGGGAAGCCTCCGGAGCGGCCGGGGCCGGGATGGTTTGCAGGTGGAATACGCCGAACAGCAGGATGCGGCCACGGTCACGCCAAGGGTGCTGACGCCCCTTGAGGCTGTGATTGCACAGCAGCACTTCGAGGACGTGGATCGCCAGCAGCAGGCCACCGGCCAGATTGACCAGCAGGTGCAGCGGATGAACAAACGGCACCAGCTGATTGGCCAGCACCACGCAACAGAACAGCAGGGTCAACAATCGCCCCAGCCCACAGAACACCTTCATACGCTCCCCCGTGTTGCGAATTATTCTTTGGGCGCACAGTAACGGCTTCTGCTGGGGATAAGCCAGAGGGAAAAATGAAAAAAACCGGACCACTGCCGGATGGCTGCCGGTTCGACGATGATCATCGACCGACAGCTCTAGCCTGAGGACTACAGACGCATCCTAACGATTGATGTGCAGTTCCACCCGACGGTTCTGCGCACGCCCCTCGTCCGTGTCGTTATCGGCGACCGGCTCGCTCTCGCCGCGCCCTTCACTGGTGAGTTTGTTCGGCGCCAGGCCCTGGCTCAGCAAATATTCCGCCACGCTGCTGGCGCGACGCTCAGAAAGCGCCTGGTTGTAGGCGTCCGAACCCTTGCTGTCGGTGTGGCCGATGACCTTGATGCTGACCACGTCGGCATTGCGCAGTTTGTCCATCAGCGTGTCCAGCTGGCTTTTCGCAGCCGGTTTCAGATCGGACTTGTCGAAATCGAACAGCACGTTGCCGGCATCATTGAGGGTGATGACTTCGGTTTGCGGGGCCGGTTCGGCGGGTTTCTCGGTGACCGGGTATTGCGGCAGCGGACAGCCACGGTGGTCGACCGGGGTGTTGGCCGGGGTATCGGGGCAACGGTCGCGGCGATCGAACACGCCGTCGTCGTCTTCATCGCCATCCTGGGCGTAACAGATCAATCCGCCGGTGAGGATCCCCAGCGCAGCGCCACCGCCGGCCCAACCGCTGCTTTCGAGCGCGCCGAGACCGCCGCCGACCAGTCCGCCAATAAGGCTGCAGATCGGCCAGGTACGTTGATTGAGGGGAGCGGTGCCATCGCTGTGGGTGGCGCAACCGGTCAACAGGCTGCCCAGCAGCAGAACCGGCAAGACGGACCTTGTAAGAACACTCATCGTTAAAGCTCCTGTGTCACCGGCCCATACCGGTTACACAGGAGTAAAGACCCGCATCCGCGACTGCACAAGCCGCGGATGCGAGGGGGCTAGCGGTTGATTTTGATTTCGGTACGACGGTTCAGCGCGCGACCGTCAGCCGTTTTGTTGTCTGCCACCGGCTGGCTTTCACCGGCACCGGTCACCGACACGAAGCTGCTTTGCGGTACGCCGCTTTCGACCAGGTACTTGACCACCGAGTGCGCACGGCGATCCGACAGTTTCTGGTTATAGGCATCGCTGCCGACGCTGTCGGTGTGGCCGGTCACGGTCAATTGCGCGGTACTGGATTCCTGTTTCAGGCGCGAAGCGACTTTATCCAGGACCATTTTGTCGGCCGGGGTCAGCGTGGCCTTGTCGAACTGGAAGTGAACATCGCGGATGACAATGGTTTCTTCCTTGACCACTACAGCTTCTTCGACCACTGGTGCAGGGGCTGGTGGAGGGCAGCCGTCGGCATCGACCTGTACGCCTTTAGGCGTGCCCGGGCACTTGTCGCGACTGTCCGGCACACCATCGCCGTCTTCGTCGCCATCACCGTGAACCCAGCAATAGGCCGCTGCCGTACCGCCGACGAGTAACGCGCCATACCCCGCCCATGCGGAGCTTTCGGTCGCACCGAGCCCCGCACCGACGACACCTCCGACTGCCGCACAGGTCGGCCAGTCGGTTTTCTGCAAACCTGCACAACCAGTCAACACACTGGTTAGCAGAACCAAGGGTAATGCTGTCCGAACTATGCTCATCTAGTTTTCTCCTGAGGGATCGGCTTAGAACCGATTCAGGGAGTAAAGACCGGAGTTTTAATCTCCGCCAGCAATAGGCCATTGCCGTTTGTGCACCTGTTCACGGGATTTCGAAGAATTTGCCGCAAACCCGCAGGACAGAGAGCTAGGCCTTGGCGTCCGGGCAGGCTAGTCTTGGCGCTCTGATTGAGGAGCTTCGATGAACGTCGCCATTTCTTCCCGCACGCCGCAGCAGGCATTGGCCGCCCTGCTCGACCGCTACGCCCCGGCACGTCTGCTGCTGATCGGCGCCAGCGAGTTCCCGGCGCTGGCTGCCTTTAAAGAAGCGCACCCGGACACCTGCGTTGCGCACGCCGCGCCCGGTGCGTTGCCGGCAGAATTGGCGGCGCGCCGTTTCGACCTGGCGCTGGTGGTCGATTGCCTGGAACATTTGCCCAAGCGTGACGGCCTGAATCTGTTGGGCGGGATCCGCAACCTCAACGCCAGCCGCATCGCGGTGCTGGCGGATCTGCCGGCCAGCGGCTGGCAGGAAACCGACTTTTACTCTCTGGCCCTGCAAGCCAGCGAACGCTTCGCCCGCGACGAACAGGTGCTGACCCTCTTCACCTACGATCTGCTTGACTACAAACAAGTCCCCGACTGGCTCAACTCGCGATTCTGGGCCAATCCGGAAAACTTCGGGAAATACTGGTGGTAATGCCATGAGTACAGCCATTTGCCCCTGCGGCAGCGGCAACCTGCTGGATGCCTGCTGCGGTCACTATCACGCCGGCCACCCGGCCCCGTGCGCCGAAGCCCTGATGCGCTCGCGCTACAGCGCCTATGTGCTGGGCCTGATCGATTATCTGGTGGCCACCACCCTGCCCGCCCAGCAAGCGGGGCTGGATCGCCAGTCGATCAGCGACTGGAGCGCCCAGAGCACCTGGCTCGGCCTGGACGTGGAAAGTTCGGAAGTGCTCGGTGGCCAGCCGGAACACGCGTTCGTCACCTTCACCGCACGCTGGCATGACGGTCAGGGCGAACACAGCCACCGCGAGCGCTCGTCATTCGTGCAGAACAGCGGACGCTGGTACTTCATCGACCCGACCGTGCAACTGAAGCTGGGCCGCAACGACGCCTGCCCGTGCGCCAGCGGCCAGAAGTTCAAGAAATGCTGTGCGGGGTATTTCGGCAGCGGAAGCTAGACTGGGCAGCAAAGGGAGTTAATCGATGCTCGGTCATTGGCGCATATTTCGGTTCTTCTCATTGCTCATGTTTCTCGGGCTCGGCGGTTGTGCGTCATGGTTCAGCGACGACGCCCGCGACCCCGCCGTGCACCTGGTGAACGTCGAAGTGGTGCGCGCCAAGCTGCTGGAACAGAAATTCATCCTGCACTTTCGCATCGACAACCCCAATGACAGTGACCTGACCGTGCGCGGCCTGGAATACCGCATACATCTCGCCGACCTGCTGCTGGCCGAAGGCGAGCACGAACACTGGATCACCGTGAAGCCAAAGAGCAGTGCGTTTTACAAGGTGCCAATCCGTACCAACCTGTGGCCGAAGGTCAAAGAGGTGGTGAAAATGCTGAAAAACCCGAACCAGCAGATTCCCTATCGACTCGAGGGCGAGATGGAAACCGGTTTATTCATCGCTCATTACGTGCACCTGGCGCGCAATGGCGTGATAATCCCCGCCGATTTGATTACGGAGTGACCCCGATGACCCAGCAACCTCATGTCCATGGCCCTGACTGCAACCACGATCATGACCATCACCACCATGATCACGACCATGGCCATGTCCACGGCCCGAACTGCGGCCACGCCCACCAGGAGCCGGTGCGCAATGCCCTGAAAGACGTTGGCCGCAACGACCCTTGCCCATGCGGCAACGGCAAGAAATTCAAAAAGTGCCACGGCGCTTGATGTTTCGGGCAATTATTTTCTTCGCCTGAGACACCGCCTTCGCGAGCAAGCCCGCTCCCAGATTTGATTGCATTCCGTCAAACGGAATACGGTCGAATGTGGGAGCGGGCTTGCTCGCGAAGGGACCGGCCCATTCACCGGAAGCTTTTCAGCCTGCCGCCAGAATGTGCCCGGTGCCGACCACCGTCGCATACTCCCCGTGCAGATTCCCCAGCGACATGGCATGCACCTCTTGCGCCGAACGCAACGTGCCAAAATAGTCGGCCTTGTCGAAGGTAAAGCACGCATCCTCCGCTACCCACGCCTCAAACCCCAGATTGCCCGCCGTGCGCGCCGTGGACTCCACCGAGTTGTTCGTCGCCACGCCGACAATGATCAACTGCTCGATCCCCGCCTCACGCAACTTCGCCTCAAGCCCTGTGGCACAAAAGGCATCCGGCACCTGTTTCTGGATCAGCCACTCGCCGTCCTGCGGCAAAAACCTGTCCTGAAACTCCACCCCTTCCTGCTCCGGCCAGAACACCGAATCGGGTGAGCGCGACAGGTGCTGCACGTGGATCACCGGCCGCCCACTGCGCCGCCAAAAGCTCAGCAGCTCAAGGATCCGCTCTTCAGCCGACGGATTGTTCCGCCGCCCCAGACGCGGTTCCAGAATGCCTTTTTGCTGGTCGATGACGATCAGTGCAGCGTTGGCCTTGAGCTCCATGGCGATTTTTCTCACGCGGGGTCATTGAATTTCCCGTACTTGAGCATCACCTCCTGTGACGAAGCAAGCTATCGAACGCACACAGGACAACCTGAAGCCGGCGTTTGCTGTCCGCACGTAAGCCATTTTCCTGATTTGGAGCTTTCCATGATCGACCTGTATTACTGGACCACGCCCAACGGCCACAAGATTTCCCTGTTCCTCGAAGAGGCGGGCCTGCGCTATGACGTACACCCGATCAACATCAGCCAGGGCGAGCAATTCCAGCCGCACTTTCTGAACATCGCCCCGAACAACCGCATCCCGGCGATCGTCGATCATGAGCCGGCCGACGGCGGCGAGCCCTTGTCGCTGTTCGAGTCCGGCGCAATCTTGCTGTACCTCGCGGAAAAGACCGGCAAGTTCCTGCCCAAGGACCTGCGTGGCCGCCAGGTGGCGCTGCAATGGCTGTTCTGGCAAATGGGCGGGCTCGGGCCGATGGCCGGGCAGAACCATCACTTCAGCCAGTTCGCCCCGGAAAAAATCCCCTACGCGATCAAGCGCTACATCGATGAAACCGCGCGTCTGTACGGAGTGCTGGACAAGCAACTGGCCAACAACGAGTTCGTCGCCGGCAGCGAATACAGCATCGCCGACATGGCGATCTACCCGTGGATCGTCTCGCACAAATGGCAGAGCCAGAATCTGGAAGACTTCCCGAATGTGCAGCGCTGGTTCAACCACATCAAGGATCGCCCGGCGACCGTGAAGGCCTACGCGCTGGTGCAGAAGATCAATCCGCCGAAGTCCTGACCGGCCTTGATCGTTCCCATGCAGAGGCGTCGAACCGTCCGCGTGGAAATGGGCCGCAGAGCGGCCCGGGCTGCATTGCCACGCAAAGCGTGGGAACGATCTGCGTGAGCGGGAAGAAATAACCGCTTGCCCCGCTTGCGCGGCCCCCTCCTGCTCACTAACGTAGCGGCTTTATTGCGCCCCCCAGCCTCTACACCCCCGCAGGAGCTTTGCCATGGCCTCGCCAGCCCTTTCACATTTTCTTCCCCGGTTCGGCGTTGCCGCAGCAGTGACCGGTGTTCTGAGCCTGGCCGGTTGTCAGACCTGGAACGCCCAGGACACCCTCCCGCCGACCTCCGGTGTACAGCCGCTCAAGGGCCTGGCGCAGAACGTTTCGGTACGCCGCAATGCCATGGGCATGCCGCTGATCGAAAGCAACAGCTTCCACGACGCACTGTTCGCCCTTGGCTACGTGCACGCCAGCGACCGCATCAATCAGATGGTCACCCTGCGCCTGCTGGCTCAGGGCCGTCTGGCGGAAATGTCCGGCGCGTCGATGCTCGACGCCGACCGCTACATGCGCGCCGTCAACCTGAAGAAAAGCGCCGGTGAGCTGTACAAGGCTTCGTCGCCACGGCTCAAGCGCTTCTTCGAAGTCTATGCCCGGGGCGTCAACGCCTACCTGTTCCGCTACGCCGACAAACTGCCGGGGGATCTGGCTTCCAGCGGCTACAAGCCTGAATACTGGAAACCGGAAGATTCGGCGCTGATCTTCTGCCTGCTGAACTTCAGCCAGTCGGCCAACCTGCCGGAAGAAATCGCCTCGCTGGTGCTGGCGCAGACTGTCACCACCGACAAGCTCGCCTGGCTGACCCCTTCCGCCCCCGACGAAAACCTGCCGGTGGCCGAGGCCGACAAGCTGCAGGGCATCAAGCTCAACGGGCAGATTCCGGGGCTGACGGAACTGAGCAATGCCAGCGAACAACTGGCCGCCATCAACCTGCTGGGCACTCAGTCGTCGAACAACTGGGCCATCGCCCCGCAACGCAGCCGCAGCGGCAAGAGCCTGCTGGCCAGCGACAGCCATGGCCCGCTGGCCGCGCCGTCGCTGTGGAGTTTCGTGCAGGTTCGCGCACCCAAATACCAGGCTGCCGGCGTGACCGTGGCCGGTCTGCCGATGGTGCTCGGCGGTTTCAACGGCAAGGTGGCGTGGAGCCTGACCAGCGTGCTCGGCGACAACCAGGACCTGTTCCTGGAAAAACTCCGTCGTCAGGGCAGCACGTTGTCCTACGAGGTCAACGGCAAATGGCAGCCACTGGGCGTGCGCAACGAGACCTACTTCATCAAAGGCCAGCGGCCGATTCGCGAAGCGGTGTATGAAACCCGCCATGGCGCGCTGCTCAACAGTACGCAGGCCGCCGCTCAGGGCATGGGTTTCGGCCTGGCCTTGCAGACGCCGAGCTTCACCGACGACAAATCCCTCGATGCGTTTTTCGATCTGAGCCGCGCCCAGAACATGGAACGCGCCTCGGACGCCAGCCGGGAAATACGCGCCATTGCGCTGAACCTGGTGTTCGCCGACGCCAGCAACATTGGCTGGCAAGTCACCGGTCGCTTCCCCAACCGCCGTGAAGGTGAAGGTTTGCTGCCGTCGCCGGGCTGGGAAGGTCGCTACGACTGGGACGGTTACGCCGACCCGATGCTGCACCCCTACGATCAGGATCCGGCCCAGGGCTGGCTCGGCACCGCCAACCAGCGAGTCATTCCCCATGGCTACGGCATGCAACTGTCCAATTCCTGGGCAGCGCCGGAACGTGGCGAGCGCCTGGCCGAACTGGCCGGCAGCGGCAAGCACGACGGTCGCAGCGTGATCGCCATGCAGTACGACCAGACCACCACCTTCGCCGCCAAACTGAAGAAAATGTTCGAAGCCCCGGGCATGGCGCAGCCGCTGAAACAGGCGATTGAAGCCCTGCCGGACGCCGAACGGGCCAAGGCACGCGAAGCCTACACCCGCTTGATGGCCTTCGACGGCAAGCTCAGCCCGACGTCCGCCGACGCGGCGATCTACGAGCTGTTCCTGCAGGAAAGCATGAAGCAGATCTTCCTCGACGAGCTCGGCCCGCAAAGCAGCCCGGCGTGGAAAGCGTTTATCGCCAATGGCGATCTGTCCTACGCCGCCCAGGCCGATCACCTGCTGGGCCGCGAAGACAGTCCGTTCTGGGACGACGCCCGTACCCCGCAAAAAGAAGACAAACCGGCGATCCTCGCCCGCAGCCTGGCGGCTGCGATCAGTGCCGGCGACAGTCAACTGGGCGGCGACCGCCGGGCCTGGCAGTGGGGCAAGCTGCACCGCTACGAGTGGAAGAATGCCAGCGGTCAGACCGTTCGCGGCCCGTTCGTGGCGGGCGGCGACCACACCACTCTGAATACGGCGGCGTTTGCCTGGGGCCAGGATTTCAGCACCACGCGTGCGCCGTCGATGCGTTTCATCGTCGACTTCGGTCAGAGCGAGCCGCTGATGGGCCAGAACGGTACAGGGCAATCCGGGAATCCGGTGAGCCCGAACTACCTGAACAGCATCGATCCGTGGCTCAAGGGCCAGTACATCGGCTTGCCGATGCAGCCGCAGAACTTTGATCGGGTGTATGGCAAGACGCGGCTGACCCTTACCCCCGGCAAGTAATCCCCCCCAGTTGATCGTTCCCACGTCGAGGCGTCGAACCGTCCGCGTGGGAACGATCATGCGACAGTTCAGAAAATCAATAGAACTTCTGACTTCGCGCCAACCTCATAGCTAACAAGTCCCTCCATTCCGGTAACGCCATGGACCTTGTTATCGCCCGCCCCGAAGGCCTCTACTGCCCTGCCGGGGACTTCTACATTGACCCGTGGCGGCCCGTCGAGCGCTCGGTGATCACCCATGCCCACGGCGACCATGCCCGTGGCGGCAATCAGCATTACCTGGCCGCCAGCGCCGGCGAAGGGATTCTGCGTGCGCGCCTGGGCCAGGACATCAACCTGCAAACCCTCGACTACGGCCAGCGCCTGACCCACCACGGCGTCACCCTGAGCTTTCATCCCGCCGGTCATGTGCTCGGCTCGGCCCAAGTGCGGCTGGAGTACGGCGGCGAAGTCTGGGTCGCCTCCGGCGACTACAAGATCGAACCCGATGGCACCTGCGCGCCGTTCGAACCGGTGCGCTGCCACACCTTCATCACCGAATCGACCTTCGGCCTGCCGATTTACCGCTGGCAGCCGCAGGCGCAGGTGTTCGCCGAGATCAATCAGTGGTGGCAGGCCAACATCGAGGCCGGCAAGGCCAGCGTGCTGTTCTGCTATTCGTTCGGCAAGGCCCAGCGGATTCTCCACGGCATCGACGAAACCCTCGGGCCGATCCTCAGCCACGGTGCGGTCGAGCCGCTGAACCGTGTGTACCGCGAGGCCGGTGTCTACCTGCCGCCAACGATCTACGCCGGCGAGGTGAAAAAGAACGACCCGATGATGCGCCAGGCGCTGGTCATCGCCCCGCCCTCGGCCGGCGGCAGCAGTTGGATGCGCCGTTTCGGCGATTACAGCGACAGCTTCGCCAGCGGCTGGATGCGCCTGCGCGGTACCCGTCGGCGGCGCGGCGTGGATCGCGGCTTCGTGCTCTCGGATCACGCCGACTGGCCCGGTCTTTTATGGGCTATCGAACAGACCGGCGCCGAGCGGGTGATGGTCACCCACGGCTCGATTGGCGTGCTGGTGCGGCATCTGCGCGAACAAGGCCTGGATGCACAAGGTTTCAACACCGAATACGGTGACGATGAAGAAGAGCTTTCCACCGCCACGCCCGCCGTTGCCGAGGTGCAACCATGAAAGACTTCGCCGGGTTGTATGCCGAACTCGACGCCACCACCTCCAGCAACGCCAAACTGGCGGCCATGCAAACCTACTTCGCCCAGGCGCAACCGCAGGATGCCGCATGGGCGGTGTACTTTTTGTCCGGCGGGCGGCCGCGGCAACTGGTTCCGGTGAGAGTCCTGCGCGAGCTCGCGGTTGAAACGTCCGGACTAGAGCCATGGCTGTTCGAGGAGAGCTATCAGGCGGTCGGCGATCTGGCGGAAACCATTTCACTGGTGCTGCCGGAACATCCGCACACGTCCGAGGCCGGGCTTGCCGAATGGATCGAAGACAAACTGCTGCCCCTGCGCGGCGAAACCCCGGAATACCTCGCCCACCAATTGCCCGCTCTGTGGGCGCAACTGGATCGGCCGAGCGTGATGCTGTGCATCAAGTTGATCACCGGCAGTTTCCGGGTCGGCGTGTCCAAACTGTTGGTGACCCGCGCCCTGGCCGCCATGGCCGGGCTCGACAGCAAACGCGTGGCGCAACGACTGGTGGGCTACACCGACCTGTCCAACCGGCCGACCGCCGCCGCTTACCTGAAACTGATCGCCCCCGAATCCAGTGACGAACACGCTCAACGCGGCGGCCAGCCCTACCCGTTCTTCCTCGCCCACGCGCTGGCGCAACCGGTGGAAACCTTCGACGCGTTGCTCGGGCCGGCCAGTAACTGGCAGGTGGAATGGAAGTGGGATGGCATTCGCGCGCAGGTGGTCAAGCGTGACGGGAAACTGTGGGTCTGGTCCCGGGGCGAAGAGCTGGTGACCGAGCGTTTTCCCGAATTCGACACGCTGCTGCACGGCTTGCCCGACGGTACGGTGATCGACGGCGAAATCGTGGTCTGGAAAAACCAGCGCCCGGTCACCGAAGACGCGTTCGATCCGCAGTCGACAGACGCCCCGGCGGTGCAACCCTTCGCGCTGTTGCAGCAACGGATCGGTCGCAAGTCACTGGACCGCAAAATCCTCGAAGATGCGCCGGTGGTGGTACTCGCCTACGACCTGCTCGAATGGCAGGGCGAAGACTGGCGCAACCAGCCCCAGGCCAGGCGTCGTGAGCAACTGGAACAGGTCATCGCCCGCTGCAACAACCCGGTGCTGCTGCCGTCGCCGATCCTGACGGGTGACGACTGGTTCGACCTCGCCCGCCAGCGCGAAGCCTCCCGGCGCCTGGGGGTCGAAGGCATGATGCTCAAGGCGAAGGATGCCATGTATGGCGTCGGCCGCACCAAGGACATGGGCGTGTGGTGGAAATGGAAGGTCGACCCGTTCAGCGTCGACGCGGTGTTGATCTACGCCCAGCGCGGTCACGGTCGGCGTGCCAGTCTTTACAGCGATTACACCTTTGCGGTGTGGGACGGCCCGCCCGGTTCCAGTGCCCGGGCGCTGGTGCCCTTCGCCAAGGCCTATTCCGGGCTGACCGATGCGCAAATGCGCGAAGTCGACAGCATCGTGCGCAAGACCACCGTGGAAAAATTCGGCCCGGTCAGTAGCGTGACGCCAAGTCTGGTGTTCGAACTGGGCTTCGAAGGCATCGCCCTCTCCCGCCGACACAAGAGCGGCATCGCCGTACGCTTCCCGCGCATGTTGCGCTGGCGCCAGGACAAGACCATCGAAGAGGCCGACAGCCTGGCGACCTTGCAGAACCTGTTGGTCTGACCCCTTCCCCCACGCCTCCCCGAGCATTCCCACGCGCAGCGCGGGAATGATCATTCTTGCCCCACGAACGATCCCCCGAACCATCCTGGTGCAGCTTTTCCGGCGCGCCCGTTTTCGTGCACTGACCGGCCCCGGCATGCACTTCCTACACCTTTTAAAACACTTGTTCGGGACTCTGGTTCGGAAATTGCTACTTTCTATAAGTCGTAAGCGCTCCAGTAACAATCATTCCGCGCCACAAGCGCTCATATTGGTTCTTAGGGATTGAATAATGAAAAAAGCATTGCTGACCCTTTCTGCACTGGCGTTGTGCATGGCCGCCGGCTCCGCGCTGGCCAAGGAATACAAAGAACTGCGGTTTGGCGTTGACCCTTCCTACGCACCGTTCGAGTCGAAAGCGGCAGACGGTAGCCTGGTTGGCTTCGACATCGATCTGGGCAACGCGATCTGCGCCGAGCTGAAGGTCAAGTGCAAATGGGTCGAAAGCGACTTCGACGGCATGATTCCGGGCCTCAAGGCCAATAAATTCGACGGCGTGATCTCGTCGATGACCGTCACCGAAGCCCGCGAAAAAGTCATCGACTTCTCCAGCGAGCTGTTTTCCGGCCCGACCGCCTACGTGTCGAAAAAAGGCTCGGGCATCACCGACGACGTCGCCTCGCTGAAAGGCAAAACCGTCGGCTACGAGCAAGGCACCATTCAAGAGGCCTATGCCAAAGCCGTGCTGGACAAGGCCGGCGTGAAAACCCAGGCCTATCAGAATCAGGACCAGGTGTATTCCGACCTGACGTCCGGCCGTCTCGACGCGGGCATTCAGGACATGTTGCAGGCCGAACTGGGCTTTCTGAAGTCGCCGCAGGGCGCCGACTATGAAGTCAGCAAGCCAGTCGACAACCACTTGCTGCCATCCAAGACGGCTGTCGGTATTAAGAAAGGTAACACCGAGCTGAAAGCGCTTTTGGATAAAGGTATCAAAGCGTTACACGATGACGGCAAATACGCCGAGATTCAAAAGAAACACTTTGGCGATCTGAATCTGTACAGCGGCAAATAATGCCCCGGCGCCCATCCTCGATGGGCGCCTTTTTCATTCAGTCAGGTTGCTGATTTATGTTCGAAAACCTCTTACAAAATCTGGGGCTCTCCGCCTTCAGCCTCAAGGGTTTTGGCCCTTTGCTGTTGGAAGGCACCTGGATGACCATCAAATTGTCGGCGTTGTCGCTGCTGGTGGCCGTGTTGCTCGGTCTGCTCGGCGCCAGTGCCAAGCTGTCAAAAGTCAAACTGCTGCGCCTGCCCGCCCAGATCTACACCACGCTGATTCGCGGGGTGCCGGACCTGGTGCTGATGCTGCTGATCTTCTACAGCCTGCAAACCTGGCTGACGACGCTCACCGACTACCTGGAATGGGAATACATCGAGATCGACCCGTTCAGCGCCGGGGTTCTGACCCTGGGCTTCATTTATGGCGCGTACTTCACTGAAACCTTTCGCGGGGCGATTCTTGCCGTGCCGCGCGGGCAGGTCGAAGCCGCCACCGCCTATGGCCTCAAGCGCGGCCAGCGCTTTCGCTTCGTGGTGTTCCCGCAAATGATGCGTTTCGCCCTGCCGGGCATCGGCAACAACTGGATGGTGATGCTCAAGGCCACCGCGCTGGTCTCGATCATCGGCCTGGCCGATCTGGTCAAGGCCGCGCAGGACGCCGGTAAAAGCACCTATCAACTGTTTTACTTTCTGGTGCTCGCCGCGTTGATTTACCTGCTGATCACCAGTGCCTCGAACATCATCCTGCGCTGGCTCGAACGCCGCTACGCCGCCGGTGCCCGGGAGGCCGTACGATGATCGAACTCCTGCAGGAATACTGGAAAGCCTTTCTGTATACCGACGGCCAGAACATCACCGGTCTGGCGATGACGATGTGGCTGCTCAGCGCCTCGATCTTCATCGGTTTCATCGTGTCGATTCCGCTGTCGATCGCCCGGGTCTCGCCGCACTTCTACATTCGCTGGCCGGTGCAGTTCTACACCTACCTGTTCCGTGGCACGCCGCTCTATATCCAGCTGCTGATCTGCTACACCGGGATCTACAGCCTGGAGGCCGTGCGCGCGCAACCGCTGCTCGACAGTTTCTTTCGCGATGCGATGAACTGCACGATCCTGGCTTTCGCCCTCAACACCTGCGCCTACACCACGGAGATTTTCGCCGGGGCGATCCGCAGCATGAACCACGGCGAAGTCGAAGCAGCCAAGGCCTACGGGCTGACCGGCTGGAAGCTGTATGCCTACGTGATCATGCCGTCGGCGCTGCGCCGTTCGTTGCCTTACTACAGCAACGAAGTGATCCTGATGCTGCATTCGACCACCGTGGCCTTCACCGCGACCATCCCCGACATCCTGAAAGTCGCGCGGGACGCCAACTCGGCGACCTTCCTGACTTTCCAGTCGTTCGGCATCGCCGCGCTGATCTACCTGACCATCACCTTTGCGCTGGTCGGCCTGTTCCGTCTCGCCGAACGCCGATGGCTGGCGTTCCTCGGCCCGACCCACTAGGATCCTTCAGAGATGCGTCATCAGATACACGACCTGCTGGCCCCGCTGCCGGGGACCGCACGACAGATCCACAGCTTTCATTTCGGCCCGGACAAGGCCCAGGGCAAGGTCTATATCCAGTCCTCGCTGCACGCCGACGAACTGCCCGGCATGCTCGTGGCCTGGCACCTCAAGCTGCGTCTGGCGGAGCTGGAAGCCGCCGGCCGCCTGCGCAGCGAAATCGTCTTGGTGCCGGTGGCCAACCCGGTCGGCCTCGAACAGGTGCTGATGGATGTGCCGCTGGGCCGCTACGAGCTGGAGAGCGGACAGAACTTCAACCGCTGGTTCGTCGACCTCAGCGAGGAAATCGGTAACGAAATCGAAGCGCAGCTGTGCGACGACCCGCAGCGCAACCTCGAACTGATCCGCGCCAGCCTGCGCAACGCCCTCGCCCGCCAGACCGCCGGCACCCAACTGCAATCCCAGCGCCTGACCCTGCAACGGCTGGCCTGCGATGCGGACATGGTGCTCGACCTGCATTGCGATTTCGAATCCGTGGTTCACCTGTACACCACGCCTGAGGCCTGGCCGCAGGTCGAGCCCCTGGCGCGCTACATTGAGTCACAGGCGAGTCTGCTGGCCACCGACTCCGGCGGCCAGTCGTTCGACGAGTGTTTCACCCTGCTGTGGTGGCAACTGAAGGAGCGCTTCGGCGAACACTTCGAGATTCCGCTCGGCAGTTTCTCGGTCACCGTCGAGTTGCGCGGTCAGGGGGATGTCACCCATCCGCTGGCCAGTCGCGATTGCCAGGCACTGATCGATTACCTGATCCATTTCGGTGCCATCGTCGGCGAACCCAAAGCCTTGCCGACGCTGCCACGTCCCGCCACACCGCTGGCCGGCGTGGAACCGGTGGCCACTCCCGTCGGCGGCCTGCTGGTCTACACCGCCACGCCCGGCCAGCTTCTTGAGGCCGGGCAGAAAATTGCCGAAATCATCGACCCGATCACTGACCGGGTCACGCCAGTCCATTGCACCGCTTCCGGTCTGCTCTATGCCCGCTCGTTGCGGCGCATGGCCACGGCCGGCATGGTGATCGCCCACGTCGCGGGCGCCGAAGCCTATCGCAGCGGCTATCTACTTTCGCCTTGAGGATGCCTGCCCCATGTACAAATTGACCGTTGAAGGCCTGCACAAAAGCTATGGCGACCATCAGGTGCTCAAGGGCGTCTCGCTCAAGGCCAGGACCGGCGACGTGATCAGCCTGATCGGCGCCAGCGGCTCGGGCAAAAGCACCTTTTTGCGCTGCATCAACTTTCTCGAACAACCCAACGACGGCGCGATGAGCCTCGATGGCCAGGCGATCCGCATGGCCACCGACCGCCACGGCATGCACGTCGCCGACCCCAATGAACTGCAACGCCTGCGCACCCGCCTGGCGATGGTGTTCCAGCACTTCAACCTGTGGAGCCACATGACCGTGCTGGAAAACATCACCATGGCCCCACGCCGGGTGCTGGGTTGCAGTAAACAGGAAGCCGACGACCGCGCCCGGCGTTATCTGGAAAAGGTCGGTCTGCCGACACGGGTGGCCGATCAGTACCCGGCGTTTCTCTCCGGCGGTCAGCAACAGCGCGTGGCCATCGCCCGGGCCCTGGCGATGGAGCCGGAAGTCCTGCTGTTCGACGAACCGACTTCGGCGCTGGACCCGGAACTGGTCGGCGAAGTGCTCAAGGTGATTCAGGGCCTGGCCGAGGAAGGCCGGACCATGATCATGGTCACTCATGAGATGAGTTTTGCGCGCAAGGTCTCAAGCCAGGTGCTGTTCCTGCATCAGGGGCTGGTGGAGGAAGAAGGCGCGCCGGAAGAGGTGCTGGGCAATCCGAAGAGCGAACGCCTGAAGCAATTTCTCAGCGGTAATCTCAAGTAAAACTATTGCCCGGCCGGCGCGGTCATTGAAGGAACACCTTCAGAGCACACGTCGCCGGCATGGGCACTTCCACCGACTTCGCCAAACACTGGTTCAGCGCCCGCGACTGGAAGCCGTTCGCCTTTCAGAAACAGGTGTGGGCGGCGGCCAAACGTGGCGAATCCGGCCTGCTGCATGCGAGCACCGGCGCCGGCAAAACCTACGCGGTGTGGTTTGCCGCGCTCAATCGCTTTGCCCGCTCCGGGCCTGTTGCTGAAACCGCCCGCAAACGCAAACCACCCGCCGAACCGCTGACGGTCTTGTGGATCACGCCGATGCGGGCGCTGGCCGCCGACACCGCGCGCGCCCTGCAAGCGCCGCTGGACGATCTGCAGATTCCCTGGAGCGTCGGCTTGCGCACCGGCGACACCGGCAGCAGCGAACGCGCCCGCCAGAACCGGCGCCTGCCCACCACACTGATCACCACCCCGGAGAGCCTGACCCTGATGCTTGCCCGCGCCGACGCGCAAACGGCGCTGTCGACGCTGCGCATGGTCGTGGTGGACGAGTGGCACGAATTGCTCGGCAACAAGCGCGGCGTGCAATTGCAACTGGCCCTCGCCCGGTTGCGCCGCTGGCATCCGGGGCTGATCGTCTGGGGCGTTTCCGCGACGCTCGGCAATCAGTCCCACGCCGAACAGGTGCTGATCCCACAGGGCGGTGGCCTCAGTATTCAGGGGCAAAGCGAAAAATCGCTCAAGGTCGATAGCTTGCTCCCACCGGCCATCGAGCGTTTTCCCTGGGCCGGGCACATCGGTCTGAAGATGTTGCCGCAGGTGGTCGCCGAACTGGACGCCTGCGCCAGCAGCCTGGTGTTCACCAATACCCGGGCGCAATCGGAAATCTGGTATCAGGCCTTGCTGGACGCGCGGCCGGACTGGGCCGGGTTGATCGCCCTGCACCACAGTTCGCTGTCCCGTGACACCCGCGACTGGGTGGAACAGGCCCTTAAGAACGGTCAACTCAAAGCCGTGGTCTGCACTTCAAGTCTGGATCTGGGGGTGGACTTTCTGCCGGTGGAGCGAGTGCTGCAGATTGGCTCGGCCAAAGGCGTGGCGCGGTTGATGCAGCGTGCGGGGCGTTCGGGCCATGCTCCAGGCAGAACGTCGCGGGTGACCCTGGTGCCGACCCACAGCCTGGAACTGATCGAAGCCGCAGCCGCTCGCGATGCCGTGGCACAGCGGCGGATCGAACCGCGACGGTCACCGCACAAACCGCTGGATGTGCTGGTGCAGCATTTGGTCAGCATCGCCTTGGGCGGTGGCTTTGTTCCCGATGAGCTGTACGAAGAAGTCCGTGGCGCCTGGGCCTACCGCGACCTGACACCCGCCGAATGGGCCTGGGCGCTGGCCTTCGTACGCCACGGCGGGATGTCGCTGACGGCGTACCCGGATTACCGCCGGGTCGAGCCGGATGAACACGGCATCTGGCGCGTCCCCGATGCCCGGCTGGCGCGTCGCCATCGGATGAGCATCGGCACCATCGTCAGCGATGCCAGCATTCATCTGAAGTTCTGGAGCAAGGGCGGTGGCGGCAAACAACTGGGCAGCGTTGAAGAAGGCTTTATCGCGCGCCTCAAACCCGGCGACGGGTTTCTGTTTGGCGGGCGCTTGCTGGAGTTGGTGCGGGTGGAAAACATGACCGCTTACGTCAAACGCAGCACCGCGAAAAAACCCGCCGTGCCGCGCTGGAATGGCGGGCGCATGCCACTTTCCAACGAATTGGCCGAAGCCGTGGTCAGCCGCTTCAACGCGGCGGCACAAGGCGAGTTTGCCGGCCCGGAAATGCAGGCCTTGCAGCCGTTGCTGGAAACGCAGATGCGCTGGTCAGGTCTGCCGACCGCCAACAATCTGCTGGCCGAAGAGCTGAAATCCCGCGAAGGCTGGCACCTTTTCCTCTACCCGTTTGCCGGACGTCAGGTGCATCTGGGGCTGGCCAGTCTGCTGGCGTGGCGGGTCAGTCAGCGCGTGCCTGTGACCTTCTCGATTGCGGTCAACGATTACGGACTGGAATTGCTCAGCGCCACGCCCATCGACTGGTCCTGGCAACTGGATCGCGCCCTGCTCAGCCCCAAGGGTCTGTTGAGGGATGTGCTGGCCAGCCTTAACGCGGGCGAACTGGCGCTGCGACGCTTTCGGGAAATCGCGCGGATTGCCGGACTGGTGTTCGCCGGCTACCCCGGCGCGCCGAAAAGTACCCGTCAGGTCCAGGCTTCCAGCGGGCTGTTCTTCGAAGTGTTCAAACAATACGACGCCGACAACCTGCTGCTGGCGCAGGCCGGGGAAGAAGTCTTACGGGAAGAACTGGATATTCGACGACTGGAACAGACACTGGAGCGAATCAACCGGATGAAACTCGATATGCACCTGATCAAACGTCCGACACCGCTCGGCTTTCCGCTGCTGGTGGAACGCATGCGCGAAAGCATGAGCTCGGAAAAACTCGCTGACCGCATCCGGCGTATGGTCGGCGATCTGGAGAACACCGCTGACAAGGGCCAATCGTGATGAACGCGCCCTATCCCGTACGTCTGGCGGGCGAAGAACTCTGGTTGCTGCCGGAAAAGGCGCTGTACTGGCCAGCGCAACAGGCGCTGCTGATGGCCGATGTGCATTTCGGCAAGGCTGCCGCTTATCGCCGACTGGGCCAGCCGGTACCGCAGGGCACCACGACGAGCAACATCGCCGCGATCGACCAACTGCTGGCAAAGCTGCCATGTCGGCAACTGATCTTTCTGGGGGATTTCCTGCACGGGCCCGGCTCCCACGCACCCGGCACCTTACAGGCACTGGCACAGTGGCGGGCGCGTCATGCCGACCTGCCGATGACATTGATTCGCGGCAATCACGACCAGCGGGCGGGCGATCCACCGGGAGCGCTGAACATTCGCGTGGTGCCGGAACCCTTGCTGCTCGGGCCCTTCTCGCTGCAACACGAGCCCGATCCACACCCTGAAAGGCACGTCCTGGCAGGCCACGTTCATCCGGTTTATCGATTGATCGGCAAGGGGCGCCAGCGTTTGCGGCTGGCGTGTTTCAGGCTGGGAGAACACGTCAGCCTGTTGCCGGCGTTCGGGGCCTTCACCGGTGGTTTTCCAGTGGAGAAGGAAGACAGCTGTCGGATCTTTGTCATTGGCGACAACGAAATATGGCCCGTCGGCTGAGATCCTCTTAAGGATTCAGCCGACGAGCCATACGTTCAATCAAGCGACGGGCGCGGGGGGCGGTTTGTCCGGCAAGGTCGGTTCGCCGGGCTCGCTCGGTTCTTCGTTGGGGGTATCGGGATCGGGCTGGTGAGGGATTCCGCCGGCCGTGGTGATGGGTGGGTGTGCCAACAACGACCAGGCCATTACGCCAACCTGATTGGGCTCGAGCCTTGCCAGTTCGGCAGTGATTTGCGGATCGATCTTCATGGAGCACTCCTCGGCGAGGGCCCGTCCCGCTGTTCGCGAAACGGGCAGTACACTTCATAGAGTGTCTACCCGCCGAAGAATTCCCGGTAACTGTCGGATGGACGGATCAGGTGCGCGGCAGGGTCACGCCACGCTGGCCCTGGTACTTGCCGGCACGGTCCTTGTAGGAGACTTCGCATTCTTCGTCGGATTCGAGGAACAGCATCTGCGCCACACCTTCGTTGGCGTAGATCTTCGCCGGCAGGTTGGTGGTGTTGGAGAACTCCAGGGTCACCTGGCCTTCCCACTCGGGTTCCAGCGGGGTGACGTTGACGATGATGCCGCAACGGGCGTAAGTGCTCTTGCCCAGGCAGATGGTCAGAACATTGCGTGGAATACGGAAGTATTCAACGGTCGTGGCCAGGGCGAAGGAGTTCGGTGGAATGATGCAGACGTCGCTGTGGACGTCGACGAAGCTGCCGGCGTCGAAGTTTTTCGGATCGACGATGGCCGAGTTGATGTTGGTGAACACCTTGAAATGATTGGTGCAACGCACATCGTAGCCGTAGCTCGACACACCGTAGGAGATCACCCGGCTGTCGTCGCTGCCACGTACCTGGCGCTCGACGAACGGCTCGATCATGCCGTGTTCCTGCGCCATGCGGCGAATCCACTTGTCCGATTTGATGCTCATGGCGGGTGTCCTGAATAGCGAGGTGGAAAAAATCTGTCCGGCATCTTACCGGGCGCGCCGCCGGGTTCAAAGTCCGGGGTGCAATTCTCGCCGAACGTGCAGGAATTACGCGGCCTGGCGACGAACCGTCACACCGTCGATCCCTAAAACAGAGAAACCTTCGCAAGAAGCATTGGCACGTTCCGGAAAAAGGGTTAAGGTGGCGCCACTGTGCTGCTTGTGTCACTGAGAATCTCTACACGATATGTTGAATTTCGATCCAACCATCTACAAGAATTTTTCCTGCTCTTTGCACTCAGTCTCGGCCAGGGTTCTTCCTGAGTCGCAGTTATCTTTGTTCAAGGAGTTACACCATGTCTAATCGCCAAACCGGTACCGTTAAGTGGTTCAACGATGAAAAAGGCTTCGGCTTCATCACCCCACAATCCGGTGACGACCTGTTCGTTCACTTCAAAGCTATCCAATCCGACGGCTTCAAAAGCCTGAAAGAAGGCCAACAGGTTTCTTTCATCGCTACCCGCGGTCAGAAAGGCATGCAAGCTGAAGAAGTACAAGTTATCTAACTTGTAGCTTCTTTAGTAAAAGGCCCCGCCCTCAAAAGCGGGGCTTTTTTATGGTTCTTCACGGAATCCCGGGAAACATAGAAACAAGAACGCCGATTTGGTTGATGATGTTCGTGCGAGCAAACACA
>NZ_JBJXHJ010000050.1:0-2018 GCF_046487845.1 Pseudomonas sp. PHC1
ACAACCTCAATCTTCCCAAGCAGTCTTCTAACAGCCTGAGCTACCTGGACTGACACTTTTACTCACTTTTTTAAGAGGTTTTTACTCTTTATTTGGGCTTTCTGACTTTAAAAGTAGCAATCTGGTATTGAACTCACAACCTCTGACTGACTGAGAGAGAATGTCTTACCCACTGAGCCACTGGATCTTCACTGGGAACAGAGGTTTTCTCACACTTTTCACTCTGTCCTCTTGATGTTAGACTGCTAAAAGTGTCCCAGGATCAAAGCCACAACTTCTACATTTGCAGAGCAGTCTTCTAATCTTTTTTATTGTCTACAGATTCTCTTTAACTCCTCGGATGAACTTCCTCTTATGTATTTTAAAATATATTAGGTTGTTGTTAGTATCACACAGAGTTTATCATCGTGTCTGATTGGCTCATCATCTGTGAGCTTACATGTGATTAATCACATGAACATTTAGAGTTGAAGGTTTATATCAACACTTTGACTCATCTCATACATCTGACTTATTATTTCACTGGACTTTTTACTCCCAAGTCGGCTCTTAAGGCTGTTTTTACATACAGCTCATAGTAAAGTGCTTCAAACAGGCCCAGCTGGATCTAACAGGTGTGTTAACGAGAGCAATCAGAGACAACATGGAGGTCTCTTTGTCTCTTCGGCACACCCAGATTCAGGGTAAGAAATGTTTCAAACTTTTAAATGAAGACAAATCTTTGTGTTTCTTCTCAGAAAGTTGGTTTAATAAGTTCCCCACATACACAGTTAATGGTAATTAAAAGTACAAGAGTTAAGTGATTGTTTTATGAAGGTTAATGTCTCAATATTTACAAAGACTGTGACTGAAGAAAAGGATAAATCAAACTGTCTAGATTGAAAACAGTTGCTGAGAAACTTTAGCTTTAATGAAACATGTCAACACCAGAGAGCATCTAAAACTTAATATTTTACATATATTATATACTTAAACCTAAACATCGCTTTTCTTATTTTCAGTCAAGTTCTGATTATTATAAACTAGTCTTTGTTTGTTAATCTCACTTTAAATCACCATAATTACATCTGGGAACCGTGTTAAACCATCTTTCCTGGAAGAAATACAAACATTCAGCTTCACTCTCACCCTCAATCTCACACAACAGGAGCACCAGCTGTGCTGCACCTCCCTTTATTAATGAAGCACCTCCCACCAACACGCCTGCTCCTCCAGCTCATCTCCTGGATCCCACACCCTACATTAAAACCACACTTTAACAACATTACTGAAGATACTGATTGTAGAGAACGTGGCAGACAGATAAATATGTAACATCTGCAGCTCCAAAGAAAGACAAAGAGTAACATTTAAACATTAGCAGGTGGATTGTGTCACTTGTGTTTCACTGTCATTGTTCCTTTCCTGTGGCACTTTAGTAAAGCAACATTACAGATGAAATAAGATCAATGACCCCAAGTGGGTATTGAACCAATAACTTTACACTCAGGTAATTAATGGCCAACACTTATATGACAGAGCTATCCTGCAGGCTGACTTCTGAAATGTTTATGTTATACAAATCTTCTTCTTTCACCTTTTATACTTAGTAATATATCGTAAGTAATATGAATGAAAATGATGTAGTTGTCATAGGGGAGATTCCCGGTTGTTTTTGACAGTGAGCCCGTGGAGTAGTGGGTTAGTTGGCTGCCATGAGCCGTCATGGATTGAACATCGGCTGGTTCGACTCCGCCCGTGGACAGGATCTGGATCGTCGGAAGACACGTTCGTCAGTGGGTGAGTATATTCTAATCTGATTATCACAATTATGGAATTGGTGGTTGTACTGGGGAGAGGTGGAGGTAGGAGTACCAGGGAGGGGGAGGCAGGTAAGAAGATGGGGAGGGGAGGCAGGAGGGGACGGTTGAGACAGGAAAGGTTTTTTTTTTTTTTTTGCCTATCTATCTAGCTTGTACTTTGTATTTTGTACTTTGTACAAAAAAAAAAGTAAAAATTGTCATAACCCCTCAATTTCA